>JAUWPQ010000243.1 GCA_030611515.1 Planctomycetota bacterium | reverse complement strand
AGATTTGTCGAGGATTACGTTTCGTCCGGTCGGTCCCAACGTGACGGCGACCACGTCGGCCAGCTTATCCACTCCGCGGAGAATCCGCTCCCGGGCGTTCTGTGCGTATAGGAGTTGTTTGGGCACTGCTTATGGCTCCTTCGTAATTATTCGGGGTTTGGGGATTCGGGGTTCGGGGATTCGGGGTTCGGGGATTCGGGGTTCGGGAATGGGGGAAAACGCCACGCTTGCTTCCCCGAGTCCCAAGCCCCGAATCCCGAACCCCGACCACCCTCGCTATTTCACAACCTTTGCCAGGATATCCGACTCGCGGACGATTTTTACCTCGCGGCCGTCGATTTCGATTTCCGAGCCGCTGTACTTACCGTAGATCACCTCGTCGCCGACGGCCACCGAAAGCTTGCCGCGCTGGCCGCTGTCGAGCAGTTTTCCCGGCCCGACGGCGAGCACCGTGCCGCGTTGCGGTTTTTCCTGAGCTGAGTCGGGCAGCACGATGCCGCCAGCCGTCATCTCCTCGGCCTCCATCGGCTCCACCACGACGCGATCATCCAATGGCTTCAAGTTGAGTGCCTTCATAGTCCGTTTTCCTTGAGCTGAAGTGTAAATTGGTTTGTTTGGTGGCATAGCCGCCCTCGGCCGTGCGAATTGGATTGTTTGGCATATTGGTTTGCACAGCCGAGGGCGGCTGTGCCACATTTCTTTGCTGCGTGGACGCGGCGGCTAAACGGGCACTAGAATCCCATTCCTCCC
Organism: Planctomycetota bacterium; assembly: GCA_030611515.1. GTDB lineage: Bacteria > Planctomycetota > Planctomycetia > Pirellulales > Thermoguttaceae > JAHIKV01. Next base: position 5,288 of record JAUWPQ010000243.1, on the reverse strand, counting down.
ATGCCGGGCATTCCGCCGCCCATTCCACCCATGCCGCCGCCCATTCCACCCATGCCGCCTCCCATTCCGCCCATGCCACCCATTCCTCCGGGGCCGGGGGCCGCAGGCTCTTCTTCCGTCGGAATGTCGGTCACCAGGCAGGACGTGGTCAGCAGCAGCGCGGCCACGCTGGAGGCATTCTGCAAGGCGGTGCGAACGACCTTTACCGGGTCGATGATGCCCGCCTCAATCAGGTCGCAGTAGACGTCCTTGTCGGCGTCGTAACCTTCGGCTTTTCCTTTCATCTGCCGGACGCGGTTGACCACGACCGCTCCGTCGTGGCCGGCGTTGTCGGCGATTGCCCGTAGCGGGGCATCCAAAACTTTCCGCACGATCTTCGCCCCGAGGGCCTCGTCGCCCGTGAGGTCCAGCCTGTTGAGGGCCTTTTCGCTGCGGAGCAGGGCCACGCCGCCGCCGGGTACGATGCCCTCTTCCAACGCGGCCTTGGTGGCGGCTTTGGCGTCTTCCATCAACGCCTTCCGCTCCTTCATCTCGGTCTCCGTCGCGGCGCCGACGTTGATCTGCGCCACGCCGCCGGCGAGTTTGGCCAACCGCTCTTCGAGCTTCTCGCGGTCGTAGTCGCTGTCGGTCGTCTCCATCTCGCGGCGGATCTGCTCGGCGCGGCCCTCGATGGCCTTCTTGTCGCCCGCGCCGCCGACCATGGTTGTGTCGTCCGAGGTGATGAGCACCTTCTTGGCCGTGCCCAAGTCGGAAAGCTTTACCGAATCGAGCGAAACCCCGAGGTCCTTGAAGACGGCGTTTGCGCCGGTCAAGGTGGCGATGTCGCCGAGCATGGCCTTGCGGCGGTCGCCGTAGCCGGGCGCCTTTACCGCGGCCACGTTGAGAATGCCGCGCAGCTTATTCACGACCAGCGTGGCCAGTGCTTCGCCCTCGATGTCCTCGGCGATAATCAGCAGCGGCTTGCTCGCCTTGCTGACGGCCTCCAACAGCGGAATCAAGTCCTTCGCGTTGGAGATTTTTTCCTCGTGAATCAGGACCAGACATTTCTCGAATTCGACGGTCTGCGCGTCCTGGTTGGTGACGAAGTGGGGCGAGATGAATCCGCGATCGAACTGCATCCCCTCGACCACTTCGACGGTGGTCTCCGACTGCTTGCCTTCCTCGACGGTGATGACGCCGTTCTTGCCGACCTTCAGGAAAGCGTCGGCCAGAAACGCGCCGATCATCGGATCGTTGTTGCCGGCGATGGTTGCGATCTGGGCAATCTCCTTCTTGTCTTTTTCGTCGACCGGAGTGGCCATTTTCTCGAGCGACTTGATTACCGCGTCCTTGGCGGCGTGGATGCCGCGACCCAGCGCCATCGGGTCGGCGCCGGCGGCGACCATCCGCAGTCCTTCCATGTAGATCGCCTCGGCCAGCAAAGTGGCGGTCGTCGTGCCGTCGCCGGCGACGTCGGCCGTCTTCGAGGCCGCTTCCTTGAGCAGTTGTGCCCCCAAGTTCTCGAACGGGTCGTCCAGATCGATGTCCTTGGCCACGGTGACGCCGTCCTTGGTGATTTTCGGCGCTCCCCACCCCTTGTCCAAAACGGCGTTGCGGCCGCGGGGACCAAGCGTGCTGACCACTGCCCGAGCCAATTTACTCACCCCGGCGGCCAGCGGCTGCCGAGCTTCGTCTTCAAAGACCAACTGTTTTGCCACAGCGGATTCCTCCTGTTGCTGGCTATTTGCGTACGCAAGTTATATATGTGTTTGCACGACGCGACCACAATTGGCAGCTGCGCGCGGTTTGCCACCGGTTAGACGCAAGCCGCGTGCCAAGGCGGTCGGCGGATTCGGTAAGTTATTGCTGTGTATGTGTTTGCGTGTTTTTCCCGAGGGTCTTGATCGGGAGCGAAAAACGTCTATGTTTCGGTCGTATGTCATTTTGGCAGGGTGTCTTTGTAGCACAGCCGTCCTCGACTGGGTTGTCGTTTAACCCGAAGCCAACGGCGACGGCATGACGGCAAAAAGCTTCCCGTCGCCGATGGCTCCGGGTTAAACGGTTTGACTTACGTGTGATAATCGGCGTTCAGGCGGACGTATTCCGCCGTGAGATCGGCGGTCCAGAACCGCCGGCCGGCTGTACCTTCGCTAAACTCAAGCTGGATCAACGTGTCGCGGTTGTCACGGATCGAGGCGGAAACCGCCTGCCCGTCGAACTCGACCGGCGAACCTTTTTCATAGAGCAGAAACCCGTTCAGCCGCAAGGTGACGCCATTAGGATTGAACGGCACTCCGGCGTATCCAGCCGCCGAGACGATCCGCCCCCAGTTTGGGTCGGCTCCGTACAGCGCCGTCTTGACCAGGGGGCTATTGGCCACCGTTTTGGCGATCTGTAGGGCGGATTGCCGGTCGGCGCAACCGCCGACCTCGATCGTAATCAGATGCGTGGCCCCCTCGCCATCGCCGGCAATCGCCTTTGCCAGATCGACGCATACTTCGTCCAAGGCGGTTTGGAAGGCGGCCAGGTCGTCGCCTTCGAGCGGCTCGCCGCCGGCCGCCCCGTTGGCCAGCAGCAAGGTCGTGTCGTTGGTGCTCATGTGTCCGTCGACGCTCATGCAATTGAAGCTCTCTTCGGTGGCCGCGCCGAGCGCGTTTTGTGCCCTCTCGGGCGTCAATGCCGCGTCAGTCAGTATCAGCCCCAGCATCGTGGCCATGTTCGGCCCCATCATGGCCGCTCCCTTGGCCATGCCGGTGATCTGGATTTCGTGGCCGGCGATCGTAACCGTCCGTCCAGCCAGCTTGTGGATCGTGTCGGTGGTCAACATTCCTCGGGCGGCGGCTACCAGCGACGTCTCGCTGCGACCGAGCTTCACCGCGGCGGCGGAGATGCCTTGGGCAACCTTGTCCATCGGCAAATGCACGCCGATCATGCCGGTCGAGAGGACCAGGGCCTGATCGGCTTCCGCTCCGCAGGCCGCGGCGGCCAGTCGGGCCATTTCCTCGGCGTCGCGCAGCCCTTGCTCGCCGGTGCAGGCGTTGGCCACGCCCGAGCATATCGCCACGGCGCGAATCCGGTCGCTGGGGGTCCGCGAGCGGTCAAGCGTTACCGGGGCGGCGCAGACGATGTTCAGTGTATAGACGCCCGCCGCGACGGCCGGGGTCTCCGACATCACCAGCGCCAGGTCTTCGTTGCGCAGGGCGCGTTTTATCCGGCAATGGACCCCCGCCATCAAATAACCCTTCGGGACGCAAACGGCCATATTATGATTCTCCTCTCCCGATTGGTGCCCACGATGCGCCATTGCGGTTGAAATAGTGTGTTTAGCCGCCGCGTCCACGCGGCGCGGAGCGGTTCAATCCCGGCGTGGACGCCGGGGCTAAACCGGGACATGGCGATGTTTAGCGACCGCCGGCACGGCGGCCCGTGTTTCTCGGCAAGCCGCCGTACCGGCGGCCGCTAAACGAATACATGAGTCTAATCTTGCCGGTCGGTTGTGGCAACACGCCCGGCTTAACCGCCCCCCTCGCTCCTCGCCCCTTGTGTCCTTATACTATGGGCCTATGGCACGCGAAACGATCCTTCAGAAACCGGTCGAGTTTGACGACAAGGACCGCGACCTGCGTCCGCAGCGAATGCGGGACATGGTCGGCCAGCGGGAGGTCTACGCCCGGCTGGAAATCGCCGTGGACGCCGCCAAAAAACGGGGCGAGCCTCTGGGGCACATCCTCTTCGACGGCCCGCCGGGGCTAGGCAAAACCACCTTCGCCACTTGCATTCCCCGCGACCTGGGTATCGCTTTTCAGATCGCCAGCGGGGCTGCGCTGGCGGCGCCAAAGGACATCATCCCCTATCTGACCAACGCCGAGGAGCGGTCGGTGCTGTTTATCGACGAAATCCATCGGTTGCCCCAAGCGGTCGAGGAGTTCCTCTATCCGGCGATGGAGGATTTTCGGATCGACCTGACCCTCGGCGAGGGAGTCAACGCGCGGACGATCAACATGTCGTTGCGCCCGTTCACGCTGATCGGGGCCACTACCCGCAGCGGGCTGCTCACGGCCCCGCTCCGCGACCGGTTCCAGATGCGCGAACACCTGGATTTTTACAGCGTCGAGGACTTGGCGGAGATCATCCGCCGCAACGCGAAGAAGCTGCGGGTCGAGATCGTCGATCGGGCGGCCTTTGAGATCGCCGAACGTAGCCGAGGTACGCCCCGATTGGCAAACAACCGGCTTCGTTGGGTCCGCGACTACGCCCAGAGCAAGGCCGACGGCAAGATTTCGCTTTCGGTCGCCCGCGACGCCTTGGAAATGCAGGGCATCGATACGCTGGGGCTGGACCCGCAGGATCGGAAGTATTTGGAGACGATCGCGCGGGTGTTTTTGGGCGGTCCGGCGGGCGTCGAGGCCGTGGCCCACACGATGAACGTCGCCACCGACACGCTGATCGACGAGGTCGAGCCGTTTTTGCTGCGGAGCGAGTTGGTGATCCGTACCCCTCGCGGCCGGAAGCTAACGCCCGCCTCGTTCGATCATCTCGGCATCGCCCCGACCGACAACGCCACGAAAGGCCCCGGACAGCAGACGTTTTTTCGGTAGGCCGCCCGGCGAGCGAGAAGGCATCGCTGTTATCCCGCCATAACCGAGTTGGTGGAGTGGAAACGTTCTTCAACGTAGGGTGGGCCGAGCGAATTCGCCCTCCGCCTTCCGCCTTGGTTCAGAACGCCTTCCCGCCGATCGCCATGCCGTCCTCGCGGTTGCCCAGGCGGCGCGATCTGGTGTTGCTCACTGAAACCGGAGCGCGTATAAGTCGGCGTCTTTCAGCACGAAGCGGAGGCGGACCGGTCGGCCCGCAAGCGCGCTTAGGTCCGAACCCTGCTTCCAGCTTACAGTCCGCTCGATCTCGTCGCCGATGATTTCGGAACAATCCTCCAGAGCGAAGCCTGCAATGGGCTTGCCGTCGAGGTCTTGAATCTCCACGCGGATCGAGCCGGCGGCACTGGTGGAATAGTTGATTTCGAGTTGTTTGCCCTTGAACTTCAGCGGCTTGGTGACCATCTCGCCGCCCGCGTACGGCCCATGCACCGACGCGAATCCATCCAGACGCAGCGTCATCCGCTGAAGGTGCCAGGAGTTGTGCGCGTAGTGTCGATTGACGTAAATCGACATCTCGGGCGGACTGGTTTCCCCCACTCCGGACCGCGGGAAGTGCGTCCGCGAGGGCCAGTTGGCCGACCCGATACCCGGGCGGACGAAGGCCTCCATGAAGGGCCGGTCGAAGAGATCGCCGCCGCGGCTGGTCCTCAGGAC
>JAUWPQ010000076.1 GCA_030611515.1 Planctomycetota bacterium | reverse complement strand
CCAAGTAACAGTAGTGGCATCCGTAGGGACAAAAGCCGTAGGGCGAGAAGTGCCAGTAGTTCGGACAGGCATTGCCGCCCTCTTCGCTGAAACGCACGGCACTGCGATGCTCGCCGAGAACGAGTGTTTGTTTCCCCCGCTCATGCAGCCGCAACGGATCGGCCGTGTCCAAATCAACTCGATTGTGCGGTGTCCCAAACGCTTCGACTATTTCCGCCTCCGGGTAAGCCATGCAAATCCTCTCGGCCAATCGCCGATGGGTATCTGTGCGATTGCTTCCCTTCGCCAACACAATCCGGGAGGGCCGAAACAACGGCGCGGGGCGCGGCAGATAGTCTTTCAGGTCATCGACCACAAACATCGGGCCTGTTTCCGTTTGATTTGTTGCATCGCACAACTTTGCCTATACATGGACGCTCGTATACTATAGCAGAATGCCTCAGCTTGTTCAAGTCAACTTTTTGGCCACTGGCTTGCTCGGGTTCGGATGTCCGGAAATTTGGGTGATACGCCCTTCGCTCCACTCAGAAAGCAGGGTGGGTCAAGCGAAGCGAAGCCCCACCAATAGCGGGAAAAAACCTGGTGGGGCTGCGCTTCGCTTGACCCACCCTACACAGCCTTTTTCGTCTCGCGGAATGTTTCCAACGCGGCGGGAAACGGGGCCAATGCCCGCTCTAATATCCCAAACGTGTAAGCGATCGTTACGCCGTAGTTGCAGATCGGCACGTCGTCGCGGCGGCATCGGGCCATGCGGGTAAGCATCTCGCGGCGGTTCCACATGCACGCGCCGCAATGAATCACTAATTTGTATTCGTTTAGGTCGTCGGGGAAATCGTGTCCCTGCACGGTATCGAACCGCAACTCGCCGCCGACGTATTCCTGGAGCCAGCGTGGTATCTTCACCCGGCCGATGTCGTCGATTACCGGATGATGCGTACAGGCCTCGGCCACCAGCACGCGGTCGCCGACGCGGAGCCGGTCGATGGCCAGCGCCCCTTCGACGAACTGGCGGAGGTCTCCCTTTCGCCGGGCCATGAGGATCGAGAAGGAGGTCATTTTCACCTCCGGCGGCGTGTCGGCCGCGACCTCGCGGAAGGCCTGCGAATCGGTGACGACCAATGCCGGCGGACGATTCAAGCGGCCCAGCGCGGCCCGTAGTTCACGCTCCTTGACGACCATGCAGTAGGCGTCGCCGTCGAGCAGGTCGCGTATCGCTTGCACCTGCGGAAGGATCAGCCGGCCCTTGGGCGCTTCCATGTCGATGGGCACAACCAGCACGGCCATTTCGCCCGGCGGAACGAGATCGGACAGCAACGGCGGCGGGCGAAGGAAATCCTCGGGCACGACGCCGATCAGCGCCTCGCGCATCTCCGACGCGCCGCGTCCCTCGCTGGCGACCGTCTCGACAAAGGGGATATTATCCGCTTGCAGTTTTTCTTGCGCAGCCGCAAGCGGCGGCGCGACGTCGGACTTGTTGAAAGCAACGACGACCGGCACGTTCCGCTCGCGCAGTTCGCGGAGAATTTCTTCCTCGAAATCGTCCCAGCGGCCGGCGTCGACGACCAGAATGCCCACGTCGGTGCGGTCGAGAATCCGCCGCGTTTTCTCCATGCGTTGTCGGCCCAGCGCGCCGCTGTCGTCGATCCCGGCGGTGTCGATCCAGAGGACCGGCCCGAGCGGCAACAGTTCCATCGGCTTTTCGACCGGATCGGTGGTGGTGCCGGCGACCGGCGAGACGATCGAAACCTCCTGCCGGGTCATCGCGTTCAACAGCGACGACTTGCCGGTGTTGCGGCGGCCGAAGATGCCGATGTGCAGGCGGAGTCCCTTGGGCGTGGTTTTCATGCGATTTAGCAAAATTATGAGTGCCACTGGCTCTGCCAGTGCCTTGGAATGTCGGGAATTCCAGCACTGGCGGAGCCAGTGGCACTCTTTTTCAACGGGCCGTTAGACGTTCTCCATCAAAAATACAAATCCCGCTCGTCGCCCTCGGCGATCCGTCGCAAGCGATCGGTGAGCTGACGTTTTCGCTCTCCTTCCGGCAGATTCCGGACCTCGCGGCGAATGGCCTCCTCGCCGGCGGCGCGGGTCTCGGGCGAGGCGTAATCGACCAGATACTCCATCAGCGTGGTCAGCGCGTTCGGCGTGCAGAAGTTCTGAATAAAACCCGGGATGGCGAACTCCATGAAATGCTCGCCGGTCCGTCCCAGCCGGTAACAGGCCGTGCAAAAACTCGGAATGTAGCCGTCGACCAGCAACTCGCGCATCACCTCGTCCAACGAGCGGACGTCGCCGAGCGAGAACTGCTCGCGCTCCATGACTTGTGCGTCGCCGGCCTCGGTGTATCCACCCAGCTCGATGCGGCTGCCGGCGTCGATCTGCGAAACACCGAATCCCAGCACCGCGCGGCGGACCTCGGCCGGTTCGCGGGCGGTCAGGATCATGCCCGTGTAAGGAACCGCCAGCCGCAGTATCGCCACCAATCGCTTGAAATCCTCGTCGCCGACCAGATGCGTTTCGTCCAGTTCCACTCCATGCGCCGGCCGCAGCCGGGGAAAGCTGATCGTGTGCGGCCCGACGTTGTAATGTTTCTGCAAGTACAGGGCGTGGGCAACAAGCCCCAAGACCTCGAACCGCCAGTCGTACAGCCCGAACAGCGCGCCGATGCCCACGTCGTCGCACTCGGCCTCCATCGCCCTGGAGACGCCGTCGAGCCGCCAGAGATAGTTCCCCTTGCGCGTGCCGGCCGGATGCACGTGGCGGAAAGTTTCGTGGTGGTATGTTTCTTGGAATACCTGATACGTTCCGATGCCGGCCTCCTTGACGGTTAGATATCCGTCGTGGTCCAGCGGGGCGGCGTTGACGTTGATCCGCCGGATTTCGCCGTGGCCGGTCGTCGTGGCGTAGACGTGGCGGACGCAGTCGGCAATGAACTCGGCGTCGTAGTGCGGATGCTCGCCGAAGACCAGGATCAGCCGCTTATGTCCCTTTTGTTCCAGCGCCAACACCTGCTGGCGGATTTCGTCCTCGTCCAGGGTGCGGCGGATCGCTTCCCGATTCGAGCGGCGGAACGCGCAGTATCGGCAATCGTTGGTACATTCGTTGCCGACGTAGAGCGGGGCGAAAAGCACAATGCGGTTGCCGTAAACGTCGCGCTTCAACCGCCGGGCGGCGGCGAAGATTTTCTCGACCATCTCCGGCCGATCGGCCGCCAGCAGTACGGCCGTCTCGTCGACCGAGAGCGGCTGCTTGGACAGGCTCTTGGCGATCACTTCGTCGAGTTGCCCCGGCTCGATGCTAAGGTCCAACAGGGCATTCAATCGCTGCTCGTCGATGAAGTCGAACCCGCTGCGGCTGAGTTTATTCTGGTCGATCTCGAACGACATTCTCCGTCCCTATTGTTAAACGTTGGTGATAGTTCGGCGAGTCTCCCCTGCCGGCGCCGGGCCGCCGCCCCAGGGCCTTGATCCGAGCGCTCAAACACCGATGACACTTCAAGCCGGTCTCCGCAAGGCAAGCCTTGTCGGGATAAATCTCGTAGAGTATACGGTATTTTGGCGGCGTGAGGTTTGGCATCGCCACGTTGGCCCCGCGGACCAACCCCAATTCCCGTCCATAATCGGTGTTCAACGTGGCCAGAGCGGTGGTGGCCGGGATGTTCGTGCGCGGGCAAACCAGCCGGGTCAATGCGATTACCTTATAGGTCATGATCTCATCCGCCGGAACTTGCCGACCGGCCGGGGCATCGGGCCAGGCACGGCGATCGGCCAGCGGCGTGTCGGGGTGACACAAATACGGCCCGACGCCGATCATGTCCAACTCGATCCGGCCGAACAACTCGATGTCGTCGGCCAGGTCGTCGAAAGTTTGGCCGGGAATGCCGATCATCACTCCGCTGCCAACTTCGTAGTCCAATTCTCGCAGCGTTCCGAGAATCGCCAACCGATCCGACTTCCGCCGTTTAGCGGCCGACGGCACGTCGGCCTTCGGCGGATGGATCCTATCGTACAGCGCGCGGTTGGAGGTCTCGAACCGCAGCAGATAGCGGTCGGCCCCGGCCCGACGCCACTCGGCCAACTCATCGTCGTCCCGTTCACCGAGGCTGAGTGTGACGGCCAGCGGGGTCTCGGCCTTGATCCGCCGGATCAGTCCGGTCATCCGCCCACGGGTCAGTTGCGGGTCTTCGCCCGACTGGAGCACGACGGTCCCGTAGCCGAATTCGATGGCCTGATGGGCGCACAGAAGGATCTCGTCGTCCGACATGCGATAGCGTTGGAGTCCGGCGTTGGCGGCCCGCAGTCCGCAGTAGCCGCAGAGCCGGACGCAGTGGTTCGACAATTCGACCAGCCCGCGCAGATGGACCTCGTCGCCGACGTTTTCCCGTCGCGTTCGATCGGCCAGCCGCCAGAGGTCTTCGAGCCGGCCGGGGTCGGTTTCTCGGAGCCAGTTGATGATTTCGCTGCGTTGCATGTTCTGTAATCATCCGATTATACGCAACGCGGTCCATCGGGGGGAGAGGTTACGTTAAAATTGTGTGATTGGAGCATGTCTTTACGGCAAATTCGCTATTGGAAAATGTTTAGCCGCCGCGTCTACGCGGCGAGGAATATTGCAATCCGGTCGAAGGGGGTGGAGGCCCGTCATCCACCATGATAGTATGACGGATGCGGGACATTCCACATCATCCTCGTCACACACTCTCCATGACCCTCTACTACGCCAACGGCTCGCCGCAAACCGATCTGAACGGCCAAGACCTACGCACGGCAATGGTCGAAACGTTGCAACGTCTGGAACCGCGGCGGAAGGTTCTCGCGCTGCCGCCCGACCATACCCGATCGAACAGTATGGCCGGGCCGCTATGCGGCATGGCTTACGAGTATTTCGGCGACCGGCTGACCGACGTCATGCCGGCCCTGGGCACACATGCCCCGATGACGACCGAGCAACTGGACCGCATGTTTCCCGACGTGCCGAAGCGGTTGTTCCGCGTCCACGACTGGCGCCGCGACGTGGTCACGATCGGCACGGTCCCGGCCGAGTTCGTCGCGGACGCCACCGAAGGCGTTTATCGCAAACCGTGGCCCGCCCAGCTCAACCGGCTGGTGTGGGAAGGCGGCCACGACCTGATCCTCTCGATCGGTCAGATCGTCCCCCACGAGGTCGTCGGCATGGCCGGCTACAACAAGAATCTTTTCATCGGCGCCGGCGGTCAGGAGGGGATCAACGAGAGCCATTTCATCGGCGCGGCCTACGGCATGGAAAGAATGATGGGCCGGGCCGACACCCCCTTGCGACGCATACTGAACTACGCCCAGGAGCACTTCTGCGGCCATCTTCCCGTAGTCTTCGTGCTGACGGTCATCGGCCCGCGCGACGACGGAACACTCGCCGTGCGCGGGCTGTTCATCGGCGACGACGCGGAATGTTTCGAGCGTGCAGCCACACTCTCCTTGCAGGTCAACTTCACGGTGCTTGACCGGCCGCCCCGAAAAATCGTCGTCTACCTCGCCGCGGACGAGTTTCACAGCACTTGGCTGGGCAACAAGGCGATCTACCGCACGCGGATGGCGATTGCCGACGGCGGCGAGTTGGTGATCCTGGCGCCCGGCGTGGCCGCGTTCGGCGAGGACCGCGAAATCGACCGCCTGATCCGAAAGTACGGCTATCGGACGACGCCCGAGATCATGCGGTTTATCGAGCGATCGGAAGAACTCCAAAAAAACCTTTCCGCCGCGGCGCATCTGATTCACGGCTCTTCCGAGGGGCGATTCACGGTTACCTACTGCCCCGGCAAATTGACGCGGGAAGAGATCCTCTCGGTCGGCTACAACCACGCCGATCTGGATACGATGCTCCGGCGCTACGATCCAAAACGGCTCCGCGAGGGCTGGAACGAGTTGCCCGACGGCGAGCGAATTTTCTTTATCGGCAATCCGGCCCTGGGGCTTTGGGCCAGCCGCGAGCGGCTTGGGAGGGTTGAAGAGAGAAGAGAGAGGGGAGAAGAGAGAGGAGGGAAGAGAGAGGAGGGAAGAGTGAAGAGGGAATAGACGAATGGCGCTGATCGTGCCATCTAATCTCCTCTCTCCTCTCTCTTCTCTCTTCTCTCTTCTCTCTTCCCTCTTCCCCCCTCTCCCCTCTCCCCTCTTTGCCGCAGCGCTTCGTAAAAAAGCACGGCGGCCGCGGCGGAGACGTTGAGACTGTCGGCCGCGCCGAGCATCGGCAGCCGCACGGCCTGAATGTCCTCTCCGCTCCAGAGCGACGAAAGCCCCTCGGCCTCGCTGCCAAGTACGATTGCCGTCGGGCCGCGATAATCTACTTCGGTATAGTCCACGGCGCTATCGACCCGGGCGGCGAATATGTGAAAGTCGTTCTTCCGCAACCAGGCGAGCACGTCGCCGCTTGTGGCTTCGCAGACCGGCATCGTGAAAATCGTCCCCAGGCTGGCCCGGATAGCGTTGGGGTTATACAGATCGGTGCGGGCGTCGGCCGTGATGAGTGCGGAGACCCCGGCGGCGTCTGCGCTGCGGAGCACGGCCCCCACGTTACCCGGCTTCTCCACGCCCTCCAGCACCGCCACAAATGAATTCTCGCCGACGACGAGCGAATCGAGCGTATTTCGAGGCGTTTCGGCCACGCCGAGCACTCCCTCGGTCCTTCGTCCGAAGGCCAGCTTCTCGAACACCGCCTCGCTGACTTCGAGCACTTCGCCGCCGCTTCGAGGCAACGCGGCCAACAACCGTTGCGAATCCTCGTTTTCGCGGAGCGGTCGGCAAACAAACGTTTCCAGCAGTTTCACGCCCGCGTCGATCGCGCGGAGCAGCTCGCGCGAGCCGTCGATGAGGATGCGCCCTTGTTTTTCCCGGTGGCGTCGATTGCGCAGCCGAACGGCATTTTTTACTCGCGGGTTCCGGAGACTCGTAATCGGCGACATTTTGTTTCCGTGATTGTTCATTATCGAAACAGCCGGGTGCTAACCGCCCGTTGAAAAAGTGTGCCACTGCTGGCTTGTCCAGCAGTGCAGTGGAAAACACCCGGAAAAACACTGCTGGACAAGCCAGCAGTGGCACCCAAACTCCCAAAGACCAACTTTTTCAACGAGGTGCTAACCTATCGTTCGTTCCAATCGCACGACGACCCCGGCGGGTAGTTTCCGTCCGTCGGCCGAGCGGACGGTCAATTTCCGCCCGACGATTTTACCGTCACCGCCCACGGCTTCGATCATCATCCGCCGCAATTTGTCCGCGTCATAGCCGGGCGTGTGGCACGTAAGCAGCATGAACTCAGGCCGGCCGGAGGTCAACTCGCCACACATCCGAAGCAGTCGGGGCAGGTGTTCCGACAGCCGCCAGACCTCGCCTCGCGGACCATGGCCGTAGCTGGGCGGGTCGAGGATCACGGCGTCGTAGCGGTTGCCCCGTTTCAGTTCCCGCTCGACGAATTTCACCGCGTCCTCGGCGATCCAGTGGACGGGCGCGTCGGCCAATCCGGAGAGTTCCGCGTTGCGTCTTGCCCAGGCCACGACGTTTTTTGCCGCGTCGACGTGCGTCACTTCCATTCCGGCGGCGGCCGCGGCCAACGTGCTTCCGCCGGTGTAGGCGAAGAGGTTGAGCACTTTCATCGTCCGTTTAGCGGCCGACGGCACGTCGGCCCCGGTCCCATCGCAAGCCGCCGTGCCGGCGGCTGCTAAACGACCGACGCCGGCGATCCAATTCCAGTTCTCCGCCTGTTCGGGAAAAAGCCCCAGGTGGCCGAAGTCGGTCCGCTTCAACTCGAATCGCAACGGACCGAAGGCTACCGTCCATCGCTCGGGCAACTCGCGCCGATATGTCCACTCGCCTTTTTCCTCGTTGCGTCCCTCGAAGCGCGCGTCGGCTTGCGCCCAAGCGTCGGGATCGGCCCGTTTGAAGCCTTCCGCCGCCGGGCAGGGTCGATCGAGCACAAGCCGGCCGAACCGTTCCAGCCGCCGGCCGTCGCCGAAGTCGAGAAGTTGGTAATCGTAGGAATTAGACATGGAAACGTCAGGGGTGTTTTCTTCGCTTCGCCGTCTTGCGATGTGGCCGGTATCCGGCGGCGGGCTTTTCTTGTTTCCGCTCCCGACGCGGCGGTGGTTTTCGAGCGGCGGAAACCTTCGGCGGGCGAGACGGAATCAAACAATCCGGGCCGTCGCCGATCAGGTCGGGCCGGCCGGCCTCCTCGAGCGCCACGCGGACGTCGGCGTAATTCTCCGGCTTGAAGTATTGCAGCAGCGCCCGTTGCAGCCGCCGCTGGCGGGCGCCGCGGGGGACGTAAACCTCCTCGCCGCTGAGGGGGTCGATGCCCGTGTAGTACATGCACGTGGCAATGTCCATCGGAGCGGGAATGAAATCCTGCACCTTGTCGGGTTTCAATCGGCGCCGCTTGATGTACAGGGCCAGCGAAATCATGGCGCTGAGGTCGCAGCCCGGATGGCCGGAGATGAAATACGGCACGAGGAACTGCCGCTTGCCGGCTTCGGCCGACTGGCGGCGGAACTCTCGTCCAAAATCCTCGAACTGCTCGATCGGCGGTTTGTGCATCCGCCGCAACACCTCCGGGTCGGAATGTTCGGGGGCGACCTTCAACAGGCCGCCGGTGTGATGGCGGGCGACGTGGCGGATAAATGCCGGGCTGCGCAGCGCCAGGTCCATGCGGATGCCCGAGGCAACCAGCGCCCGCTTCACCCCCGGACAGCGCCGCGCCGCCTTAAGCAGTTGGATCAGCGGTCCGTGATCGGTCGTCAGCCGCGGGCAGATCGCCGGCCAGAGGCAACTCGTCCGCCGGCACTTTTCCCGCTCCTCGGGCCGCGAGCAGTTCATCCGGTACACGTTGGCGGTCGGACCGCCCAGGTCGCTGATCGTGCCGGAAAAATCGGGCTGCCCGGCCACGCGGCCGATCTCGGCCAGGATCGACTCCTCGCCGCGGCTCTGAACTACTCGGCCCTGGTGGAGCGTGATCGAACAGAACGAACAGCCGCCGAAGCAGCCTCGCGCGATCTGGATCGAGTCCTTCACCACCTCGAAGGCCGGAATCCGGCTCCGGCCGTAGCTTGGGTGCGGCCGCCGGGTGAACGGCAGACCGTACACGCGGTCCATCTCTTCCTGCGCAAGCGGCCAGGCTGGCGGGTTCACCACCACCGCCTCGCGGTCATGATACTGGATCAACGTTCGGGCGTTGTAGGGGTTCGTCTCCTCGTGAATCATTCGCGTCATGGCGACGAAGGCGGATTTATCGGTCGATACTTCTTCGTAGCTGGGAAGGAGGAGACAAGGAGACAAGGAGACAGGGAGACAGGGAGAGGTAAAATTGTCCGTTTTCCCTTTGTCTCCCTGTCTCCTTGTCTCCTTGCCTCCTTGTCTTTTCGTCTCTTCCTCCGCCTCCTTTGCCCCGAGCCGATAGGCCACGCCGCGGATATCACGTAGCTCACGCACCGATTCGCCGTCGGCCAAACGCTTGACGATTTCGACCAGCGGGCGCTCGCCCATGCCGTAGACGAGGAGATCGGCCTTGGCGTCGAACAAGATAGAGCGGCGTACTTTTTCGCTCCAGTAATCGTAATGTGCCAGGCGGCGGAGGCTGGCCTCGACCCCTCCGGCGACGACCGGCACGCCCCGATACGCCTCGTGTGCCCGTTGGCAGTAGGCCAGCGTGGCCCGATCCGGCCGTCGTCCCGGCTCGCCGTCGGGGCTATAGGCGTCGTCGTTGCGTACCTTGCGGGCGGCCGTGTAATGGTTGAGCATCGAGTCCATGTTGCCCGCGCTGACGGCGAAACAGAGCCGCGGCCGGCCGAAGGTCCGCCAGGCGTCGCACGATCTCCAGTCGGGCTGGCTGAGGATCGCCACGCGAAAACCCTCGGACTCCAACACTCGCCCCAGCAGCGCCATGGCGAAACTGGGATGATCGACGTATGCGTCGCCGGTGACGAAGACCACGTCCACCGAGTCCCAGCCGCGGGCGGCGACCTCGGACGGCGTCATCGGCAGCGGCGCCTCATCAGTTTTCATCGAACGTGCCATCCATCTATTCTATGCCGACGGAGGCGGCCTGTCACTGCCGCGAAAAGGGGCACTGGGGAACGCGGCGAATAATGATATAATGCCGCTCTGTTGCGTGCGCCCGGCACAAGTGCCGGGGCTAAACGTGAAAGAATTATCGGGGCACATGAATATGCCACCGCTTCGCATACTAATAGTACGCCTCAGCGCGATCGGCGACGTGATCCAGACCATGCCGGTCGCCTGCGCGCTGCGGGAGCGGTTTCCCAACGCCATGCTGGCTTGGGCGGTCGAGCGGCGAGCCGGCACACTGTTGCAAGGTCACGAGGCGCTCGACGAATTGATTATGCTTCCGCGCGGCTGGCTCAAGTCGCCCGGCGGCGTGTGGCGGTTGCGTCGCAAGCTGCGCGACCTTCGGTTCGACGTGACGGTGGACGTGCAGAGCCTGACGAAGTCGGCCGTGCTGGCGCGGCTCACCGGCGCGCGGCGGCGGGTCGGTTTCGGAAACCCCGGCGGACGTGAACTGAGCAAGTGGTTTAACAACGAGCGGGTCGATCCCCAGTCCACGCACGTGATCGACCGCTACCTGGAACTGCTCGGTCCGTTGGGCATCCGTTCGCCGGCGGTCCGCTTTCAAGTCCCCGAGCAAGCGGAGGCCCGCGAGTCGGCCGAGCGGACAATCGACCGCGAGGGGTTGGCGGGCGGGTTTGCGATCATAAATCCCGGGGCGGGCTGGCCGTCGAAGCTCTGGCCGGCCGAGCGATACGCGGCCGTTGCCCGACATTTAGGCGACGCCTGGCGACTGCCCACGCTGGTCGTCTGGGCCGGGGAAGCCGAGCGGGCGGCGGCCCAGCGGATCGCAGGCGACGGCGGCGAGTCGGCCGTCCTGGCCCCGCCGACGACGCTGCCCGAGTTGGCCGCGTTGGCCCGTCGGGCGAAACTGTTCATCGGCGCCGACACCGGGCCGTTGCATCTGGCCGCGGCGGTTGACACGCCGTGCGTGGGGCTTTACGGTCCTTGGCCCGCCGCCCGCCACGGACCTTATGGACCGCGTCACGTCGCGTTGCAGAAGATGTTTTTCGAGGGGCCGACCCGTGCCCGACGCACGGCGCCGCCGATCTACATGGAGAGCATCACGACGGAGATGGTCCGCGAGGCGTGCGACGGGATATTGGGAAAACCAGAGCAGAGCAGTTAGGCGAAGCGGGCAGCTTGTCGAAATGTGGGTTTCGTGTCAGAATACCCGCCATGCCTGCCCCACCCCTCGATGCGGCGAACAAGCCCGCGCCAGGGCCTCGCTATCATCCGCTAGTGATCGTTTTGGTCGCCGCGGCGTCGGGCATCATCTTCGATCGTCATTGGCCGCTCCGGGTCGAGGCATGGTGGGTGCTGGCCGCCGTCTGGCTCGCCGCCTGGATCGCAATTCGGTTGGGACGGCAGTTGTACTGCCGACTCTTGCCTGCCGCCCCAACGCGGGACGTTTCAACGTCCGATTTCCTCGTCTCACTGGCCGGCAACGTCGCATTGCTGTTGGCCGTAGCGTCGGCGGCCGGGGCGTGGCACCACTGCCGATGGAATCTGTTTGCGGCGGACGATCTTGGTCTTTTCGCCCGCCGCAAGGCCGAGCCGGCGTGCTTCGAGGCGGTTGCGGTGGAGCGGCCCCGTGAGCTGCCGCCCTCGGTCGAATCATGGTCAACCCTCAAGGGATCGCGCCTGCTGGTGGACCTGATCGCATTGCGCGACGGGGCCGAGTGGCGGCCGGTTTCGGGCCGGGCGACGTTGCTGGTGTATGGCGAGCCGCCGAAAGTCGAGGCTGGCGACCGGCTGCGCTGTTTCGCCCGGCTCTCGGCCCCTTCCGTTCCGTTCAATCCCGGCTCGTTCGATCGCGCCACTTGGTTCCGCTCCGATCGGATTCTCAGCAGCTTGCGCGCGGAGGTTCCGCAATGCGTCTCAATGATCGCCCCGGGCAACTGGTGGGGCGTCGGGCGATTTCTCGACCGGCTGCGCGCAAACGGAAATCGCGTGTTGCGGCAATTCCTCGATCCATCGCAAGCAGAACTGGCAGCCGCCGTTTTGCTTGGCCTGCGCGAGGAACTTGATGCTGACCGGAAAGAGGTGTTCCTCACAACCGGCACCATCCATCTTCTGGCGATTTCCGGCCTACACGTGGGCATCCTGGCCTTGATGCTGTTCTTAATCATGCGGTACACGCCGGTTCCTCGCGGCTGGGCTTTGGCGGCCATTGCGATTCTTACATTGCTCTACGCCCTGATGGTAGACGCCCGACCATCGGTGGTTAGGGCGACTGTTCTGGTGCTAATCGCCTGTAGTGCGATGTATTTTTACCGCCAAGCTCTGGGCATGAACTCGCTCGCGGCCGCGGCACTGGTCGTACTGGCCTTGAATCCTTCCCATCTGTTTCAAGTCGGTCCTCACTTGTCATTCTTGTGCGTCGCCGGGTTAATCTGGATTGCCCCGCAACGACCGCATTGGAACGACGAGGAAAAAGCGGAGCGAACGCTCGAACGACTGGTGATGGAAAACCTCGGCTGGCTGCCGTGGATGATGCAAAAGCTTAAACGCAGTGTGATCGGCTTGGCGTTGGCCGGGGGGATACTCTGGATGCTGACGTTGCCGCTGGTAATGGCTCGGTTCCATATCTTCTCGCCCGTGGCTCTGGGCCTAAACGTGATACTTTGGCCGCTGATGTGCCTGAGTTTGCTTTGCGGTTTCAGCTTACTGTTGTTGGGATCGATTTCTTCGTTTCTGGGACACTTCTGCGGCAGCTTGTGCAACATGAGTTTCCGGTTGCTGGAGGGTAGCATTGAGGTGGCCCAGCATGTTCCATATCGTTGGGTTCCCGGGCCGGAGGATTGGTGGCTGTGGGGTTTTTACGGTGGATTGGGCGTGTTGGCGGCATTTCCGCGTCTGCGGCCGCCGCGGCGCTGGTGCGTGGGACTGCTGGCAGTTTGGATTGCCGTCGGTTTTTCAGCGGCTGAACGACGTGCGGCTCACGATCGGCTCGATTGTACGTTCCTCGGCGTGGGGCACGGCTGCGCGGTGCTGCTGGAGCTGCCCTCGGGCCAGACGATGCTCTACGACGCCGGCCGGCTCGGCTCGTCGGTCAGCGGCGCCCGGACGATCTCCGAGTTCCTCTGGCATCAAGGACTCACGCACATCGACGCCGTGGTGATCTCGCACCCCGACGCCGACCACTTCAACGCCTTGCCGGAGTTGCTGGAAAGGTTTTCGGTCGGGGTGGTTTACGTGTCGCCGATCATGTTCGAGGAAGAGGGCGGCCTGCTGGCGGTGTTGCGCGACGCCCTCGACCGACACGATGTAGTGGTGCGGGAAATCCACGCCGGCGACCGCTTGCAAGGGGGCGGCGAGTGCTCGATTGAAGTGCTGCACCCGCCGCGACGGGGTATTCTCGGCTCGAACAACGCCAACAGCCTCGTGCTGGCGGTGGAGTGTTTCGGGCGGAGAATTCTCTTGCCCGGCGATTTGGAGTCGCCCGGCCTGAACGATTTGCTGGCCGAGGAGCCGATGCGTTGCGACGTGCTTTTGGCCCCGCATCACGGCAGCCGGAAGAGCAACTCGCCCGAGCTGGCCGCGTGGTGCAGGCCGCGCTGGGTGGTCCTCAGCGGCGGCGGACGATGGAACCGCCCGGACATCGAGGCGACCTATCGGGCGGTCGGCGGCCGGGTATTGCCGACTTCCGACCGCGGGGCAATTAGGGCAAGAATCACCGCCGAGGGAATTCAGATGTCCGGCTTCGTCGAACCGCCGCCGTCCTCGCCGCCGCGGCGCAGCACGACCATCTCGCCGGGAGCGAGGAAGCGGGGATGGCGGAAGATCACCCGCAACCGGCCGGGAAACGCCTCCACGATCTCGCATTCCTGTCGGTCGGTGGTGATGACGTACGAACGGCCGGGTTTGGCGAGAAAATCGGCCAGTTCCTTCAGCGCCGCTTCCCGATCGCCCTCGCAACGGGTCACCGGCCGGCCGGCATAATAGACCGTGCTTTCGCGGAAGAAGCGATAGGTGGCGATCGGGGGATGGAGCGTCTTGCAGTCTTTCTGGATGGCGGCGATCATCGGCTCGGCGTTTTGATGGCGATCGACATACAGAACGGCGAAACCGAAAACGGCCGTCAAAAACAACACCGACATGACGGCGAAAACACCCATCGCCTGCCGGTTTCGGCCTCGTGAGGTCTCGCGCCAACACCAGATGCCGCCGACGAGCGGGATCAGCCCGACCAGCCCGATCAGCGCCTCGCCGGGCAGGTAGTAGGCGGCCACGATCGGGATGGCGATGGTGATGCCCAGGCCGGTCAGGATCGTCGAAATCCAGGCGTTCCGCGGCCAGCGCGCAGAAAAGGGGTCGGGAGTCTTTGTTTGGGATATTCGAGAAGCATTCGCTGGGTTATTGCGAACAAAGACTCCCGACCCCTTTTCCAGCCAGCGGTCGATCCACCATGCGGTCAGCATTGCCAGCGCCGGATAGGCCGGCAGCAGGTAGTGGGGCAGCTTGGTCTTGCAGACCGACCAGAACACCAGCCACACACCGAACCAGCACACCGCCAGTACGCATCCTACGTTCCCACGCGGAGCGTGGGAACGAGAAATAACATCCTGGTTCCCATGCTCCGCGTGGGAACCCGAGTACACCGATGAGTTGGATTGCTGAGCAAGTGAATCTCTAACGCAGAGCGTTTCCCGTTGTCCGTTCCCACGCGGAGCATGGGAACGAGAGGTTGACTTATTGCGGAGGCACTGGTAGGTGTGGATCAGGGTAGGCCCCAGGAAGACCGACCAGGGAAAGAAACCGAACAGAATGGCGGGGATGTGATAGAAGTAGTAGAGGATCGAGACCGTCACGGCCCAGGCGTGTTGCAATGAGCTTGTGTCGCCGTGGCCGAGGATCGGCTGGCGGAAGGGGCGAAGATTGAACTCGAAGAAGAACCTTCTCAACCATTCGCCTTCGTTGTATTGACCCACCATCACGTACCACGGCGCGGCGACCGCCGCGATGACGACCATCGCCGTCAGTGGGCGCATTTCCCAAGCCGAGCGGAACACCCGCCGCGGACCGCCTTCGATCAGCATGTACAATCCGATCGCGGCCAGCGGCAGGACCATTCCCACCGGCCCCTTGGCCAACACGGCCAGTCCGATGCAGGCGTACATCAGCGCGGCGTAGGGCCAGTAGAGAGGGGAGGGGGGATCGGGATTCGGGGTTCGGGATTCGGGATCGGAACATTCTCCGCCGCCACTGGGCGCTGAAGCGCCCAGCCCTCCAGTTGAAGCGCCCAGCCCTCGATCCTCCGAATCATGATTCCCGAGTCCCGGACCCCGAGTCCCGAGCCCCGACCTTTTTGCCATCACAAACAGCAGCATGGCCGCGGTGGTGACGAAGGTCAGCGCGCAATCGACCGTTGCCGCGCGGGCGGATATGGTGAAGACGATCGTCGAGGCGGTGATCAGGCCGGTCCAAAATCCTACCCGCACGTTGAACAGCAGCCGGCCGATATGAAAGGCGATCAGCGCCGTGGCAACGCCCATCACTGCCGAAAAGAACCTGGCGCCTAGTTCGTTCACTCCGAACAGCTCGAAGCTGGCGATCATCGTCCAGAACATCAACGGCGGTTTTTCGGGAAACATTTGGCCGTTGAACCAGGGCACGACCCAATCGCCGCGCTCGAACATCTCTCGGGCGCAGGATGTGTAGAGCGCCTCGTCCATGTCCCACAGTCCGGCGTCGCCGAGGTTGATGAAGAAAATCACGCTCGCCGCGGCCGCGATCCAAAGCTGGCAACGAATCTGTTGGCTCATGGGCCCGCCGGAGTGGTATTGACATGGCTGGGGGGAACGCTTATTGACACACACTGTAAACCATCCTTCGTTGCGGGCCAACATCAGTTTTCCGCCATGCCGCCAATGTCCAACGTTCGCCGAAGTTGCCGGAGATTCATTTTGCCCGTCGTGTTGACGTTGGCCGGGGCGGCCGCGCTGGCCGTGGACGTACCCGTCGCCGGAGTCTTCCGGTCCAAACCACTATGCGATTATCGTACTTGTTTTGACACGTTAGAGACGTTCGGGCACGGCTTGGGGGTGATCCTGATCCTGCTGGCGCTGCATCAACTCGATCGCCGGCGGCGCTGGGCCATTCCGCGGGTGCTCGGCTGCGTGCTGGCCTCGGGCGGGGCGGCCAACCTGATCAAATTGCTCGTCATCCGATTCCGACCGCGTAACCTGCCGTCTCCCGACTCGGTGTGGGAGACCTTCCATCATTGGTTGCCGATGTTCAGCGGCGGCAGCGGACAACAGAGTTTCCCTTCGGCCCACACCGCCACGGCCGTCGGGCTGGCGGCCGCGTTGATCTGGCTTTACCCCCAAGGACGCTTCCTGTTCACCCTGTTGGCCGTGCTGGTCGGATGCCAGCGGATTGTCTCGGGAGCGCATTATCTCAGCGACGTGTTGGTCGGAGCGGCCATCGGCTGCTTAATATCGATGTTGTTTCTGCACGTCGGCCTGCTGCCGGGATGTTTCGACCGTTGGGAACAACGGTGGCGGGCGAAGTGATACGTCTCACTTGGGCGCGACCACCGGTCGCGGCTTTATGATCCGATACAGCCGGTATCGCCCGGCCGACTCGTACGGGCTATCGCCAAGGTCGAGCACTTCCACGCTTTTTTCAAGTTTTCTTCGGGGGACGGCAACCGCGTCGCCCGGCGCCAATTGCAGCGGCCGATCGAGCGAAAGCCGACTCAGTTTGTCCGCCGTCAGTCCGGCGCGGAGCGTGGGGTCGAGGTAGAAGACCACCGAACCGATCCGCTCTTCGACAATGAACAATCGCGTGGGGAGTTTTCCCGCGCGGTTGAAGTGTTCGGCCAGATCGCGGGCGGAGTAAAGATTAGCTGCTTGGGGCAGCACCAATGTCATCACCACGGTGAACTGCGCGGCCAGCGAGAGCGCCGCCGCCGCCAGAGATGCCTTCCATCGGCCGGCGTACCAGGGAATCAGCGGCAACGGGGCGACCGCCGCCACCACCGCGATCGTCGCCCAAACCGGCCAGGGGAACCGCACGTCCAACAACATCTGCACCACAAACACGGCCGCCGGAAGCACGAGCGGACCGCTCCAAGACGACCAGACGAACGTCCTGGCGAACGAACGCCGAGCGGCGTCGCTTAGAGCGCCGTCGATCAACCGCGACCAGGCCACCGCCGCCAGGATCGCCACGGGCGGAAAGGCCGGCCAAAGATACGTCGCCAGCTTGGAACGAGCCACGGTCAAAAACACCATCCAACCGATCAGCCAGCACCAGAGGAGGAGCGAGGGGCGAGGGGCGAGGGGCGAGGGGGCGGTTGTTTGTTCCGTGTAGCGGGCGGGCGTGGCCGCCCCGTTTTGCGGCGGCAACCGCGGGCAACCCCGGCCGCGACACGCCGAAAATTTTAGCCTCCAAGCCTCTTGAACCGCTATAGGGAAATATACGAGCCAGGGCAAAACGCCCCCCCACAGCAACCGGAAAAAA
>JAUWPQ010000204.1 GCA_030611515.1 Planctomycetota bacterium | reverse complement strand
CCATTGTTGGGGACATTCCCACTGACATTTCGAATTTGCCATCCTTGGCTCCTCCGTTGTGCGGTTTGTTTTGCAACGATAGCATGACGGAAGAGCCTTTTTTAGTGGATACCAATTATCACCGTTTTTCAGAAAGTGCAGTCACCATGCCCACCCCCCTAAACATCGGCATCATCGGCTGCGGCTTTATGGGCCGTGCCCACTCTAACGCTTATTGCCAGGTCAACCACTTTTTCCACAGCGAACACCGGCCGGTGCTGAAGGCCTGTTGCGCCCGGTTGGAGGAGAAAGACAAGCTCGAAAAATTCGCCAATACCTGGGGCTACGAGTCGATGGAACTCGATTGGAAGAAGCTGATCGAGCGGTCGGATATCGACCTGATCGACGTCTGTGTGCCAAACGTGTTACACCACGAGATCGTTGTCGCCGCCGCCCGGGCGGGCAAGATGGTCGTCTGCGAGAAGCCGCTGGCGATGAACGTCCAGCAGGCCGAGGAGATGGCGGCCGCCGTAGATAAGGCCGGCGTGGCCAACATGGTGTCGTTCAACTACCGCCGCGTGCCGGCCATCTCGCTGGCCCGGCAGATCATCGACGAGGGGCGCATCGGCCGGCCGTTCCACTATCGCGCGGTCTACAACCAGGACTACACCATCTCGGCCGACGTGCCGCAGGGGGGCATGGCCCTTTGGCGGCTCGACGCCCGAGTGGCCGGCTCCGGCGTGACCGGCGACTTGCTGGCCCATTCGATCGACACCGCCGAATGGCTGAACGGGCCGATCCAACGCATCGTCGCCCATACCGAGACGTTCATCAAGGAGCGAAAGCACGCTGAGTCGGGTAAGGTCGAGCCGGTCACAATCGACGACGCCTGCATGTTCCTGGCCGTTTTCGCCAACGGCTCGACCGGCACGTTCGAGAGCACCCGTTACGCACGCGGGCGAAAAAATTACAACACATTCGAGATGAACGGCGAGAACGGCTCGGTATTCTTCGACCTCGAAGACCCGCACATCCTGCAATACTTCCGCTACGCCGATCCATCCTCGGGCAAGAAGATCGAGGACCATCTGACCGGCTGGCAGCGGATACACGTGACCAATTTCGAGCATCCGTACATGCGCCACTGGTGGGTGCCCGGCTGCACGATCGGCTACGAACACACGTTCATCAACGCTCTGGCCGATTTCCTGGCCAGTCTGGACGGCGGGCCGGAGTTCCACCCCACGGTCCGCGACGCGCTCCGCACACAGCGCGTTTGCGACGCCGTGCTGGAAAGCGCGAAAAAGGGGCAGTGGGTCGATATCCCAGCCTGATGCGAAGCCGCTTGCGATTTTCGCAAAGGCGCCAGTCGTTTGGAACAACGATTTTAGATTGCATGAACTATTTCGCCCACGCTTTGCCGTTCCTCGATCGGCCATGTTTCGTGGCCGGCGCGAGCGTGCCCGATTGGCTGACGGTGGCCGATCGACCGTTGCGGCTGCGGCCGAGACATGCCAAAGCGTTCGTCCACGACGCGAACCATTGCGTGGCGGAAGTGGCGGCCGGAGTATTGCAACATCTCCATGACGACGCTCGATTCCACGAGACGCGGGCCTTCGCCGAAACTTCCCTCGAGCTGTCGGTCCGGGTGCGAGACGCGCTGGGCGACGAAAGCGGAATGCGCCCTGCTTTCCTGGGCCACTTGCTCGTGGAACTCCTGCTGGACGCCGCCCTGATCGCCGACGATCCGGCCCATTTGACGGAGTATTATCGCTTGCTGGACAAGCTCGAAGCCGGGCAAATCGAGGCGGCGGTCAACCGCATGGCGCCCCGCCCCACCCGGCGGCTGGCCGGCTTTATCGAACTGTTCCGGCGGGAACGGGTCTTGTGGGATTATCTGGAAGATGACACACTAATGGTGCGCCTCGGCCAGGTGATGCGGCGGGTGCGGTTAGACCCTCTGCCCGATCACCTTGCATCTATCCTGCCGGGGGCGCGGACATTGGTGGCTGTACGAAAGATCGAATTGTTGGAGGGAATCCCGAGTTGAGTTTTCAGTTGTCAGTTTTCAGTTTTCAGTTTAGCCCCGGCGTCCACGCCGGGAAATGGCCACGTGGACACGGCCGCTAAACGGGCAAAACAACTGACAACCGACCACTGATAACTAACAACTGAAAACCGAAAACTTACTCACCGGAGCAAATCATGCGTTATGGAATGAACCTGTTGTTGTGGGCCGATACGATCGACGACGAGGCGTTGCCCCTGTTGGACCAGATCAAAGAGATCGGTTTCGACGCCGTCGAGTTGCCGGTGTTCGAGTCGGACGTGAAGAAATACGCGAGTTGGAACAAACGTCTCGACAACGCCGGTTTGGCACGGACCGCCGTGACGGTGCGTGGGGCGGACGAGAACCCGATGAGCCCCGACTCCAAGATTCGTCGCCAGGGGATCGAGGCCAACAAGGCTGCGTTGGACTGCTGCCAGGCGGTGGGGGCCGAGACCCTCGTCGGTCCGTTCCATTCCGCACTGGGGCACTTCAGCGGCGCGGGGCCGACAAAGGACGAGTGGAATTGGGCCGTCGAGAGCATGCGCGAAGTGGCCGAATATGCCGAACAGTGCGGCGTGACGTTGGGGGTGGAGTATCTCAATCGCTTCGAGTGCTACCTCTTGAATACGGCCGCCGACGGCGCTCGGTTTTGCCGCGACGTGGACCACCCGCGCTGCCGGATGATGTACGACACGTTCCACTCTCACATCGAAGAGAAGAGCACGCCGGCGGCGATTCGCGAGTTGAAGGATATGCTCGTCCACGTCCACATTTCGGAGAACGACCGCAGTACGCCTGGGTCGGGCAACGTCCGCTGGGCCGAAACATTCGACACTCTGCATGAGATCGGCTACGACAACTTGATGGTGATCGAGGCCTTCGGATTGTCGTTGGAGAGGTTGGTTCCCGCCACGAAGATTTGGCGGCGGATGTACGACAACGAGCGCCAGCTAGCCGCCGAGGGACTTGCGTTTATGAAGGGCGAAGTGGCCAAGAGATGGAAATAGGAATGTTGAATGATGAATGATGAATGATGAATGAGAGACCGATGGTTAATCCGAATCGTAACATGGAAAAAACCAGTGCCGCGAAATCGTTTGGCCCGGCCACCGTGGCCGGCGCGGATAAACTCGACCCGTGGGATGAGATAATCCAGGATCCTCGCCCGCGCCCGGAACTCGACAAGGCGGCGCAAGAGGCGCTGGAGGACTATTTGCAAGGAAGAACCACTCCCCTTGACCCGGACAATATGCCCTAATGTCCCCATCCCCCGATCCGCCGTTCGAGTCCGAGCCGCAAGGCATTTCGCTGGACGAGTTGGCGCGTGCGTTCTCGCAAGTGATGGATACGGAACCGCCGCCGCCGGACGCCGAGCCATCGGCCGATGCGCCCGAAGACGTTGCATTCGAGGAGACCGCGACTGACGCGAAGCCGCAAGCGGCCGATCCGGCGACCGAAGAAGATCCCTGCCCGGTCAATCCGCGAACCATTCTGGAGGCGATGCTGTTCGTGGGCAACCGCGACAATCAACCGATCTCGCCCGGTCGGGCGGCCGAACTGATGCGCGACGTGTCCGTGGACGAGATTCCGCCGCTGGTGGATGAATTGAACCGGCGATACGCCGCCGCCGTCGCTCCGTATCGCGTCGTCGGCGAGGACAACGGCTATCGGCTTGCACTCAGCGAGGAGTTTCGCCCGTTGCGGAACCGTTTTTTCGGCCGCATCCGCGAGGCCCGGCTGTCTCAGGCGGCCATCGACGTGCTGGCGTTGGTGGCCTACGGGCAGCCGATCACCGGCGAGAGGATCAGCCATCTGCGCGGCAAACCCAGCCGCCACGTGTTGGCCCACCTGGTGCGTCGCGGCCTGTTGCGGATCGAGCGGCCGGAACCGAACCGCCGCACGCCCCACTACCACACCACCGACCGCTTCCTGCGGCTATTCAATCTGGAATCGCTGGCCGACCTGCCGCGGAGCGAGGATGCCGGCCCGCCGTAATCGGGGCTGTAGGTTATGCTTCAGCATAACAATTGGATGGGTGATCGGTTCGTTATGCTGAAGCATAACCTACGAACTATGACGACAATCCGCGGTAACCGCTCAGGATGACAGGTACCCCGCTGGCCTGTAAACGGTTACCATTCTTCTTACCTCCCGCCGGCACATTGGCCTGGGGGTCCGGCAATGCCCCGGTCTGGTTCCAAAACTTGCGCGTCAAAATTTTCCCGCTCGCCTGATTATAATAATAGATAGGGCGATGATGGCCCGTAAATCTCCTCTGGGCGAGGGAAGTTATCCCGCATTTTGGGGCGTTTCTGATGACCGACTCGATGGGCAATGACTTCGTCTTGCTGTTCACCAAGGATGCACGGTGGATATTCTCGTACATCCTGATGTTGGTGCCCAATAAGGTGGACGCCGAGGAGGTTTTCCAGGAAACCAGCCTCACGCTCTGGCAGAAGTTCGGCGAGTTCGTCCCGGACAGCAACTTCCGGGCCTGGGCAATCAAAGTGGCGCACTACAAGGTTCTGCATTATCGGGCTAAGCGGAAAAGCAACCCGCTGCTGTTGGACGATGCCGTGCTGGAGGCCATCCACGGTACGGCCACGGCAATGACCGACCGGCTCGACGACTTGCACTGGGCCTTGGAAAAGTGCCGCTCCAAGCTCAGTGACGACGATCGGAACATGCTCGACCGGCGATATGAGCCAAACGCGACGACGAAGACGGTCGCCGACGAGTTGGGGCGGTCGCCACGATCGATCTATCGCACCCTGGACCGCATCCATCAAGTCCTCTACGAATGCATTCGCCGGGAAATGTCGGCGGAGGTGCGGCGATGACCGAACCGCAACACAACTCGGACGAGATTTGCCGCCTGCTATGGGCAATGCGCGAAGACGAACTCGCGCCGGGAGACGCCGAACGGTTGCGGTCCAT
Organism: Planctomycetota bacterium; assembly: GCA_030611515.1. Classification (GTDB taxonomy): domain Bacteria; phylum Planctomycetota; class Planctomycetia; order Pirellulales; family Thermoguttaceae; genus JAHIKV01. The sequence continues at coordinate 3,047 of JAUWPQ010000204.1, read as the reverse complement.
GTTGCTCGAAGACCCCCACGCCCGGGAACTGTACGTCTACTACATGTTTCTTTCCGGCAGCCTGGAATGGGACAGCTCCGCCAGGGCCAAGGGGCGCGGGACGGGGGACGGGAGACGAGGGATGGCCGGTTCACCGGCCATTGATCTCCCCGTTGGCGCGGCAGTTGAACTGCCGCTCCCGTCTGATCTCAAATCTCAAATCCCCGATCCCCGAACCCCGATCCCCGATCCCCCATTCCCCTCACTATCCACTACCCACTATCCACTACCCACTAGCTACTTTTCCGTCGGCAGTTGGGCGTTCTCCTGCATGGTCTCCGCGGTGATCGTATGCGTGATGCTGCTGGTGTTCTGGGCGATAAAAGTCACCCCCCGCCAACATATCGCCGAGGCGCCGGCGCAGTCGGCCCCGTCGGAAGCCATGCCGGAGATGGTGTTCGTCGGCCGGATTACCGGAATGGTCGATGTGAAATGGTCCGACGATCCCCGCTTCCTGCCGCCGCTGAGTTCACGGGCCTACGTCCCGCTGGGCCGCAAATACGAGCTAGTCTCCGGCCTGATGGAGATTACCTACGACTCCGGGGCCAAGGTCATTCTTCAAGGCCCTTGCACCTACGAGGTCGAATCCACCGCCGGCGGCTATCTCGCGTTGGGCAAACTCACTGCGAAAGTGGAGAAGGAGAGGTCAGAGGTCAGAGGTCAGAAGTCAGATCACTATCCACTATCCACTATCCACTATCCACTATTTTCCGTCCGCACTCCCACCGCCCTCATCACCGACCTGGGCACCGAGTTCGGCGTCGAGGTGGACGAGGTGGGCGTTACCGAGTCGCATGTCTTCCGCGGCTCGGTGAAGGTGGAAGTAGTCTCGGACGAAGGTCGCGGGCACGAGGTGATTTTGGGCGAAAACGAATCGGCGCGGGTGGAGAGGGCCGAGGACCGACTGGTTATTGTCCGCGGCGCAGCGTCGGAGAAAACCGCCCGTTTCATCCGGGCGATGCCGCGGCCCAAGCCCGCTGTCCCCGTCCGGATCGTTGAGACATTCGATGGCGTTGAGCTTGGAACCGCTTTCGAGCAGATGCCGCCGGGGCGGTACGCGATTCGGCAAGGGGCGGCCGAGCACCCGCGCCAAGAGCCGCTCACGCCCCAGGGTCGGCAGTCGCGCGGCTACATCCGCACCGTGGCGGCCGACTTCTGCGACCGCGATTTCGTGTTCGAGGCGACGTTCCATGTCCGCCTGGACGGCCCGGCCCACGTGCCCGGGTCCAACGCTCCCCACCACATTTTCTTCGGCCTCGGCGATGGCGTACCCAATGCCAATTGCTGGGACATTGTTACCTGCGGGCTGGTTTTGAACTTCTGCGTCGACAACGGGCAGGCTTGGGTGGGACGCTGCGACCCCGAGTCGGATTTGAATCGGGAGGTTTTCGGCAATCTCGGCGGAACCGTGACGGAAGTGGTCCCGTTGGGTGGCCTTAGCCCGGGCCGGCACCGGTTCCGGTTGACCAAGACCGGCAGATGCGTCAAGTTCGCGGTGGACGCGGACTTCAATGGGGAATTCCAACCGGATTTCATTAGCCGGCCAATCGACTTGCCGACCGCCGTGCCGTTGTTGGATGCGACCAACAGCCGTTTACTGGTCGGCACCGGCAACTGCGACGTCATGACGGTCCGATTCGAGGAACTGTCGGTCACGTATTTGAAGACCCCGAAAGAGGAATAGTGTGAATAATGCACCAATTCCTGGTTCCCACGCTCTGCGTGGGAACCAGTGGAAGGGAGGTGATGTCGGGCTAAAACGATAGCCGGCGGCCGGCGGCCGCCGGGAGCAAAAGCGTCGGGTGCCACTGCTGGCTTGTCCAGCAGTGTTTGGAGTGACGGGAGCACTGCTGGACAAGCCAGCAGTGGCGCCCGGCGGAGGAATGTAAGAGGAGAACCGTTGATCGGGATTTACTTTGGCAGCAAGTCGCTGTCGGCCCGTAAACGGTTGTGTGTGTTTCAATTCCCAACAAAGGGAGAACTTGCGATGAGAAGCGTAATGACATTAGCAGCAGTTGTTCTGGTCGTTCTGTCGGTGAGCGTTGCCAACGCCACCATCATCGGCACCTATGTCGAGGCGGACGAGACCAACACCGCGAACGCACAGTCTCCAGGCTCATCCTGGGGTACGACGGTTGATAGCAATACCGACAATCTTTGGGAAACCGACCAGGGTAGTGGTAGCTCTCATGAGAGCTACACAGTCTTCTATGACCGCGACTACATGGCAGCCTACCATACCACGGAGAACGTGCCGATGATAGTCACCACCATCAGCGGCCTCACTTCCGGCAATTCGTACGAAGTGCGCCTGCTTTTCGGCAGTCATACGGATCTTCGCAACCAGATCTACGCTGGGCTATCGTCCTCTGCGCTTGGGCTTTACAACGACACCAATAGTGACCTGGAAACCGCCGGCGAGTTGTTGTACGAGGGGGGCTACCACAACCGGTATCAGGTACTGTTGGGAACCGCGGTGGCCGATGTCGCGGGGACAGTTAAGGTTTATGTGGAAAGCGCTCCCGATCTGGACGACGACTATTTTACTTTTAGTCGCACCGTCTATGACGGCTTGGCGCACTATGAGATACCCGAACCGAGCACGCTGGTTCTGCTGGCCTGCGGGCTAGCGGGGCTGCTCTGCTACGCATGGAGGAAGCGGCGGTAGATTTATGATTTAGGATGTATGATTTCTGATTTGACCGGCGCTTTTCCGGCGTCGTCACGGACGGCTTTCGTGGCGACGCTCGGAGCGCCGGCCATTTTTGGAAGCACAAGAACTCACGCAAAGGCGCTAAGTCGCAAAGTTTGAGGAACGGAAGTTGATTCGTGAGGGGCGTTTACGCCCCTTTTCGCCGCAGGCGGTATTAGTATGACAGCGCTACATTAGCTCAAGACCTCCACGGGCGTACGCCGATAACGGTGTACGAAACATGGAGGTGTAAAATGACGACGGACGAAATTCGGGCGTTGGAGCCCAATGTACGAAGGAAATTGAAGCAGTTTGC
>JAUWPQ010000001.1 GCA_030611515.1 Planctomycetota bacterium | reverse complement strand
CACGCCCATGATCACCGTGGCGACCATACAGGAGAACGCCCAACTCTCGACGAAGGGAGTAGTGGGTAGTGGATAGTTGGTAGTGGATAAAACGGGGAATGGGGGTTCGGGACTCGGGGTTCGGGGCCATTGGCCTGACGGCAGTTCAACTGCCGCGCCATCGGGAAGATCAATGGCCGGTGAACCGGCCATCCCTCGTCGCTTGCCCACCTCTCGCTGACCGCCGTCCCACGCCAGGCGGCTATGCACGTCCATGTAGGTAATGAAGTATTCGCGCTGGGGCACTCCGGCGCGGAGCAACTCGTTCAACCGCAGACGGTCCGGCTCGTCGAAGCCGCCGTCGTGTAGGCGGTCCAGCAAGTCGTGCAATTCGGCGTGCCAATCGGGACGAGCACTCATGGCCTATCCTCCTTGGCACGGTGTTCCTCGGCGGCGGCGATTTCCTGGTTGATGCAATCCCACAGGGCTTGACGGATCCGACCCAACGACTTGCTTACGGAATTGGCGGGCCGGCCGAGCCGTCGGGCAATGTCCTTGACCGTCGCGCCCGGCGCGTAACGCAGATTGATCAACTCGCGGTCGAGCAGGTTCAGCCGCTCGGCGCAGCGATCCATGGCTTCGCGCCGGGCCTCGAACAGGTCCTGCCGCATGACGACCTCGGTGGAAATTTGCTCGAACACTCCCTCGTCGAGGACCGTCACCAACCGATTATTGCGCCGGCGGTAATTTTGCACTTCCAGATAGGCCACGCGACTGGCCCAGGCGTAGAAACTCGTGGCCGCGTCGAATTGGTCGAACTTCTTCCACAATACCAACAAAGTGTTCTGCATAACGTCTTCGGCGTCCTGCTGTCGCGGCAGCAGGACGTGGACGTATTGGTACAGCCGACGCTGATTGGCCATCAACGCCGTCATAAACCGGTCCACTTTGTTGGGCAAAGAATCTTCCACTGGACGAGTTTCCATATTATCGGAAGGAGCCGACCTCGCGAATATCCGGCGAGTGAAGAGCCACTTCCTATTAGTTTAACGTCGCCGAAGAAAGGAATGTGTGTCGGCGACCACCAAAGGGGGGGCGGGATTCGGGGTTTGGAAAACTATTTAGCCCCGGGTGAATACACCCGGGGCAAGCGGTTTTCTGCATTCAACCCGGCCCGCCGTGTATTCACGGCGGGCTAAATGAACTATTTCAGGACACGCTCTTGCCGGTGTCTCGGGTGAAGAACGGGCGCAACACCTGTCCCGGCTTGGGTTTGTGGAAATCTCGGAAAAATTTCGGGCGGACACTTGTCAAACTCCACGTAATCGTTAAACTCACGTCTTTGATTTTCGTGGGTTTCCGGCCCATTCGAGTCGGTAATCAAGAGCTACTTGTGGGCAATGGTCCCATTTGCCATAATGGAGTCTGGCGTTGATGTCCATTGGTTTCCCGAAAACGCTGACCTGCGGCAACCTCGACGGTTTCGGCCATGCCCTGTTCCCAAGAGTTCATTCTCGGCGAGTTCCAGCGGTCCCTGGACGAACGGTATCGGCTATCCATTCCCAACGAATTGGGAGACGCCCTGACGGCCGAATCGGCCGACTGCATTCTGGCCAAGGAGCGGCCGGGCTGCCTGAGCCTTTGGAGCGCCCCGGTTTGGCAGTCGCGGTTGGACGAAGGAGTCGAGTTGGTCAAACAAAAGATGCGGTCGGGCCGCCTGCAGAACCGCATCGGGCAAGTGCAACTATTCGGCCGGCTCCTTTCAACCCGCCACAGGTCGGTCAAGCTTGCCGGCCGCGGACGACTGGTCATACCCGAGGGATTCCGCGAGTTCCTCGGCGTGGAATCCGGCGGAGAGGTGCAGATCGTCGGGGCGGCGGTGTGCGTCGAGATATGGAACCCCGACTCCTGGCTGAAGTACCTCGAGGGCCGCATGCCGCGGTTCCGACGCCTGTTCGATCAGTTGTCGCGGTAGCACGGCCGCCCTCGGCTGTGCAGGACGTTTTCCACAGCTACGCACTGTACCACACCTTTAAGAATACACGAGCAAACGTATCCATGTCCGGTCCGGACGAGTCCTCGGAAACAGGACCCCGGTCGTGTCACCCGGTGGGAGTTGCAAGTCACTTGGAATGGGTTTTTTCGGGCGCAAGACGTGTCCGCCCATTCTTCCCCGGACCGGGCATGGACGTTATTTCCCTGGCAAAGTGACGTAGGCGAGCCGCAGTTCGTGCAAGACCGTTTCCAATCCCTCGGTCTCCTCCGCCGTGCGATTGCCTTCGGTCTTCTGCTGAAGCATCGTTAGCAAGTCGATCGTGTGCTGTGCCTGCTCGGGTTGCACTTCCTGTTTGCTTGTCATCGGATTGGGCAACAGCCCCAGGGCGACGGCCCCTTGCATGTACATCGTGCCGACCAGAAAGGTCAAGTCGGCGGGCGGCAAGGGACCGCGCCGGTCGGCGGGCGCTTCTGATTTGGCTTCTGATTCGGCCGACGTCGAGCTTTCTTCAGCCCGTCGGGCAGCCTCCTTTTCGGCCTCGACCTGGCTCTTCCAGTCCTCGTCGATGATGAGCTTTTTTTCGGGGTTTTTCGGTTCTTCGGCCATGAACGCACCTCGGTGGGAATAACGGGAATAAACCGCCCGGCACGAATGCCGGGGCAATTGAGTATCAGGATAGCAACAATTTCGTGAACAATAACCGGGGGCTGTTAGTACTACTGCGCTATGTAGCACGGGATAGCCGTATAGCGGGTGGGGTGGTGCTGGCATTTGGACCGCGGCTGACGTAGAGTAGAGGGGAATAAGGGGACAGGTCCAATTTGCCGGAACGGCCCGAAGGGTGCTTCGCACAAATTGGACCTGTCCCCTCCCCCCTATCGGCGGACGGCCGTGCCATGAAAATCAGCTCGATACCACAAAGCTACCGTCACTTGGGCCGCTGGCGCGAGATTCTGGCGGTATTGAGTAAGTACGGGCTGGCGACGTGGATTGGACGGCTAGGGCCCGATTTCGCCAAGGATATATTGAAGGCCCGGGGCGGCGCGGTCATCGCCCGAGAATCCTGGGAAACCCGCCTGCGGATGGCGCTGGCCGAATTGGGGCCGACGTTCATCAAATTGGGCCAAATCCTCAGCACCCGTCCAGACCTGGTGGGGGTGAGGTTGGCCGAGGAATTCCAGCAGCTTCAGGCCAATGTGCCCTCCGATCCACCCGAGGTCATCCGCAAGCTGATCGAAAGCGAGTTGGGCAAGCCGGTCGAGCAACTCTTCGCCGAGTTCGAGCCGGAGGCGATGGCCTCGGCCTCGATCGGACAGGTGCATCGCGCCCGGCTCCACTCTGGCGAGGCGGTGGTCGTAAAAGTCTTGCACGCGGAGATCGAGAAAAAAGTGGCCGTCGACATGGATATCCTGGCCGGTCTGGCCGTGATGGCCGACATGATACCCGAGTTCCACAACTACCGCCCGCAGGCAATCGTGGCCGAGTTTCAGCGGTCGATGCGGCGCGAGCTGGACTTCGGCCGCGAGCAGCGCAACATTCAGCAGTTTGCCCACGACTTCCGCCGCGATCAGACGGTCCATATCCCACGCACTTACCCCGAGTTTTCCAGCCAGCGCGTGCTGACGATGGAACTGCTCGACGGGATCAAATTGTCGGAGAAGAAGCGGCTGGCCGAGGCCAACATCGACACCGATCAACTCGCCCGGCGCGGCGCGGCCGTCTGCCTGAAAATGATCTTCGAGAACGGGTTCTATCACGCCGATCCCCATCCGGGCAATTTATTGGCAATGGACGGCTGCCGGGTCGGACTGCTCGATTTCGGAATGGTCGGCCGGATCGATCAGCGACTGCACGAGGACGTCTCCGAGATGCTCGTCGCGCTGAGCAATCTCGACGCCGAGCACATGACCTCGATGATCCTTAGGCTGGGCAAGACGCCGGCCGACCTGGACCGCTCGGCCCTGGCGCTGGACGTGGCCGATTTCCTCTCCTACTACGCCGGCCAATCGCTGGACAAGTTCGACCTGAGCGGGGCACTCAATGAGATGATGGAGCAGGTCCGCCGCTACCGGATCATGCTGCCCGCGCGGATCGCCATGCTCTTGAAGGCACTGGTCACGTTGGAAGGGACCGCCCGCTTGATAAGCCCGAAGTTCAGTCTGGTCGAGATGATCCGGCCCTATCGGCGGACCCTTTTGCTGCGGCGGTTCTCGCCCCGCCGACGGCTGCGAAAACTGTATCGGCTCTTCTCGGAACTCGAGCATCTGTTGGACATCCTTCCCCAAGGAATCGCCGACGTGCTCGAACAGATGCAGACCGGGCGGTTCGACATCCATTTGGACCATCGCGGATTGGAGCCGTCGGTGAACCGGCTGGTGTTGGGGATGTTGGCCAGCGCGCTTTTCGTCGGCGCGTCGCTGATGCTGAGCCGCAACGTGCCGCCGCTGATTCATCTGCCGCCGTTGTTGCCCAACCTCTCGGTTCCCGGCGCGGCCTCCGCCGCGGTGAGCATCGCCCTGGGCCTCCGCCTCTGGCGGGCGATCAACAAATCCGGCCGGCTGGATCGGAAGAAGAAAGAATAACTTAGAGCGTGTCCTGAAATTGAAACCGCCGTATTTAGCCCTGGGTGAATACACCCGGGGCAAGCGATTTTCCGCATTCAACCCGGCCCGCCGTGTATTCACGGCGGGCTAAATGAACTGTTTCAGGACACGTTGTTAACCGCCGGCTGTTCCATGCACTCTCCGCGGCGTGTCGTGCCGTCTATCGCCCCATTGCCATGGCGAGGTCTTCCAGGCCGAGGCGTTTCATCTTTTTGTAGAGCGTGGTGCGGTTGATGCCGAGGTTCTCGGCCGTGACGTTGCGGTTCCAGTTGTTCGCCTCCAGCACCTCGCGGATGATCTGTCGTTCAGGCTCCTTCATCGCCTGCTTGAGTGTGCGTCCGGCGACGGATTCGGCGCCGTAGTTGTCTCCGGCGGCCAGCGTGGAGGGTAGATCGTCGTCGGCGATCACACCGCCTTTTCCCAGCAACACCGCCCGCTCGATCACGTTTTGCAACTCGCGGACGTTTCCGGGCCAGCGGTATCGCCGCAGCGAGTTCATGGCCTCGTCGGTAAAGCCGCGGACCTGTTTGCCCGCATCCTCGCAAACTTGCTGGAGAAAATGTTCGGCCAGCGGCGGGATATCGCTGATCCGGTCGCGCAGCGGCGGCAACTCGACGTTGATCACGTTGATCCGGTAGAAAAGGTCTTGGCGGAAGCGCCCCTCGGCGACCATTCGGGTAAGGTCGTCGTTGGTGGCCAGGATCACCCGGGTATCGATGTGGCAGGTCTTCGTCCCGCCGACCGGCTCGAACTCGAAGTCTTGCAGCACGCGGAGCAGCTTGACCTGCATGGCCGGGCTGGCGGTGCTGATCTCGTCGAGGAAGATAGTGCCCTTGTCGGCGAGCATGAACTTGCCGAGTTTCTCGCCGACCGCGCCGGTGAAGGCCCCGGCGACGTGGCCGAACAACTCGCTTTCCAGCAGCGTTTCGGGCAACGCGCCGCAGGCCACTTCGACGAACGACTTGTCGCGCCGCGTGCTGCGGCGGTGAATGGCCCGAGCGACGAGCGACTTGCCCGTGCCGCTCTCGCCGGTGATCAGCACGGTGGCGCGGGTGTCGGCCACCGAGTCGATCACGTCGAAGATTTTCAACATGCGGTGGTCGTGGCCGATGATGTTTTCCATGCCGAACCGCATGTCGAGTTGGGCTTTTAGTGTTTTGTTTTCCTCCAGCACTTGTTGCTGGCTGAGCGCCCGTTGGATGGACATGAGCAGCTCTTCGTCGATCAGCGGCTTGGTCAGGAAGTCGAAAGCGCCGAGGCGGATCGCCTCGACCGCCGACTCGACGGTGCCGTAGCCGGTAATCATGATAACCGCGGCGGCCGGGTGATTCTTGCGGCAATGGGACAGCAGGTCGAAACCGTCTTCCTCGCCCAGGCGGATGTCGACCAACACGAGGTCGTAGGGTTTCCGATCGACCGCCGTGCGTCCCTCGGCGAGATTGGACGCGGTGTCGGTGTCGTAGCCCTGATCGCGGAGCCAATCGGCCATCGAAGCCAGCAAGTGGCGGTCGTCGTCGACCAGCAGTAGCGTTCCCTGTTGTTTCATCTTCATCCCCCGATATGCTCCGAAAAATCGGCCGGTTCCGGTTACGCCGGTTGTAACGGCTCGCGGCCGACGGTGGTGAAATCAACGCACCGTCGCCAAATATCTACGTTACGGGATGAGCAAAGTCAACGCGAGGAATAGTGGATAGTGGATAGTGGATAGTGAACGGTGTTGTATTCCGGCGATTAACCCCGATATACTATTGACATGAGCACCGACCGAACGGAAATCCAAGATGGGGGGGAGCGGCGGCGGGCGGCGGAGAAGAGCCTGAAACGCGGCTTTCTGCCCACCGAAGTGCCCGGCTACGAGCCGGAGCGGTTCCTGGGCGTCGGTGCTTACGGCGAGGTATGGGTCGCCCGCGAACGGAACACCGGCCGGCGGGTGGCCATCAAGTTCTATGCCCATCGCGGGGGCCTCGACTGGTCGCTGCTGAGCCGCGAGGTCGAGAAACTCGCCTTTCTGTTCGCCGACCGCTACGTGGTGCAACTGTTGGGCGTCGGCTGGGATTCCGACCCGCCCTACTACATCATGGAGTATCTGGAGAAAGGGTCGCTGGCCGACCGGATTGCCCAGGGGCAGTTGCCGGTCGATGAGGCGGTGTCGTTGTTCCGCGACGTGTCGATCGGCCTGATCCATGCCCACGGCAAGGGTGTTTTGCACTGCGACCTGAAGCCGGCCAATATCCTGCTGGACCAGGACGGCAAACCGCGCTTGGCCGATTTCGGTCAGTCGCGGCTCTCGACCGAGCAGGCGCCGGCGTTGGGGACGATGTTCTACATGGCCCCGGAGCAGGCCGACCTGGAGGCGATGCCCGACGCGCGCTGGGACGTATACGCGCTGGGGGCGCTGTTGTATTGCATGTTGACCGGCGGCCCGCCGCATAGGACGGGTAAGACCACGGACATCTTCGAGCGGACGCCCGAGTTGACCGAACGGCTCGCCCACTATCGCCGGACGATCGAACAGTCTCCGCTGGTGTCGGGACATCGGCGGCGGCGGGGCGTCGACAAGATGCTCGCGGCGATCGTGGATCGCTGTTTGGCGGCTGATCCTGAAAAGCGGTTTCCCAACGTTCAGGCGGTCCTCGACGCGCTGGACGAGCGTGCCGCGCGGTTGGCCCGTCGTCCGATGATGGTTCTCGGCGCGATCGGTCCGGCGTTGCTGCTGGCGGTGGTGGCGTGGTTCGCCTATCAGGGATTCAGCACGGCCTTGCGGCAGTCGAACGACGCGTTGACGGCCCGAGCGTTGGAGACCAACCGGTTCGCGGCCCAATTCGCCGCCCGGACCGCTTCCAACGAGTTGGAGAGCCGCTACCGGATCGTCGAACAGGTGGCCGCCTCGAAGCAGTTTCGTGAACGGCTGGCCGAGGCCCTCGCAAACCCCGAACTGCACGATTTGCTCGTCCGGCTTGCCGATCCGAATATCGATCCGGCGGAACAGGACTCGGTGCGGCGGCAATTTCTCGAAAACCCCGAGCGGCAAACATTGCAGCGGGAGCTTACGGCGATGCTCACCTCGACGACGCGGCCGTCGGAAGAGGAAAAGGTGGCCAGTTGGTTCTTTTGCGACGCCGGCGGGGTGTCCACCGTCCGTGTGCCGGAGGGGCGGACGATCGGCAAAGACTTCGCCTGGCGGAGCTTTTTTCACGGCGGACCGAACGATCTGCCCGACTCCTGGCGTCCGGCGCCGGGCGAACACATCCAACAGACCACGCTCTCCGACGTGTTCCGCTCGCGGTCCACTTTTCGCTGGATAGTTGCCATCAGCGCGCCGGTGTTCGACCTCTCGCCGGAGAAAAAGTTTCTGGGCGTGGTGGCGATGACTGCCGAGGTGGGGCGATTCGTCGATTTTCCCGGCGGCGACGACCAATTCGCCGTGCTGGTGGACAATCGCGAGGGCGACCATAAGGGCGTTGTGCTGCAACATCCGCTGCTCGACAAGTTGATGGAGAAGGAGACCAAGCTGCCCGACCGGTTTCAGTACTATCGCGTCGCGTCAGACGACCTGCCCAACACGCCGGCGCGAGAGGAACATTACAGCGACCCGCTGGCGGTCGACGCCGAGGGGGGCGAATTCAACCGACGGTGGCTCGCCAGGATGGAGCCGGTCCGCGTCCGCGACACCGACACCGGTTGGATCGTGATCGTCCAGGAGGACTACGAAACGGCCATCAACGCCACGCTGAGCAAGTTGAAACGCGGGTTTCTCTACTACGGCCTGATCGCGTTGGGAACGATCGCTCTGGTCATGGCCGGGCTGTGGGGGATGGCGAAGCGGTTGAGCGGGAACCAGTAGCGGGAGAAAAAAAGTTGTTTAGCCCCGGCGTCCACGCCGGGGATTATGGCCGACATGGCCCCCATTCACGCCGCGTGGACGCGGCGGCTAAACTTGATGTCCCATGCCCGACCTACAGAGTATGAACGGCGCTTGCAGAGCTGGAGCGAATAGCCTAAAATTAAAGTAAAGGTGGATGGCGCGTATCCGAGAAGGAGGGCATCATGAAAGTCCTGGAGTTCCAGACCCAATTGAACCCGGATCATACGCTTACGGTTCCGCCTGCCGTCGCCCGGCAAATCCAAGGGGAAAAGGCGTTGCAAGTCGTGTTGCTTGTGCCGGACGCGGCCGAGAACCAGTCTTGGGCTGGGCTGACCGCGGAGCAGTTTCTTAACGGCTACTCTGATGGCGACGCAATCTATGATCAACTATCAGCCGGGTGATCTGGTTCTCATCGCGTTCCCTTACACGGCGGGCGTCAAAACCAAGATCCGTCCGGCGATGGTAGTCTTGGATGTGGGCGATGCCGACGTCTTGGTTGCCAGGGTGACGACTCAGCGCGGGCAAGACAACCATGACGTTTTACTCCATGATTGGAAAGACGCTGGTTTGCTTGCGTCCTCAACCGTTCGACTGCACAAACTGGCCACACTGGAAAAATCTCTGGTCCAACGTTGCCTGGGCTGTGTTCAAAGTGAGGATCGAGCCGCGATCTCCGCAGCCTTGCGACGCATTTTCGGCACTTGGTGAATGAGCCAAGCTGTAGGGGATGGCGAAACGGTTGAGCGGAAAAGAGTGAGGGACTAGGGATTAGATACTGGGGATTGGGAAAATCGTGATTTCCACCATTGGTCGTTGGACTATTGAACATCAGCCGGATGGCACCCGGAAGTGCTATGAAGCCGAACCGGAAGGACCGGGATGCGATTGTGCTGACTGCCGAAACTTCATGGCAGCGTTAGACAAGGCTTTTCCCAAGGGGTTTACATCAATTGCTAATCTGCTAGGCATCGACCCTAGAAAGCCGGTCGAGCTGTGCCACTATGGTCGAGAGGACTCCGCTCTGCATCTTACGGGCGGATGGTATCATGTTGTCGGCAGAATCCTTTCCGGCCGCGATGTCATAAAGCAGACTCACGAAAGCGGCGGAGTATATGAGTTTGAGAAGCTTACCGGTGGGTGTGAATTTGGCTTTACCAATAGCCTTGCGTTGGTTCGGGTACCTTTCGCCGGCAAGCACCTTATCCAGCTTGAATTCATAACGCGCGTTCCGTGGGTGTTGTCCGAACCTGAACAACCATGAAAATGTGTGACCCAACAATCGCCTCCCTCAATCCCTAATCCCTCCCATGCCCGACCTGATTGCACAAGGAACCGAAGCTCAACAACGTTGGCGGCGGCCGCTGCCCGAGGGGCAGGAGATCGTTCTGGGAAGGTTCGGCGGCGTTTGGGCCGTGCCCTGGGACCACCAGGTCTCGCGCCGGCACGTCGGTCTCTCGTGGAACGGTCGGCGGCTGGAGGTCCAACGGCTGCCGGAAGCGAAAAACCCCGTCTTTCTGCACGGAAAGGAGGCCGAGCGGTTCGAGCTTTCGCCCGGCGAACATTTCGTCGTTGGGCAAACCACCTTCACGCTGGCCGATCAGCAGGTGGACGTTACGGTCGATCAGCCCGCCCCGGTTCAACAACAGTCGTTCAGCGCGCAATACCTCAAGGGAGTCCAGTTCCGCAATCCCGACCATCGCATCGAGGTGCTCAGCCGGCTGCCGGACGTGATTTCCGGGGCGACCGGCGACAAGGAGCTTTTCGTGCGGCTGGTGAGCATGATATTGGCGGGCGTGCCCCGTGCCGACGCCGCGGCGGTGGTGGCCGTTGAGGAGGGGCGGGGAACGGGGGACGAGGGAAGAGGGAAGAGAGAAGAGAGAGGAGAGAAGAGAGAAGAAAGAAGAGCCGGAGGACGCGAAGAGAATCCTCAATCACCCCGATTCTCTCTTCCCTCTTCACCCTTCTCTCTTCCCTCCTCCCCCGCCTCCCACCCCCAATCCCCCGCCCCCCGCCCCCCGCCCCTCGTTCTCCACTGGGACCAGCGGCTGGCGATCACCAGCAATTTTCGCCCTAGCCAGGGCCTTATCCTTGAATCGTTGCGACAAGGTCAGAGTGTGTTGCACGTCTGGCGCGGCGCGGCCTCGGCCTTGCCCGATTCGTACACTGCCAGCGACACGTTCGATTGGGCCTTTTGCACGCCGGTGCTGGGCAAGGCTTGCCGGGGCTGGGGGCTATACGTGGCCGGACGGTTCAACGTCGAGCAGTCCGACGCGACACCTTCCTCCGATCCCACCGATCTGCGCGAGGACGTAAAGTTCACCGAGTTGGTGGCGGCCATGCTCAGTTCGTTGCGGCAGATGCGGCTGCTGGAGCATCGCCAGGCCACGCTCAGCCAGTTCTTCTCGCCAGTGGTGCTCGACTCGCTGGCCGACGAAGACCCAGAAGTGGTTCTCGCGCCGCGCGAGACGGAGGTTTCGGTGATTTTCTGCGATCTCCGCGGCTTCTCGCGCGAGTCGGAACGTCAGGCAGGCGACCTGCTCGGACTGCTGCGGCGAGTGAGCAAAGCCTTGGGCGTGATGACCCACCACATCCGCGAGCAAGGGGGCGTGGTGGGCGATTTCCAAGGCGACGCCGCGATGGGATTCTGGGGCTGGCCGCTGCCGCAAAAGGACGCCGTCCTGCGCACCTGCCGCGCGGCGTTGGCCGTCCGCGCCGAGTTCGAGGCCGCAACCGGGTTCCGAACCGGAATCGGAGTGGCCACCGGTCCGGCCGTGGCGGGCAAAATCGGCACCGTCGATCAGGTGAAGGTGACCGTCTTCGGCCCGGTGGTGAATCTTGCCTCGCGGCTCGAGGGGATGACCAAGATCATTCAGGCCTCCATTCTGCTGGACGAGGCCACGGCGCGGATCGTTCGCCAAGAAGTACCGCGCGACATTGCCCGGGTGCGGCGGTTGGCAATCGTGCGCCCCTACGGATTGGACACGCCGCTGGAGGTCAGCGAACTGCTGCCGCCCGTTTCGGAGTACCCCGAATTGACCGACGAGCACTTGGAGTTTTACGAAGCGGCGCTCGATGCTTTTCTATCGGGCAAATGGCAGCAGGCGTTCGAGTTATTGCACCGCATCCCGGCGGCGGACCAGGTGAAGGATTTTCTGGTGGTCCACATCGCCCAGCACAACCGCCGCCCGCCCCCGGACTGGGACGGGGTGATCCCGCTGGCAAGCAAATAGGGTGAAGAGAGAAGAGAGAGGAGGGAAGAGGGAGAAGGGATCGGAGGGCTGGCCGCTTTAGCGGCCAGCAATCGACGATTTTATAGCCCCACGCTGTGTCGGTATGCGGCTTTTTGGCGGTCGAGGCCGAGGCGGTTGGTGATTTCTCGCCATTTGGTCTCGGCTTGTTGCAGGGCTTCTTGAGCCGCTTTCTCGCCGCGGACGGCCGCCGCGACCGCTTCGCGGACGAGTAAACGGGACAGGTCTAATTATTACGTTCCTTTGCGACGGCCCGCATCAGGAAAGCCATTTGTTACAGGCCGTTCGCACGGTTTTTGGAATAGTACGCGATAATTAGACCTGTCCCGTTTACCGTTCGTTTACCGTTTACTCGCCCGTTTACTCGCCCTTGAGCCTTGTTATACTCAGGTTGCTGGAATTCGTGATACAGGGTAAGTTCGACGAGCAGGAAGGACACAACGATGGACTACTGGCCCGCGATCATCGCCGCATCCGCCGCCATCGTTGGCACGGCCATTGGCGCATCCGTCTCCATGCTTTCATCGTGGCTTGAACGCAAACACAGACGAACCACCACGCTGCTTCAGAAGCTCGAAGATCTGACTCTGGCGCTGCGGCAGACAACGGAATGGCGAGAGCATTTTGAAGGGACAACTGCATTTCAAGACAGCGCCAATACGCATCCGGCCATCGCTTTCTTTCCCTTAGAATCCTTGACCATTCTGTATTTCCCTGGTCTACAAACCGCGGTATCGGAATACACGGCGAAACTACGATCGTATCATTCATGGGCACTCCGTCACTTTGTCGACGCCGATCACCAACCACCAGAGTTGCTATTATCTCCACAGTCATTGGCAACACGCCTTGGCGTATTAGATCAAGCGGGTTTCCAGGCTCAACACAATGAACTCCAACGTCTGCATAAGGTGCTTGCTGATGCCATAGGAAACGAGGCGCGTACTCTACTTGGGCGTTCATAGGACGCTCGTCGAACAAGGGATAGACCAGAGTGGCCGGTAGCTGAAGTTTTCGGGATGGCTGGCTCGCTCCCGGCCACCTGATCATCCCTGTCATTCGGCCCCAACAGATTGGAAGAATCTTGGCTACAAAATCGAAGCCACTACCGAAAATTTCACGGCGCGAGATCGTCAATGGCTATTTGCATACGTACGACATTGGTGGCCGCTTGTGCCTCGACGTTGAGAACCGCGAACGAATCGTGCTGGTTCACGATCTCCGATCCTACGGCGCTGAACTCCACATTGGAGCACTGGGTTGGACAATTTCCGAAACGACCGACGGCTATACATTTGCAGATGTAATATTCGATGCGGGACAGAAACTTCGTCTGAAGCGATGCGCCTTTCAACGAGTAACCGAGGATTCTGTGAGAGCCGTCGCAGACGAACTGATCGTACAAAATCGGAACACGCGATTTGATGCAGATCCACTGGTCGCTGCAACGTGCCGTGAAAGCTGGATTGCAAAGTACTACGGCGAATACCTCACAATATCGGAGACGATTTTCAAAGGCGTCGGCGATCAGGATTTGTATGCTTTTACATTCCCATCCTTGATCGAGTTGGCGACAGTCAGGCGTGACGAACACTATCCGGTCAAGGTCGGCTTCTCGAAGAACTCTTGCGATGGTGCCTTCGGTCGAATCCGGTCGCAGATTGTTGAAAGAGCCGGTTTCCCGGAAAAACCAAAAGTGCTTCTTGTGTTTAGTACCTGGGATGGAAGGCACTTAGAAACACAGGTCCATAAGCGACTGCGATCACTCGGTAGAAGAAGTCCGGCTTCCCTTGGCAGGGAGTGGTTTTTGACTTCCACTGCCGAACTGCTGCGAACGATAGACGAGTGTGGCCTTGCAGAATTACCGCCCGACCGTGTGATCACTGGTGCCGACAAGACGATCGAAGAAGGTTTTGTTGGGTTAATGGCGGACGGGGCTACGATTGAGATGGGGATGGTGCCGGGCCAAGCGGCGGTTTCAATTGGCATCCGGTACCCCAAGGCGAAATAAACGAGGCGAAATAAACGGGACAGGTCTAATTATCGTGTGTTGTCGCCCGGTCCCAGGGCCGTCCGCGGGGCCGCATCGTCGATTCAAGCCCCAAATCCTTTGCGGTTTGTTTTCTCCAGGCGTTGTTGCCGTAGGGCTGGCCTCGGGCCACGCTCCGACGAATCGCCTCCAACTCGGCTTCCGTTTGTGGCTGGTTGACAAGGTCTTTCCAGCCACGCGGAATGGGCAGCGGCCACTTGCTGAGCCACTTGCGGTCGGAAGGCTTGCCACACACGCGACGCCACAGACTGCCCCATCGCCATGCCTCGGCCCGGGCGACGAGATTCGACCGCAAGGCGTTCCGCTCCACGTAACGCATCACCTGGTAGAAATACTCGTCGGCCTCCACCGGAAACGACTTATAGCGGCCTTGGTACACGTGTCCGTAACCAACCCGCCGCCGATGTTCTTGCCAATTACGCACGTGTGTGACGGTAAGCTTCTGCATGAAAGCTCCCAGATCGCCGTCCTGCTGCGGCCAAAATACGAAGTGCCAATGGTTGGGCATCAAGCAGTAGGCGCAGATACGCATCGGGCAGCTTTCCAGCGTCTTCTCGATGCTCCGCTCGAACGCCTCATAGTCGCCATCCTTAGCGAACAGATTCATCCGCCCCACGCCGCGGTTGAGAACGTGGAACACCATCCCGCCAGGGGCAATGCGTGCGGTTCTTGGCATGGGAGCATCCTAACAAGAGACTCGCAATCCGTCGGTAATTAGACCTGTCCCGTTTATTCGTCGTCGGTTGAGAACGTGGAACACCATTCCGCCAGGGGCAATACGTGCGGTTCTCGGCATGTGAGCATCCTGACAAAAGGCTCGCAATCTGTTGGTAATTAGACCTGTCCCGTTTACTCCAGTCCTACGCTGTGCCGATAGGCGGCTTTTTGGCGGTCGAGGCCGAGGCGGTTGGTGATTTCTCGCCATTTGGTCTCGGCTTGTTGCAGGGCTTCTTGAGCCGATTTCTCGCCGCGGACGGCCGCCGCGACCGCTTCGTCCAAGGCGGCGAGATATTCCGCCCGGCCGGGGATACGCAAGGCCCCGAGCCATTGCTCGTGACTGAAGGCGGCCAGGGTCGCCTCGCCGTATTGCGACGCGGCGGCGTGGAGGACCGTTTCTTCGACCCACTGGCCGGGAACATCCAGGTTCGACTGGCGGAACATGGTCGTCGCCGGACTCAGCGCGCTGATCTGCGGACTCATCCGGTCGTCGGAGAGCCACAAGAGCAACTGGAAAGCGGCCTTGCGATTGGTCGATCCCTTGGCGACCACGCCCATCTGGCCGGCCACGGCCAGCAGCGGCACATGGCGATCGTCGTCGTCCGCTCGTTTGTCCCACTCGTTTTTGGAGAGGTTGAAGACCCGCCGCGAGCCGGGGAGTTCGACGAATCCGACGCGGGCCGAATCACTGGCCGCTGAAGCGGCCAGCCCTCCAAACTCTCCCCTCCCCCCTCTCCCCTCTCCCCTCTCTTCAACGGCGGCCGTGGGCCAGGAGATCGCCATGCCGCACTCGCCCCGCCGGAACGCCGCACGGACCTTGGCCGGATCGAATTGAAACGGATCATCAGGCCCCAGTTCGGCCGTGGCCACAAGCTCTTCCAGCGCGTGGACTATAGGCTCTCCGGCAATCAACGGCGCCATCGTTTCGATGTTGAACAGCGTGGAAAAATTGTCGCGGTGTTTTGCGTAGGGCGCTGCCCGGGCCAGCAGCGTCAAGCCGGCCCAGCCGGGGGCGAGCGGCTCGATTGTGGCGGACCAAGGTGCCCTCACCCCCGGCCCCTCTCCCAAAGGGAGAGGGGAGTTTGCTTCCGGCCCTTTTCCCAAAGGGAGAGGGGAGTTTTTCGCCAATAGCTCCGCCAGTTCCCGATACTCGCTCCACGTCCGTGGCGGGCGGCGGCCGAGTTTTTCCAGCAGGTCGGCGCGGTAGTAGCAGCAGAAAACCGGCGAGCCGAACGGAACGGCCACGATCCGCCCCCCCCAAGCTGCTTCGCGGAGTTTTGGCAAGTCGAAGATGCCGTTCCACTGATCGCCGCGGATGATGTTTTTCGGCACTGGTTCGATCAAGTCCCGTTCGGCGAGGATGCCCAGCGTGTGGGAGGGACAGAGCACGGCGTCGGCCGGCAGCGTTTCGGCCCGTTCCAATTCTTTTTCCGAGATTTCCGTAACTTCAAGCTCCGCGCCGGTTTGTGCGTTCCATTCTCCGCGCGCTTGAACCACGGCGGCCGCCAGCGCCGGATCGTCAACCACGGCCAGCCGAAGCGTCACTCCCTCAAGCGGCAGACGGTCGTGGCCGGGCTGCGGTTCCGATTCGGGGCGGGGACACCCGGCCAGAATCAGTAGCAGGCAGGAAAGAGGGGCGAGGGGCGAGGGGCGAGGGGCGAGACGAGGGCTGGCCGCTTCAGCGGCCAGTTGGCCGGCGGCGAGATGAATATATGTTGATTTCATGGCAGACTTACGATTACGGTCCAATATCTCATTAGACCAAAACAGTGCGCTCGGTCAATGGACCCGTTGCCCGATCACCATCGTCCGGGTTACAATCCGGCAATACATATTGCGTTAGATTGTCCCGAACAAGAACGAGACCACCATGAGCGCGTTTTTGGGCATCGACATCGGCACTTCCGGCACGAAGACGCTGGCCATCGACGAAAAAGGCAAGGTCTTGGCCTCGGCCACCGAAACCTATCCCTGCCACTTCCCCAAGCCGCTGTGGAGCGAGCAAGACCCCGACGACTGGTGGCGGGCGACGGTCCGCTCGGTTCGCAAGACGATGGCCAGGGCCAAAATCAAGCCGACCGACGTAAAGTCGATCGGGCTGTCGGGCCAAATGCACGGCTCCGTGTTTCTCGACCGAAACGACAAGGTCATTCGCCGGGCGATACTTTGGAACGACCAGCGGACCGCCGCCGAGTGCGCCGAGATCGAGCGCCGCGCAGGCGGCCGGGCAAAATTGATCAAGATGGTCGCCAACCCGGCCCTAACCGGATTCACCGCCCCGAAAATCCTCTGGCTGCGAAACCACGAGCCGAAACATTTCGAGGCCACGCGCAAAGTGCTGTTGCCGAAGGATGAAATCCGCCGCCGGTTGACCGGAGAGTACGCAACCGACGTGAGCGACGCCAGCGGCATGTTGCTGTTGGACGTTGCTCGGCGCCGATGGTCGAAAAAACTCCTCTCGGCCTTGGAACTGGACGCCGACTTGCTGGCCGAGTGTTGTGAATCGGAGGACATCACCGGCAAGCTCACCCCGCAGGCGGCGAAGCTGCTTGGGCTGACCGCCGATTGCGTGGTGGTCGCCGGGGCGGGCGACTGCGCCGCCGGAGCGGTCGGAAACGGCATCGTCGCCCGCGGAGTCCTCTCCACCTCGATCGGCACCTCCGGCGTGATGTTCGTCCACAGCGACGAGGTGAAGATCGACCCGCTGGGGCGCGTACATACCTTCTGCCACGCCGTCCGCGGCCGCTGGCACATGATGGGCGTGAACCTCTCGGCCGGCGGATCGCTGCAATGGTTCCGCAACGCACTCTGCCAAGCGGACCAAGCGGCGGCAAAACGCGCTAAACGCGATGTCTACGACCTGTTGGCCGAGGAGGCGGAAAAAACACCGGTCGGCAGCGAGGGACTGTTCTTCCTGCCGTACCTCTCCGGCGAGCGGACCCCTCACGCCGACCCCGACGCACGCGGCTGTTTCGTCGGTCTGACGGCCGCACACACTCGCGGACATCTGGTGCGAGCGATCATGGAGGGCGTGACGTATTCGATGCGCGAGAGTTTGGAGATATTTGAGCGGTTGGGCGTGCCGGTGCGGCGGATTCGGGCCTCCGGCGGCGGATCGCGCAGCCCGCTCTGGCGGCAAATCCAGGCCAATGTATTCGGCCGCAAGGTGGCGACGATCAACAGCGAGGAGGGAGCGGCCTACGGCGCGGCGCTGTTGGCGGCCGTCGGCGCCGGGGCCTTTAAGAATATCAAAGAAGCCTGCGCCGCGTCGATCCGCGAGGTTCGGGAAACGCCGGTCGATCGGAAGGCCAAAAAACATTATGACCGTGCTTTCCCCATCTACCAGCAGCTTTACCGCTCGCTGAAGGACGATTTCAAGAGCATCGCGGCGCTGGGAGAGGGGAGAGGGGAGAGGGGAGAGTAGAGATGTCTTGCGGCCGGGCTTGACCGGCGAGGTTTGGAGAAATGACATGCTATTGCGACTGCTTTCGTTTTTTTCCGTTGCGGCGGTCGTCGGTGCGCTGTTTGTTGTTTTCGCATGGCCGGTGGCGTTGTTGGTTCTGTCGGGGATGAACGCCGTCGGCTGTATCGGGTTTGCAATTGTCCGGCAATTAAAAATCGCCGGTTTCGCGGGCGTCACATCCATTCTGATTATGGCGACCTTGTTTTTCACCGATTGGGGGCTTTCGAGCTTACATCCCGTTGTTCGCGTCGCATGGCCGTATCTGATTGCGGCTTGCGCTGCCGAGTTGACTACTGTTTTGTTTTATCTTCTCTCTCCTCTCCCCTCTCCCCTCTCCCCTCTCCCCTAGCCACTTCCCCCGATGCCCCGTCGCCAATCACTCATCGAGATCGTTCTGGTCTTCGCGGTGTTTTTCATCCAGGGCGCTTGGCCCGTGCCGGACAACAACGAAGCATATTACCTCGGCAAGGCGATTCACTACTGGAACCCAGACCAGTTCGAGGGGGATTTCTTTCTGGAATCTGCCGACGCCCACGAGGTTTTTTATTTCACGTTCGGATGGCTGTCGCTTTGGCTGCCGCCGGTGGCGCTCGCCTGGACGGGGCGGACGATCTGCTGGCTGTTGCTGGCCTGGGGGTGGCGGCGGCTGAGTTTCGCCGTCGTGCCTCGACCGTGGTGGTCGGTGCTTACCGCCGCGTTGTTCGTCTGCCTGATGGAGTGGTGGCACATGGCCGGCGAGTGGGTCGTCGGTGGCGTCGAGGCCAAGCCGTTCGCCTACGCGCTCGTGTTTTTCGGCTTGGAGGCGGTCCTGCGCAACCGCTGGAACCGGGGCTTGCTGTTTATGGGCGCGGCGGCGGCGTTCCATCCCCTGGTCGGCGGCTGGTCGGCCGTGGCCGCGGGCATCGCCTGGTTGCGACTGAGGACGTGTTTTGAAGTGGGTGCCACTGCTGGCTTGCCCAGCAGTGTAAAGCGAATTTCTCGGGAAAGGCACTGCTGGACAAGCCAGCAGTGGCACCCTGGCGGCTTTATGACGCCGTCGTTGCGATCGCTTTGGCCGGGGATTTTGGGCGGATTGATCCTTTCGCTGCCGGGACTGATTCCTACGTTGGCGCTCGATTGGGGCCTGGACCAGCAGACGGCGCGGGAGGCGCATCAGCTTTACGTCTTCGAGCGGTTGCCGCACCACTTGTTCCTTCCCGGCATTCACCCGGCGCTCATTCCGCGCATGGCTTTGCTCTGTTGTTTCTGGCTACTGCTGGGAATCTGGCGCAATAGACTTAGTATGTCCGAAGATTTTCAGAGACCCTTGGACGTGCTCCGGGCGTTCGTCGCCGGCGCGGTTGCGATCGCACTGGCCGGGGCGGCGATTCATCTGCTGATTCCTTTCGACGAGGGACTGGCGGCCGGGCTGCTTCGTTATTACTGGTTCCGGCTGGCCGACGTGGCCTTGCCGCTGGGCGTTGCCCTGGAGGGCGCGGCGTTGATTGTCGGTCTATTGGCTCTTCGGCCGAGGGCGGGTAGATGCTGGCTGGCGTTTGCGATTGTCGTGGCCGCGTTTCACTTGGGCAATCGTGCGATCGACCACATTGCCCTGGCTCCGCCGCGGTCGCACAAGATGGCCGAATTCAAGAAATGGAAGAATAGACAGGCCGATTTCGAGGACTGGCACGCGGCGTGCGATTGGATTGCCCGATCGGGCGAAATTCCGTCGGATGCCCTGTTCCTCACGCCCCGGCTTTCACAGACGTTCCGCTGGTACGCCGGCCGCCGCGAGGTGGTCGCCTGGAAGGACGTGCCGCAGTCCGCCCGGGAGATCGTCCAGTGGTGGCGGCGGGTCCAGGACGTTTATGGAACCGGTCTCCCCTTGCGGAGCCAACGATGGCACGAGCCGTTGGCCGAAGCGGGCGCCGAACACCTTGAACGACTGGGCGCGAAGTACCACGCCGGCTACGCGATTACCGATCGGACCGAGCTGCCGCTGAATTTGGACGTGGTCTATTACAACCGCACTTACGTTATCTATCGCCTGAGAAGAATGAGATGAATACGAACGAGAACCGGATACGCGCCGTCGTTTTCGACATGGACGGATTGATGTTCAACACGGAGGACGTGTACGGCGAGGTGGGATCGCGGTTGCTGCGGCGGCGAGGGCACGAATTCACGCCCGAGTTGAAGAACCGGATGATGGGCTTGCGGCCGCGGCCCGCCTTCGAGGCCATGATCCGCCACTGCAACCTCGCCGAGACCTGGCAGCAGTTGGTCGCCGAATCGAACCGTTTGTTCCTCGAAATACTGGGCGACAGATTGAAGCCCATGCCGGGGCTGATGGAGCTGCTCGATGCCCTGGAGCGCGCCGAAATACCCAAGGCGATCGGCACCAGCAGCAGCAGTGAGCTGGTCGCCGCTTGTCTGGAGCCGTTCGGCTTTGTCGGACGGTTTCAGTTCGTTCTCGCCGCCGAGGACGTGGAAAACGGCAAGCCGCACCCGGAGATATATCTGGCGGCGGCCCGGCGGCTGGAGATTCCGTCGGGGGAGATGATGGTGCTCGAGGACAGCGAGAACGGCTGCGCCGCGGCGGCCGCGGCGGGTGCGTTCGTCGTGGCGGTGCCCGGCGAACACAGCCGGGAACACGACTTTGGCGCGGCGTCGTTGGTGGTCGATAGCCTCTCCGATCCGCAACTCTACCGGGCACTCGGGATAACTCCGCGGGGGTAGACCTCATCGCCATAAAGCCGCGACCGTTGGTCGCGTCCGCTGTGATTCCGCCGACAATCGGCCGTCCCGCCGACGCGACCGATGGTCGTGGATGGAATGGCGCGACCAACGGTCGCGGCTTTATAGTGGACTCCCTCTTGACAATTTCCCGGCAAAAATGTTACATTAGGAGTAACCCTAACCCGGCTTTGAAAACCGGCTGGCAAGAAAAAGGATTTGGGGGGGAGGCAACGGGATGCTGAAAAATCTGGGAATTGTGCAGGCGTGCTTCCACTTGCCGCGCTTTCGCTACAATGTCGCGCGGAGGCTGGGCGGCCGCTCCATTCTGGAATGGGTGATTCGCCGAGTCACCGATTCGATCCGGCTCGACGGCGTGATCGTCGTGGCTTGCGATACCGAGGACTCTCTTGCTTGCAGTCATTTGGTCCCCAGCGACGTGCCTATCTGTCTTTGCGAGGGGGAAGACGCCTTGGCCCGGTTCTGCAAGGCGTTGGAGCAGTATCCCGCCGAGGGCGTGGTGCGGGTCCGGGGCGACAACCTGTTCATAGACCCGGGTATGATCGACCGCCTGACTACCACGGCCGAAGCGCATCCGAATTGCGACTACGTGAGCTATTGTTCGCGGGACGGCCGGCCGGCGATCCTCTCGCCGGTTGGTGTTTACGCCGAATGGTTCCGCGCCGGCGCGTTGCATGAGGCCAACCGTCTGGCCCGCGACAAGCTCGACCGCGAGGACGTTACCCGTTACATCTACTCGCACCCCGAAAAGTTCAACCTTCGGCTGATCCCGGCCCCGGCCGAGATCGACCGTGAGGACGTGCGTTTGACGGTTGACATCGAGGAAGATTGGGACCACGTTCAGGTTCTTTTCGAGGCGTTGGGACCGGAGCGATTGGATTGGCAACGGATTGCCAGCCTGCTGGACCACCAGCCGGCCCTGCGCAGCCGCATGGCGGCCCTGAACCGCGCCCACGCGCACGTATAATGATCGCCTTCATCCGTCCCCCGGAGGAATCGCCCCGTCGGTCTCCCTTGCGCCGGGTGCATGGATTGTTGGGAGCGGCTCTTCTGCCGCCACGGACCGCTCCGGCCGGCGACGCGCCGCCGATCGCCGGGTGGAAGGCGTGGCTCTTCGCCGGATGGCTGCTCGCCGTTGCCGCCTGGGCCGGTTTACAGGCCGTTGCCGCTTTGTTTTGAGACCGTCTTCCGCCGGGCAATACTCATGGGGAACTCGCTCCTTTCCATCTTCATTTTCGCCGCGATGGCGATTGCCGCGTTCGGACTCGGGCGTCCATTGTGGCGACTGCTCGGCACGAATGACGACGATCGGTTGACGATGGCGGTGTTCAGTTTGGGCATCGGGTTGATGGCCGCCGGATGCGTCCTCCTAGCGCTGGGTCTGCTCGGCATGTTCCGGCCGTTGCCGATCGTTGTGCTGACGATGGTTGGCTGTTGTTGGGGGCTGGTGGAAATTGGCAACGAGAGTCTGCGGCTGAAAGCGCGAGTTCCGTCGCTCGACGCTGTGCGGGACTTATCCAAGCGGCCGTGGCCCGAGCCGAACCGTTTGCTGTTGGCGGTGGTTTTGACGGCGGCCGCGGCGGGCTGCGCGTCGTCCTTGCTCGGCGCCTTGGCCCCGCCGACGGCCGAGGCGGCCCTGGCCGGTCCCTTGGACTTGGCAAAACGCTTTTGCGTCGAACATCGAATCGTCGAACCGCCGTCGGGTATGTACGCCTCGCCGTCGCTGTTCGTTGCCTTGTGGTACGTCTGGGCCACGACGCTCGACGGCGGCGTTTGTGCGCAATTGGTCGATTGGGGACTGGGGCTGCTGTTGGCGCTGGCGACGGTCGTGCTGGCCTCGCCGTTGCTCGGACGCCGCTGGGCGTGGATTGCCGGGGCAATGGTCGTTTTGACTCCCGCGCTGAACCAACAGATGAGCCTGCCCACCCAATACATCGCGCTGGCCGCACTGGCCACGCTTGCGCTGGCGGCGTGGTGGTGGGCGGTCGCTCACGGCGGCGACGGACGATGGTTCGTGGCCGCGGGGCTGACCGCCGGCGGCGCGATGGCCGTCCATCCGGCGGCCGTGCTGTTGGCCCTGCCGCTCGGCGCCGCTTGGGTCTGGACGGTGATCCGCTGCAAGGAACAGCGACATTTTCTGCTCCGAGGCGGCGCGGTCGCAATGCTAATCTCGGTCGCCGTCGGCGGTGCGCTGCTGACGTTCTCCAGCGGCAATCGGCAAGGGTGGCAAGGGCAACAAGGATGGCACGCTTTTTCGGACCACTTGGGATTGGTGCTGCTGGCCGCGGCGCCCGGCGTTCTTATCGCTCGACGACTGCGGGGACTTTGGGGAGTGGCTTTCGTGGCGGTGGTGTTCGCCGTGCTGGTGATGTCGATCGACGGCGACGCACGGCTGTTGTTTTCCGTCGTTCCGCTGCTGAGCGTGGCGGCCGTTTGGGTGTGGATTGAATTGCGTCGTTTTCCCGCCGGGGCGCGCCGCGCGGCCGTCGCCGCGTTGACGCTGATGCTGGCCGTCGGCGCGGCGAAATCGCTGGTCCGATCGTCCGACGTGCTTCGCGTTTCGTTGGGGATGGAGGACCGCGAGTCGTATCTCGCGCGGCGCGAGCCGACGTATCCCGCCGCCGTGGCGGCCAACCATTTATTGCCGCCCGACGCCCGCCTCCTCAGCCAGGACCGATGCACGTTCTACTTCGACTGCCGCACGACGTGGACTGGCGCCGACGATCGCCTGTTGGAACTCGAACGCTCCTCGATCTCGGCGGGCGAAGCGTCGAAACGTTTGTGGGAGGCGGGCTACACGCACTTGCTGCTGGCCGAACCGATCAAAAAAAACGGCCGTCGCGGTTCTCTGCTCTCTCGTTTGGCGGATGTTTCAAACGTGCTGACCGATTATCAACAGCGGGACACCGACGGCCGTGCGCATCGTTACCGGCTCGTGTCGCTACACAACAAATCGTTGCCAACCTCGGCGGCATACTCCCCGTGACCGGCGCAACAGGACGTGTTTTTCCACATCCGACCGCCTAATACGCCGCCTAATTGTAGACGCCGCGGGTTTGAATCGAGATAATGTGAGGCGATGAATCGCTCCTCGAAGGTCCGCCGCATACTGTCGATGCACCCGGCCCACCAGACCCTCGGTGTCTCGGGTACGGGGACGATGTTTCACCCGTACTGCCCGATCGACGGTCCGGCGACCAAGACGATTCGCGTTCTGCTCGCTTCCCTTCCGACCGCCGCGGGCGCTTCGGCCGCTCTGGCGGCGTTCGAGCCGATCGCCCGCCGGCAACGCGAGTTGGAGTGCGAGCGGATGGATTTCGACGCCGTCGCCGGCTTTGGAAACGGCCTTCCCAACGTCGATTGCATGGTGGTGTTCGCCCGCGGGCTTTACGTCCTTGGACGGGGGGGAGCGGATTTCAATGCCGAGACCATAATTGAAGACTGCCCGGACGTTGCGGAAGAACCATCGGCGGATATGGAAATAACGGTTGCCGCCCCGTGGCATCCGGTGCTCGATCGGGTTGGCTCGTTCGTTGCCCGAGCGGTTCCACACCGATTTGGCTGCGTCCCCGAGGATGCGACCTGTTTGCTGGTGGGCAAGACTAGCGGCGGCGCGCATCCGGTCGCGTGGGCGCGGGAGTTTCAAGGGCGGATGTTCCACACGTTGCTCGGCGCGAGGGAAGACTTCCATCGGCCCGACTTCGTCCAGTTAGTGCTGAACGCGATCGACTGGGCCGGGGGCTAGGGGTTTCAGACAGATTGCGGCAGATCGTGTCCCGATGAATGCCGGTAATGCGTTCGGTCCCACGGATTGAGTTACCTTCCACCAAAAGACGAAGGGCACTAAGCTATTTTTCGCGTTTCAGAACGTTGCACATAGCGTGGTTTCCTTTGCTGGGGATTTCGCTACAATGCAGTTGTGAGGATGCAATTGGGCGAAAGTCTGGTTGTGATTTGCCCTCGGTTTGAGCGACAATTCTTTCCGGTGGTTTCCGTACTATTTATTGCACAGACACGGACCCCTTCGGCAGAATATTATGCTGCTGCGCCACCAAAACGTGGGCCGCTCTCCGATGGAGAACATCACAAGAACTGCAAGACAAGACTGTATCTTTGATAATCATGTCTAGGAGCTAGCTCGAGCGCGCTCGAGCTAGCTGTAAGTCGTTTCCGAGGCTGTTGTTATGAATGACTGCCAATTGTTGCTCGATTTTAATAAGCCTCCGTCCTCCCGCCCATTGGAAGTACTGAACCCGGACGAATTGTACGCCGCTGCGTCCGCAGAATTCATTCCAAAGCTCCTCGAGGATTCCAGGGTCGAACGGAAGCCCCCGGGAATCCATCGCGAGTCGCTATCGGAGTATTTTTCCATGTGGGCAAATACATCGCCAGAAGGCGGCCTAATTGTGATAGGCGTTTCCGACGATGGACAACTTGTTGGGTGTTTATCCGTCAGCCAAGACAAGATAAATCAACACGAGAAGGTTGGCCGTGAACTTTGCCCCGATGCGTTATACGATACAAAACGAGTAGAAATTGTTCGCGATAAAGATGGGGAAAGAGATTTTATACTTCTTGTTCGCGTACGGTATCGCGAAGACAAAGTCGTCGAGACCAATAAGGGGCAAGCCTTCCGAAGACGCGGGGATTCTAAGTTCCGCCTAATGGAAGAAGAGAAACGCGAGTTGATGATTGATAAAGGGCAGGTTCTTTTCGAGCAGGAGCCCTGCGGTTTGAACTATCCCGGTGACTTCGATTCATCAGCAATTGCCGACTTTGCTTCTAGTGTTAAGGAGAAAAAGGGGCTGCGAACAGATCACACACCTGAGCAAATTCTCGCGAACCGAAACCTCGGAACATTTCAAAGTGGCCAATTCGTCCCCAACATTGCATGTGCATTACTCTTTGCCAAGAGTCTGAAGGCTGTAATTCCTGGTTGTATGATTCGCTTTCAGCGATACGAAGGCACGGAAAAGCTGACCGGCGAAAAACGGAATGTCGTTAAAGATGAGTTCATCGAGGGACGAGTGCCGGAAATCATTGTCCAGGCTAATCGACTTGTGGAAAGCCAGATTCGGACATTCTCACGCTTGGGACGTGATGGAAAGTTCTTTACGGCCCCAGAATATCCGCAAGCCGCATGGTTTGAGGCGATAGTGAATGCATGTGTTCATCGATCGTATAGCCTCAGAAATATGAATATCTTCATCAAAATGTTTGATGACCGACTCGTGATCGAAAGCCCTGGCCCATTCCCTCCATTTGTAACACCCGAAAACATCTATGAGGTTCACCACAGAAGAAACTACTTCCTAATGGACGCAATGTTCTATATGGATTTCGTCAAGTGCGAAAACGAAGGAACGCGGCGAATGCGTGATGTAATGCTGAAGATGGAATTACCGGAGCCGGAATTTGAGCAAAAAGAAATTGGAAACGCTCTTGTTCGCGTAACCCTTCGCAACAATCAAGCTCAGCGCGATGTCTGGATTGACAAGGACGCAAGCCATCTTGTTGGTGAAGCCATCTTTAAGACCCTCTCTGAAAAGGAACGGCGATGTATCAACTTTGCGGCAGAGCATGGGTCAATCAACGTCAGCGAGGCGCAGCGACTAATTGAAGAAAAGACGTGGCACGGCGCACGAACAGTCCTGCAGGGACTGATGAAGCGGGGCCTATTTGATTATGTGAGCAAATTTGACCGCGACCCGAACGCCCATTACCGACTCAATTCCGCTCAATCACAAAACGAGACATAGAAGTTCCAAGTCCAGTTGACTTTTCGGTTGTTCCTGGCAAGCCTCACACATTCAGATGGACATTTCTCAGTAATTCACTGTTGGACAGTGCCCGTTTGCTCCGGTGTTTGCCAATTCGCAAACGCGGGAAGCGTCCATGACCGTGAAAAGATCGTAGTCATATTTGGACACCACTCAGATTTCTTCCAGCTTGCGAAACCGGCTGCTAGGTTGTAGAATATGGAACGCAGGTTGGGGCGGTAGCTCAGTTGGGAGAGCGCTGCGTTCGCAATGCAGAGGTCGGGAGTTCAACCCTCCTCCGCTCCACTTGAATCCAGTACTTGACAATGTACGGCGACCCCCATCTCGGGTGGGGGCCGCGTTTTTTCGCGGGGTGTTTTATGTCCGACCGAATCCCCATGACTCGCACCGGCTACGATAAGATCAAAGCCGATATGGACCATCTCCACAACGTCAAACTGCCGGAAATCCTCGAACGGCTGGCAACCGCGCGGTCCGAAGGCGATCTGACCGAGAACGCCGAATACACCGGTGCCCAGGAGAGCCGGGCCATGATGGAGGCGCGGATCAACCTGCTCCGCGACAAGCTATCGCGGGCCATCCTGCTTGATCCCGCCCAGTTCCCCAAGGACAGGGTGGCGTTCGGGGCGACGGTCCGGGTGAAAGACCTCTCGTTCGACGACGAAGAGGAGTTCACGCTTGTCGGCGCCGGCGAGGAGGATTATGACAACGGGAAAATTCTCATCACCAGTCCGTTGGCCCAAGGTTTGGTGGACAAGAAGGTTGGCGACCGGGTCGAGATTGACGTGCCGCAGGGGGTTTTGAAATTCGAGATACTCGATATCCGCAACGAGCAGTAAAGGTTGTTTTTTCCGGACATGCTATTGCTCTCTTGCCTTTTCCAGCAGTTGCTCGAAGTGGCGGCCCACCTGATAGAGAATCAGATCGGAGCATTGCGGATCATCGACGAACAGATGGAGATGGTCGTCGTGGCCGCGGATGAGAAAACGGCGGCCGTGGAAGGCAAAGTCGAGCCAGTTCTGGGCCATCTCCCCACCGATGAAATTGACCATTTCCGCTCCCGGCAAGAGCGATACATGGTCGCGGACGGAGATCCAGTCGGCAACCTGAGGTAGGTGGGTAAAACGGCGCGAGCCGTCGAGCGTTCTTTCGTCGATGAGCTTCATGGTGCCCGTCAGGATAACGGGCACCGGTGACAACTGGATGTCACTGCGCGCGGAAACAGGGTCGGAATTCACCGAACCTAATTTCGGAGCGACAAAACTTCGGCACTACATACCGACGGCGCATCCGGCGGCCGAAGGCCGCCGGTTCCTGCATCATGGATTTTCCGAGAAGGAAAAACCGCCGCCGACTACCACCGATCGCGTCCGCCGCCGCCGCCGCCACCGCGACCGCCGCGACCGCCGCCACCACCACCGCCACCACCGCCACCACCGTATCCGCCGCGACCGCCACCGCCGCCGCTGCGGACGGGCTTGTCCTCGGCCTCGTTGACCTTGATGGTCCGGCCGTCCAACTCGGTGCCGTCCATTTCAGAAATGGCCTTCGTCGCGCCCTCGTCGTCGGCGAAGGTGATGAACCCAAAGCCGCGAGAGCGGCCGGTTTCGCGGTCCGTGATAACCTTGGCTTCGACGATCTCGCCAAACTGGGAGAAAGCGCCGTGCAGACTGTCGTCCGTAGTGCCCCAACTTAACCCGCCAACAAACAATTTCTTCGACATCCCTCGAGTTACTCCTTACACGGCACTGGCGCGGAGGGCGACAGCGCGACTTCTGAATACAAACGGGTTTCGTGGGTTTTCCGCGGTGAACGGTGGAAATAGATACAATCTTCTCTTCACTGCGAGTATGTATCGTTTCGAGCCGTGCAACGAATCAAAAAAAGTCCCTCGCTCCCCGAGGGTGGCCCCGACGGCCACCACTAGTGACACGTAGCATAGCAGTTTCGCCGCCGCGTGCAAGCGGGAAACATCGGAAAATCGGTCGAGAATTTTCCGGCGACCGCGAAACCCAAACCCCGTCTACAGAGGGAGGCAATACGCTTGGTGCGAAATCGCAAGCGGCTTGTTGGCACCGGTTAAGACTTCGCCCCTTGCCCCACATCCCTCACTTTACCGCCGCCGCGCCGGCCTCGGCCACCGCGTGGTCGTTCTCGACCGTGCTGCCGGAGACGCCGATGGCCCCGATTACCGCACCGGAAGAGTTTAGTATCGGAATTCCGCCGGGGAACGAGATCAGGCCGCCGTTGGAGTGTTCGATGCCATACAGCGGCCCGCCCGGCTGCGAAAGCTGACCGATCGCTCCGGTGTTCATGTCGAACAGCCGTGCGGTTCGGGCCTTTCGCTGGGCAATGTCGATCGACCCGAGCCAAGCCCCGTCCATCCGCGCGAAGGCCTTCAGGTTAGCCCCTGCATCGACGATCGCAATGTCCATTTTCGTATCGAGTTGTACGGCTTTTTTCACCGCTTCGGCCACCGCCGCACGGGCTTGTTCGAGGGTAATGTCGTTCATCGCGTGATTCTCCTTTGTGGACGGTTAATCGTTTAACCCGGAGCCTACGGCGACGGGGCGTTTTGTGCAACCCCCGCCGTCGCCGATGGCTCCGGGTTAAACGCCCCCGGCGAGGACGCCGGAGCTAAACACCCCGCTCTCCCCCCGCCACTTCCACATCTACCCGGATCGTTTTATAATGGTCCCTTTCGCGGTTGCACGATGCGCCCTTTTTTAGCACCAGGACGGCTTTCTTATGAGTAAACACATATTCGTCACCGGCGGGGTGGTAAGTTCGCTGGGCAAAGGACTCACCAGTGCCTCGATCGGCATGTTGCTGGAGCAGCGCGGGCTCCGCGTCCGGATGCAGAAGCTCGATCCGTACATCAACGTCGATCCGGGCACGATGAGCCCCTATCAGCACGGCGAGGTCTACGTGCTGGACGACGGCAGCGAGACCGATCTCGACCTGGGCCACTACGAACGGTTCACCAACAGCCTCTTAAACCGCCACTCGAACTACACCACCGGCCAAATTTATCTGTCGGTAATCGAGAAGGAGCGGCGGGGCGAGTTTTTGGGCCAGACGGTGCAGGTCATCCCCCACGTGACCAACGAGATCAAGGCCGCGCTGGTCAAGCCGGCCGGACCGGACGTGGACGTAGTGATAACCGAGATCGGCGGCACGGTGGGCGACATCGAAAGCCAGCCCTTCCTTGAGGCCATCCGCCAATTCTCGCTCGACGTGGGCAAGGAAAACTGCCTCTACATCCACCTGACGCTGGTTCCATACCTGAAAGCGGCCGCCGAACTGAAGACCAAGCCGACGCAACATTCGGTCGGCCAGTTGCGGCAGATCGGCATCCAGCCGGACATCCTTATCTGTCGCACCGAGCGGTCGTTGAGCCACGACAACCGCGCGAAGATCGCCCTGTTCTGCAACGTTCCGATCGAGGCCGTGATCGAGGAGAAGGACAAGGACTTCTCGATCTACGAAGTGCCGATGAGCCTGGTCGAGCACGGCGCGGACGAGTTAATCGTCCGCAAGCTCGCCCTGAAGGCCGGACCGCTGAACCTGGACCGCTGGCACAACCTGCTGCACCGCCTCCGCAACCCGGAGCACGACGTCCGAATCGCCGTGGTGGGCAAGTACGCCGAACACCGCGACGCATACAAGTCGATCTACGAAGCGCTCGACCACGCGGGTGTGCATCATCGCACTCGAATCCACATCGATCGGATACACAGCGAGACCATCGGGGAAGAAGGAGCGGAGCGGCTGTTGGCCGACGCAGACGGAATCCTCGTGCCGGGCGGGTTCGGCGAGCGGGGAATTGAGGGGAAAGTAGACGCCGTGCATTTCGCCCGCTCCAAAGGCGTCCCCTTCTTCGGAATCTGCTTGGGCATGCAGTGCGCCGTGGCCGAGTTCGCCCGAAACGTAGTGGGGCTAAAAAGGGCAAATTCCAACGAATTCGACACGGAGGTCACTCATCCGGTCATTTGCCTACTAGACGATCAAAAGCAAATCACCGACAAAGGGGGCACTATGCGGCTGGGGGCGCAACCGACAAAGCTGACGCCCGGCAGCAAGGCGGCCGCTTGCTACGGCACGGAGAAAGTCTCCGAGCGGCACCGGCATCGCTATGAGTTCAACAACGACTATCGCCGGCAGTTCACCGACTGCGGAATGGAATTCACGGGCACCAGCCCGGACGGTTTGTTGGTGGAGGTCGTCGAAATCCCCGATCATCCCTGGTTTGTCGGAGTTCAATATCATCCCGAGTTCAAGTCACAGCCGACCCGCGCGCATCCGTTGTTTGCGGGCTTCATCGGCGCGGCGCTGCGGTACCGGCTGGCCCGCGAGAATGCGACCGCTTAATTGGTTTCTGTTGCGGAATGGGTGGACGCCATGGGTAAGCGGAGCTTACCCGTGTAGGGTTTCCGCGTTTTCCGGCCCACGGGTAACAGTCCGTTGAAAAAGTGATTTTTGGAAAATTATGAGTGCCACTGGCTCTGCCAGTGCCGGCATTCACGGCATTCCAAGGCACTGGCAGAGCCAGTGGCACCCTTTTTCAACGGGCTGGTAAGCTTCGCTTACCCACGACACCCGGTCCAATAGCTTTCCGCGACAGAAACTATTTCGCCTCTGTCGTCGGCGTCTGGAGATGCCTTCTACATTTCGCGGCATGATGGCCGATCACAGGCGGTTTCTACTCATGTTGCGTTGTCGCTAGCCCCCCATTGGTCGCCGATTCGCCGGTCTTTCCGGCATTTTCCGAATCGGTGTGGGAGTCCCTGGTTTTTTTGTTGAGATTCGTTCGGCGTTGTTGGTTTACTTAATAGTAGAGCACGTCTCGCCACGGGTAGGCTTTTCACCGCTCCACGACAGACGCAAGCGCAGGTCGGAATGAACGACGTTACCGATCGGACAATCTGGTACATGCAGCAGGTCATCGCCTGGCAGCCGCGATTGTACGCCTTCGTATTGTCGCTGACCGGCAACCCGAACGATGGCGACGACGTGTTGCAGAACGCCAACGTAGCTCTGCTGCAAAAGCAAAAGGCCTTTCGCCCCGACGCCGACTTCGGCGCCTGGGCCATGCAAATCGCCCGTCACGAGGTCCAGCGGTTTTGGGACTCGTCGGCCCGTGCAAGACGCCGGTTCGACGACGTGTTGGTCGACCAGTTGGCGGCCAAGATGTCCCAGCGCGGCGGCGAGCCGAGCCTGGATCTGCAATTCCTGCGCCGCTGCATCTCGATCCTCTCGGAACAAGAACGCGAAATGCTCAAGCTCCGATACGGCGGCAAATCGGTCGGCGCGATCGCCGAGCAGTGGGGGCGCACCGCGGGGTCCATCTCCCAAACCCTATATCGGATTCGCGGCAAACTGGCCGAGTGCGTCAAAAGGGCCATCAATGCGGAGGTCCGCGATGAACCCTAACGAAACAAATCCGGAACTCTCGATCCTGCTGCCCGCCATGCTCGACGGAGAGATGACCGACGCCGAACGGGCGCGGCTGGCGGACCTGCTCCGCGACGACCCCCAAGCCCAGCAAGTCTATCTCGACTTCTGCTGGACCCATGCCTTGCTTAGGCGCGAGTTGGGCGTCTACGGTGAAGTGCCGTTTAGCGCCGCCGGCTTTTCGCCGCCGTCCGAAGTGTACGGGAACTCGCAGTTGAACGGCGGGGTTCGGGATATTGTGTCTTCCGATACCCGAACCCCCAGTCCCGAAGCCCCAATCCCGCCGATCGTCATCGATCTTTCCTCCACTACCCACTATCCACTACCCACTAGCTACTTTTCCGTCGGCAGTTGGGCGTTCTCCTGCATGGTCTCCGCAGTGATCATGGTCGTGATGCTGCTGGGGCTCTGGGTATGCAAAGTCAACCATCACCAACATATCGCCGAGGCGCCGTCGCAGTCGGTTCCGTCGGACGCCATGCCGGAGATGGTGTTCGTCGGCCGGATCACCGGCATGGTCGATGTGAAGTGGTCGGACGATCCCTACTATCTGCCCCCGCTGAGTTCACGGGCATACGTCCCGCTGGGCCGAAAATACATCCTCCACTCCGGGCTGCTGGAAATCACCTACGCTTCCGGCGCGAAGGTCATTCTCGAAGGCCCCTGCACCTACGAGGTCGAATCAACCGCCGGCGGCTACCTCGCGCTGGGCAAACTGACGGCCAGAATAGAAGAGAGAAGAGAGAAGAGAGAAGAGGGAGCGCAGACGGCCGATTCCACGTCATCCCTCATCCCTCATCCTTCATCCCTCTTTGCCATCCGTACTCCCACCGCCGTCATCACCGACCTGGGCACCGAGTTCGGAGTTGAGGTGAAGGAATCCGGCGACAGCTTGACGCATGTGTTTAAGGGAAAGGTCGAAGTGCGGTTGGCCAACTCAGGAAAGGAAAATAGCTCCGCGATCCAACTGACGGAGAACGAGTCCGTGTGGGTGGATGGGAATGGCTGGGAACAAGTCCTCGATGCCGGGAGCACAGCCGACGAGTCGAAGAGTTTCGTTCGGCGGATGCCGGCGGCTCCAAAACCTTCGCCCGTCAAGGTGTTGGCGTGGTTCCGCATGGGAGACGACGATCCGGGCGCAGCCGTCGGCGCGGTAGCCAATGAGGAAACCGTCGATCAAGAAGGACGCTTCACACTTGCCAGACTCGGTGAGCCGAGCTACAGCGACGGCGAGGTGTCCGTGGGGGGGCGATTCTCGGTCAGATTCCACGGCTCGCCTGGAGAAGGTTTCTTTGATTCGGACGCTTTATGCGCCATCCGCGACAACTTCGTCATCGAGGCCTGGGTCAAAGTCCGCAAGTTCGCGGACAGTACTACCCTAATCGCCTACAACGGTCATACGGGCCGCGACGGCTTCGGCTTGATTGTTCGCGACGGACACTGGCAGTATCTATTCGGCGGCATAGGTATTTTCGACTCGGGTGTGCCGGTCGAGTTGGGGGAATGGACTCACGTGGCCTTGGTGCATCAATGGGGATCGGCCCGGATCTGGGTGAACGGCCGGCTGGTCGGAGAACCGGTCGCCTCATGGCGTCCCTATCCTCCCGAGGGCGTCTTCCAAATCGGCGGCGAACAATCCAACCCGCGGTTGTCAATTGACGCTGAAATTGACGAAGTGCGGCTATCGGTCTTGTTGGAGCGGTTTCGCCCCGAAATGCTTTTGTTTCCCGCCTCGTCCGCTCCGCACTCGCCGGCCGGCGAAGAGAAAGGAGGTTTGCCCACGAAGTAAAAAATCCTCTGTTTGGCGCTAGATGTAATTGTTTTTGTTCCCACGATCCACAGCGGGAACGTGTCGTCCGCGGCGTACCGCGTTTTCGCGGGGCGTCGGAAAAATCGAGTTTTCCACGAAACGTGGAAACCGGAAAAGTTTTTCGCATGGTGTACGTTTCTCTTGTTAAGTGCAACCTTTTTCTTTATGGAGACAAACAATGATTTCCGCACGAAAAATTATGGCTTTGGGGTTGGCGGCATTTCTGCTGATGGCGGCGGGCACGGCCCAGGCCGAACTGCTCCTGCTGGACACGTTCAACAACGTAGAGATTCACACCCACTATTCCGACTATGGTGTCAATCAGGAATTGGCGACTCGGCAATCGGGAACGTATGCCGACACCAGTTACAACATTAGCTACTACGCTACAAACTACACGCAAGTGTATGTTCCAACGTACGGGCAAACCTTGTACACGCGTTTGGGTGGTGGCACCCGGGGTTGGATGGCGTTGGAGCAGGACTTCGGCATCGCAGAACTCACCACGGTTTCGGTAACGATGAGGCCGATCGTTGGGGACGAGTCGTCTGGGAATGACAACGGCAGCTACTATAGCATGGTGGGTGTCTTGGGCGCCGACAGTAGTCCAAACGGGGCAGCCCCGCATGTTTCCACCGATGTTGGGGCAACGCTACTGGTGCGCTCCGATGGCTCACATGATTACGGATGGATGTATTACAATAATGCTGTCTTGGTCAGCTACGGTAGCGTGACGGCAGCCGACACCTACGACGTAGTTGTAACGACAGATGGCAACAAGTTGAGTGCCTGGATCGACGGGACGCAGGTTGTCGACGACCACACCCTAGTCGGAGACGCCGCGACCCGAATCGTAAATTACGTTTCGGTTGGGACAGGCGGAGGCACGTACACGAGCCCCTCCACATTCGATGATTTGCAGGTGTCGA
Source organism: Planctomycetota bacterium (assembly GCA_030611515.1). Classification (GTDB taxonomy): domain Bacteria; phylum Planctomycetota; class Planctomycetia; order Pirellulales; family Thermoguttaceae; genus JAHIKV01. The sequence goes on along the minus strand of JAUWPQ010000001.1, from coordinate 15,986 downwards.
AGATTCCCGAGCCGACAACGCTTGTAATGCTGTTTACCGGCCTGATCGGGCTGCTGGCCTACGCATGGAGGAGGCGGAAGTAATCCTAGACTGATGGATTAAGCAAGGCGGCAAAAATCCAAAGGCTGCCGAGGGATACGGAGGAGGCGGAGAGAGTGCGACCGTCTGATCGGGATGAACATCGCCGGCACGTTGCCGGCAGCCCAAAGACGGCGGTGTGATGACGGGGGAATAAGATGCAAACTCTATCGAGTCTGCCTTGTTCGCTCCGCGAGAAGGGTCCGCGAAACGGACCTTCAAACACAAGGAGAATAGCGATGCGAGGAATTTCTTTTGTTGTAGCGATGGTTGTCCTGTTGGTCGTGGCCCCGGCCTGTTGGGCCGAAGTATTGGTTCCCATGATCCAGTTTGGCGCCGCGGCTGACTTCAGCGATAACTTCACCGTGACAAGCGGGGGTAAGTACGATTCGGCCGACGACGCGGGATACGGTGTGGGTGGTTGCGTCACAACTACTAAAACCACCTCACACAACAGCATGGTTTACGACGTCGACAAAGCCCTAGGCGGCGTGGGCGAGGTCTTTGGCCAAGTCACCATCGATGTTGACTTTAAAACCAGCGATGGTGGGATTGGGATCTGGACTCTCGAAAAGTATGACGGTACCATCGACCGGAGCTACAAGACTTGGACCTTTTTCAAACCCTCTGCCGACGACGACGATAGCGTGAAATTCTATACTGCCCGCAACATGAACGACTCTGGTGGCGTCTTACGGGAAACATACACCGCCGATACTACACTGGCCCCCAACAACAGTTGGATGCACCTGCGTCTTGACGTGGACAACAGCGCGGATACCTCGGCTACTCTCACGCTTTCGGTATACGACTCTCAGACGCTTTTCGACGCGACTACGCTCAAGTTCCAGAGCTCGTACACGCACCTTAACGGCGCGCGATCCACGGGCGAAGTCGGCGTGAGTCTGTATTATGGTGCGTCGCAATTTGACAACTTCGCCGTGTACAGTTTGGGGGATGGTCCGACGGTTATTCCCGAGCCTTCCACACTGGCGCTTTTGGCCACGGGCCTACTCGGCCTGCTCTGCTATGCATGGAGAAGGCGGAAGTAAATTGATTTGGGATTGTATTCAGGAGTGCCGACGGACTGATTTGGCCGTCTCGGCAAAGATGGCCAACAGTTCGCCGCACTCCTGGATCGATCCGTTCAGCCGCGAAGGTTTGATGAGACTTCTGGAAAGAAAAGGATCCGAGAGATGACGCGAAGACAATACCTATTAGTTCCACATTTGGCGATCTATACATTGGCTGTGATGTTGGCTGCGGTAGACTACACGGCGGCGGCGCCCCAGCGACAGCTCATATACAACAATGACGGCGACGGTGTCATGTGGCATAAAAAGGACTCCATGGGACCGACCCCGATTACCGTTGAAGACCTCAGAACCGCCGTTCGTGAGATCTCCTACGAAGGGAGCCAAATGGATACGCTGCTGCTCTGCACCAATGCCCAAGTGATGTACTACCCCACCGCGGCGGGCACGATGCGCGGCGAGCTGTCCACGCCGGCGGAAAGAGAGAATTGGCCGGAGGCTGAAAAACAGCGGTATGCAAACATGAATAATTTCTTCGACAATGGCATCGACCCTTACGCCGTGATGCTGGGCGAGGCCAAGGGGCGAGGGCTGGAAGCGATGCTTACCTTTCGCATGAATGATGCACATAGCAGTAGTTATTTGCGGACACAGTTTTGGATGGATAATTCCGGCTATCGTTTGGGCTATGGGCTGGATTTTGGCCAGACGGCAGTCCGCGATTATGTGTTTGGCCTGATCGAGGAGACCGTGCAACGCTACGGCGATTGCGACGGTATTGAGCTTGATTTCCAGCGATTTCCGTCCTTCTTTAAGAGCGGCACGGCAGTGGAACGCGTCGTGAAGATGAACTCGTTGGTCGAGCGGGTGCGAGATATGCTCGACGTGGAGGGAACGAAACGCGGCAGACATCTCGCTCTTACAGCCCGTATTCCGACGAACTACGACATTTCCGGGGCGACTTACGAAGCGTCGCTGGCGATCGGTTGCGACCCGCTCGCGTGGGCGCAAGAGGGTTGGGTCGATTCCCTGACCGTCTCGAATTTTCTCCATAATGGCCAGCCCCTGAACATTGCGGACTGGCAGGATCTCATCAGTGAAGTGCCAATCTACGGAGCGATGCAATTCTACGTTGATTGGGACAATCATGACAATGAGGCCGACATGTACCGCGCAAGGGCAGAGCAGCTTTGGGAAGACGGCGTGGACGGAGTCTACCTTTTCAATTTCTTCTGCCCGCGCGGATATGACGAGAACTCCTGGGAGCCGCCCTTTGAAGTCCTCGCGGAGATTGGCGGCGTCGTACCGGAGCCGTCCTCGATCGCGCTAGTGCTCTGTGGTCTGGTCGTCTTGCTGGCCTACGCCTGGAGGAAGCGGAAGTAGAGTTTAGTGGTCAGTGGCCGGTGGTTAGTGGCCGGTAAACAAGAAAAACTCCCCTCTCCCTTTGGGAGAGGGGACGTGAATGATTTGGCGATCTCCAGCGTCGTCACAAAATGTTTTCGTGACGACGCTCGGAGCGCCTCGCAATCGTGGAAGAGGATGGATGATGGCTAGAGTAAGTCAAGCAGTTTTTCGACCGTCAGGTCGGCGTCGTGAAGTATCTGGTTCAAGGTGCCCTTGCGAATCCGCCGATGGTTGGGTACCACTACGCGCGCCGGAGGTTGATCGCGGCGAAGCACCATGTGGCTGCCGCGCTGGCGGCGGAAAACAAAACCGGCCCGCTGTAATGCGAGCCGGACTTCTTGTCCGGACAAATCCGTTGGAATCCTTGCCATTACGCCGGACTTTCCACTTCAACAATCTCGCGTCCGGCTTCCGTGGGGATCGGGTCGCCCGACTCGACGCAATCCTCCAAATAGACGGACATGGCCTCGCGGACGTTCGCCAACGCCTCACCCCGCGTGTCCCCTTGGCTGACGCAGCCGGGCAGCGCCGGAACGACGGCGACAAATCCACCATCGGGTTCCTGCTGAAAAATTACCGTGTAGCTCATGAGCAGCCTCGCGGATGTACCGATAACTTTGACATAACCTTGGCACCTAATTATACCATGCGCATGGGAGACGCGGAAGGGGGCGTCGGCCGAAGCGCAACCTACGCCGTGCTTTCGCGCGGGGAGGCAAGTAATGGACCGAAACAATCATAAATCAGAAATCAGCAATCAAAAATCCACGGCGTTTACGTTAGTGGAACTTTTGGTGGTCATCACGATCATCGGCATCCTGATCGCGTTGCTGCTTCCGGCGGTGCAGGCGGCACGCGAGGCAGCCCGGCGGATTCAGTGCGCCAACAACCTTAAACAAATCGGGTTGGCGCTGCTCCAGTACGAAGAGGCCCACGGCTGGCTCCCGCCGGGGGGACAAACACCGCCGAGTAGGTTTCAGAATAGATCGTGGGGACATTCCTGGTGGGTGGTAATACTACCGTACCTGGAGCAGTACGGCATTTTTGAATCCTTCGAGACGGACGCTCCCGTCACGGGCTGGATAGGCGGCGGTGGGAACGTTCACAACGGCGAACTCCTGCTGGGACAGAAATTCGCTATATTGTGGTGTCCCTCAAGCCCGCTGAGCCGCGGGGCCGAGAGAACCGAGTCGTCCCTGGAATTCACGCCCCCGTGTGCCATGTACGCGGGCGTTGCCGGAGCTGCGAACCATCCAACAGCCAGCGAAATGTCTCCGATTACGGACGATGGCATGACGGCCCGCGGGAAGCTTTCAGCGGGTGGCGTTCTGCCGGAATATCGAAGCGTGCGGATGGCCGACATCACCGACGGCACCTCGTACACCATGGCCGTTGTGGAGCAATCCGACTGGGTCAACGTGCCCGGGTTCTCGAGAATCGACTGGCGCTCCGATTACAGCCACGGTTTTACGATGGGGCCCAGCGCGAACACCACTTCCGACCAGCGGATTTTCAACTTGACCGTCCTCCTCTATCGGATAAACGAAAAAACGTTTCCTTCGGACGGCTACGGAGTAATAGGAAACACCGGCCCGAATACGCCGTTCCAATCGGCCCACCCCGGCGGCGCCAATACGGTGTTCGCCGACGGCTCCGTGCATTTCCTCAGCGAGACCCTCGACCTCGCAACACTCTACAACTTGGCGAACCGCAACGACGGTTGCGTGATCGACGGAAATAAGTTGTAATCGCTTACAGAAAAATTTGCGCACGACCGCCACTGAGCCTTGCAAGTAAATGAATGGCCGAAGAAAACGCCGTGAATTCCGGGCGAGGAGGCACTTTCCCAAGGAGTCGGATCATTGATCTGTAACCGTCGCGCTGCCGCGAAAACCCTGATTGCCGGAGTGGGCGCCGTCTGTGGACTCCCGGCGATTGCTGTTGGGCAAGTGACTTCCACGGGCCGGCGCGAGACCTCGCCGGACGAAACTATAAAAACCCAGGTTTGCGTCATCGGCGGCGGAAGCGGGGGTATTGGGGCGGCGCTGGCCGCCGCGCGTGCGGGCGCCAAGGTCGTGCTACTCGAACGTGAATCCGTCCTTGGCGGCACTTCCACCATGGCCTGGGTTCACACCTGGGAGCCGGTCTCGGGCGCGAACGGCATTCCCCGCGATCTTTACATGGCCATGAAAGAGGATCCTCTGGCCGTCACATTTTCCAACTACGACGAAGGCGCGCCGCGGCGCGGTGGGCACGGTTTGCCGTTCGAGCCGCGAGCGTTGGACTATGTCGCCCGAAAAATGCTCGACGCCACGGGGCGATGCCGGACGCTGCTGAATACGACGTTTTGCCGCGCGCGGATGGAGAACAACGCGGTCAAGGCCGTCGAAGCCTGGTTTTCCGGCAAACGGATGTTGATTGAGGCCGACGTATTCATCGACTGTACGGCCGACGGCGACGTTTGCGCCGATGCCGGTTGCGAGTATCACATGGGCGAGGATCCGAAGTCGCTCTATAACGAACCGACGGCGCCGGAGAAAGCTGAAATGTCTCTCAACGGACTGACTCTCTGCTACCGGATTACGGACACGGGGGTGAAACAGAAGCCGTATCTGCCCGAAGGCGTGAAGGAGAATAGCTGCCCGCTACCGGTTCATATTGTAAAGATGCCCAACGGGGATTTGCTGCTGAACCCCGTCGGCATGATCGGCGGCAACGCAGTCTTGTGCATGGAGTACAGCGAGTTGATGCGCGAGGCTCATCGCCGGGTTATGTCGCATTTTTATCAATTGCAGAATCTATCGCCCGACAGCAGATGGGCATGGCCCGTAAAAGGTAAGGGTTATGGCACGTGGTCGATTTCGGGTATTGCACCGCGGATCGGGGTGCGCGAAACCCGCCGGATTATCGGCGAGTACGTGCTGAACGAGAACGACTGCCGAGCCGGCGTGAGGAAGCAACCGCGGAGGGACATCATTGCCATCAGCGACCACGCCGTCGATCTCCACGGCCACAAGGGCCGGCTGTACGAGTTGCCAAACGGTCCCTACGGCACCCCCTACGGATGCCTATTGCCCAAGGGGACACGGAACCTGATGATTGCCAGCCGCGCGGCCAGTTTTTCCCACATTGCGGCGTCAAGTTGCCGGCTCAGTCGCACCATGATGACCCTCGGCCAAGCGGCCGGCGCCGCCGCGGCAATGGCCGTGGCTCAGCATATCGGACCGCGCGACGTGGACATTGCCAAACTGCAATTCGCTCTACGGGATGCCGGCGTGGCGATCTCGATTTAACACTTACCACAATTCACCATCGTTTCAAATCCAAGGATAATACCTCATGACGTTCCGAAACACGAAATACTGGATGGGTGCATGGTTGGTCTGCGGCCTGTTGGCGGAAGCCGTCCTGGCCGGCGAGGAACTGAAAGCAAACGTCGGCGTTACGGCGAAACAGACGTCCGCCCGGCAGCAACGATTCCGTCCCCAGCTTCTGCTATCGTTCCCCGACGAACTTAACACTCCTGACGGCATACGATTGGACAAGAAGACGAATAATATGATCGTCGCTTGCCCGAACTTCAATGACATGAAATATCTCGGCAAGTTGATCCAGATCACCCCGAACAATAGATGGGAGGTCTATTTCGACAAATGCCCGAAACACCCCGAAACCGGCCACGCCCATCCGATGGGTATGGACTTCGGCCCCGATGGGAACTTGTATTATGCCGACAATCAGTATTTCAATGACAAGGACAAGAAGCATCGCTGGTCGCGGGTGATCCGCGTGAACATCAAGGACGGCAAGCCAGTCGATGCGGATGTCGTCGTGGACGGCTTCAAGCTTTCCAACGCCGTCATGTTCAACGGCGACAACATGTTCGTCACCGAGACGTTCTTCGACTTGGCCGACAAGCCCATGAGCGGCGTATACCGCATCTCGTTGGCCGAGATGCAGAAGGGCCCGGTCATGCTCAAGCCCAAGGGAGAAGACGATCCCCACTTGCTGGTCACGTCGGTGACGAAGCCGTTTTCGGAGCGAGGCAACGACATTGCCGGCGCCGACGGCCTGACCTTCGACAGCAAGGGCAACCTGTATTACGGCCACTTCGGCGATGGGCAACTCTTCAAAGTCACGTTCAACCCGGATGGCTCGGTCAAATCGCAGGAGCGAATCGCCGGGCGGCCGCAATTGATATGCTGCGACGGCATGTTCTGCGACGTGCGCACCGACAAGATATATATTGCTGACTCGGCGCGGAACGCCATTATGGTCTTCGATACCAAGGACAACTCGATCGCGACGCTGTGGGAAAACGACGACACCAACGGCGCCGATGGCCTCTTGGACCAGCCTTGCGAGCCGGCCATTCGCGGCGACGACCTGATCATCGCGAACTTCGACATGCCCTTCCCCGGGCTGAAAAACACCAAGCACGATAAGCCGCACACGATTTCGGTGATTCGGCTTACGGGGAACTAACCCGCGTTTTTCAGTGTGCCGCGAAAAGGCGTGAGGTTCCAGCGGGTGTGAAATCCGCTCGGCCGAGGCCCCGTTTCGGATATGCCACCGCTACTTGGTCGGATCCTTGATCTCGACCGACAGGATTTCGATGACCAAATCGGTTTCGTCCTCGTCCCTGGGCTTGTCGGCGGGGACGTAGTTCTCGGGGGGAGTAATCAGCACGTCGAGCGATCGACGCCGGTCCTTTTGCGAGCCTATCCGGACGTTGTCGAACCAGGTGCTCTTGTCGATGGTCCGGGCGTCGGACGATCGGAGATCGGCTTGCCGGCTGTAATAGGCCGTGGCCTTCCGCAGTTTGTTGACCTCCTCGACGCGGACGTAATACACCTCCAGCCAACCGGGATTGAGCTTGGCAATCTCCGGCGGCGCTTCGTCCGGCCAGACCAAGTGAAAAGAAGCGGTCACTCTGGCATTGGGACTTAACTCGAAACCCTTGGGGAGCTTCAGCGGGACCGTCAGGGAGTCGGTCTCCGAATCCTCGGCGGCCTTCTGCCGGGCCTGAGTGACGGCGTGGAACCGATTACACCACACGGCGACCATTCTGGAAGAGAGGTCCATCCACTCCTCCGCGGTTCGCTGTTTCTTTTGTGCCTCTTCAATGCGCTTGTTGAGGGCGCCCCCGGCGGGGCGCGTCGCTCTTGGCGTACCTCGGGCCTTCGCCTTGGGACCTCTACGAGGCAACATTTTTATCAACGTCAACAGCCCGGGATCGGTAACGACATTCCCGGTCAGTCCGGCGGTTTCCAGGGCCTTCGGCCCCTCGCTCCAACGCTTGCGCAACAGAGTATTCAGCAATGCGCGGGTGGAGTCCTGGGGAATCGTGCCGGCCAACAACACCAACTTCGGCTTTTTCTCCAGCGAGTCCAGGGCGCGAGTGGTCAGCTTCGGCTCCAGCAAGTCGAGGAATCCTTGGGACCACAGCCCGGCGGCCAACCGCGGCGCCAAATCTTCGTCGTCCGGATTGTCCGCCGTAGAACCGACATTCCCGCCGGGGCCGGGCGAAATACCGGGCAGCATGCCGGGATTGCGTCCCGGTCCGGTCAACCGATCGCCGGGCAGGTCGAACCCGCCGATTAACCCGCCCGGCCGTCCCGCGTGCATGCCGGGGACGCCGACGCCGGAGGTGGACTGCTTAAACTCGTCGGGAATGTCCAAATATCGGGCCATTGCAAACGAACTGTACACCAGGAACTGATCTTCCAACCTTGTCCTCAGTTCCGGGGTTAGGTCGGCCTTCTCGTAGAGCGTCAACTGTGCGCTGCAATTGAGCGGATTGGAAGCCAAGAGGAACTCGTGCATCGGATCCTTGGGGTCCAGTTTCACGCGATGTTCGACCAGGGCCTTGGCCAATTCGAGGCGGAGTCCGCTGGAGGCGGACTGCTTGGTCAGCTCGAGCGCCTTGGCTTGCAATTCCTTCGCGGGCCACGGCCCTTGGCGGTCGTTGGGGCGAAGGACGTCAGGCTCGGTCAGAACGCGGCGCATCAAGGCGTCGTTCTCCCGGCCGGGATGGGCCAAAAGCGCCTTTAACGCCGCCTCCACCGCCGCTTTGTCGTCGTCCGTCTTAAACGTGCCGGAGAGGACTTGTTCGATCGTGTTTTGGGCTACCTCGCTGCCGTTGTTGCCCAGCGCGGTGACGATGGCCTCGACCAGCCCCGCCAGGTTTCCCGGATTGTAAGGAGACATGCCGGGAATGGGCCGATTGATGTTCGGAGGAAGTAGACCGCCCGGAGGAGGCTGCACAATGCCTGGCGCGCCAGGGGGTCCGAACTCTTGCATGCCGGGCGGCGCAATGCCGGGAGCACCAGGAAGTGTAGCGCCAGGCGCGCCGGGCGGCGCAAGCTCGGGTGGGCCAGACGGCAAGACACCCGCGACGCCCGGCGGATTCCGGCCGGGGGCGGGCTGCTCCGCCGGCTTTTCGGGCGGAAGCGGCTTCAGTAACTTGGTCAACCCTTCAGCTGCGGGCTTTTTGCCGGGGAACGTTTTGCCCAAATAAGCGACCGCCTCCAGCAGTTTCGGATCGTTCTCACGCCGCGCGCGGAAGTAGTCGTCCGCCTTCCAATCGGCGACATTCTCGGGCAAGGGCGGCTTCTGCTCTTGAGGCGGTTCCTCGACAGTCGGCTCTTGCACCGGTCTCTGCTCGGGCAGCGTGGGTTGAGCCTCCGGCGGCAACAGTTGTGGGTTCTGCTGCTGCGGCTCGAGGGTCGGCGGCGGTTGGGGGGTCGGCTGCGCGGCGGCAACCGGCGGTTTCGACTGACTTGAGCCGCCGAACAATCCAAACTGCCAAACGAGAACGATCAGCACCACCACCAGCACCACCGCGCCGGCCACCACCACCTTGATCACCTCGGGGTTCCTAAACCACGGAACTTGCTTCGATTTCCCCCTCGCTCTTCTTTTCCCGACGGGCGCCTCGCCGATGCTGTTCGGGTCCGGTCCTTTGTCCAGCGAGTGCGACAGCCGGGGTTCGTTGTTGCGCGACAGAGGCTCATTGTCAAAGACGTCTCTCTTGTCTGCCATGCCCGCACCTCCAACAGAAAAGCCATCATGGATACTGGATAAGAAAATAGGCTCGACAAACGATAGTATGCCATAATCGGCGTAAGAATTCCACCCAAGAAACCCCGCCGACAACATTGGACGGGCGAAAATACGGCTACAGGGGGGGGTCGTTTTGTCCGACGGGTCGGCTTGCCAGACTCGATGCCGCGATCCAATAATGATTAGAGTGCGGCTCGCTCGAAAAACCGCCGAGCGGCCGCAATTACGCAAATTCAGACTCAAGGAGCCCCACGATCATGACGTTGACGACAAGACGCGTTTGTTTGCTGGCGGCATTGACGGCCACCCTCGCCGCCGGGGCCAATGCGGCGGACTTGACCATCGGACAGCCCGCCCCCAACTTCACGGACATCGTCGGCATCGACGACAAGCCGCACGGCTTGGCCGACTACGCGGACGCCCGGCTGGTGGTCGTGGTGTTCACCTGCAACCATTGCCCGGTGGCCGTGGCGTACGAGGAGCGATTGGTGGCCTTGCAGAAAGACTATGGGCCGAAGGGGGTACAGTTGGTCGCCGTCAACGTGAATAACCTGCCGGCCGACCGCCTGGACGAGATGAAAAAGCGGGCGAAGGAAAAGGGCTTCAACTTCCCGTATCTCTACGATTCCTCGCAAAAGATCGGCCACGACTACGGCGCGAAGGTGACCCCACACGTGTTCGTGCTCGATGGGAAACGGAAGATCGCTTACATGGGCGCGATCGACGACAACATGAGTGCCGGAAAAGTCAAAAAACACCACCTCCGCAACGCCTTGGACGCGCTGCTGGCCGGCAAGAAACCGTCAGAGGCGGTAATCAAGCAGTTCGGTTGCAGCATAAAATACGAATGACTGCAACGTAGCAGGCACACTCCGTGTGCCGTTTGCTCCACAAGCGGCGCTACTGGGTATTCGATTCCATGAGCGACAGCCGCCATCCAATTACAAATGTTTGCCGACGGCACACGGAGTGTGCCTGCTACACTGTCCATCGCGTCGCGTTGCCGCTGTTGATGGCAGCGGTCCTCGTTTGCTTGGCGTGCGGGAGAGATTCTCGACCGAAACCACTTCCCGAGGCGCCGCTTCGGGAGATCGACGCCCCGGCGCTGGACCGACTGCTGGAAAAACACCGGGGAAAGGTGGTGCTGGTCGACTTCTGGGCCACGTGGTGCGGGCCGTGCGTGGAGATGCTGCCCCACACCATCGAGTTGCAAAACCGCTTCCGCGCTCTGGGGCTGGTCGTCGTCACCGTCAGTCTGGACGATCCCGACAACGAATCGGCAGTCCGCCGGTTGCTCGGCCGTCACGGCGCGACGACGGAGAACTATCTGGCCCGCTACGGCGTCGGCCCCGAGGCTTTTTCCGCCTTCCGTCTCGAGGACGGCGCCCTTCCACACCTGCGACTCTACGACCGCCAAGGCAATTTGCGGCGGACCTTCGCCGCCGGCGACGCCACCATCGATCCGCGGGAAGTGGAACGGGCGATTGAGAAAATGCTGCCACGACTTGAACGTTGCTCGCCCAGTCGTTAAAGTTGGGGCTTCTTTCCCGTTGCAAGACGATCCTCACGCTCGCACAAACCCCGGAGCTTACAATGCATAAGCAGACCGACTATCGCATGGGTTACATCTGGCGGATTTGTCTGGTGGCCGCGATGGGAGGTCTGTTGTTCGGATACGATTGGGTGGTTATCGGCGGCGCCAAGCCGTTTTTCGAGCGATACTTCCATCTGACCTCCGCTTTCGAGAAGGGCTGGGCAAACAGTTGCGCCCTGGTCGGATGTTTGCTGGGCGCTATCCTCTCCGGCATGTTGAGCGACAAGTTCGGCCGCAAGCGGCTCTTGCTCCTGGCCGCGTTTCTGTTTACCGTCACATCGATCGGAACGGGTATGGCGAACGCGTTTTCCACGTTCGTCTGCTGGCGCCTGCTGGGCGGAGTGGCGATTGGCATGGCTTCGACCCTTTCGCCCATGTACATCGCCGAGGTTTCTCCCGCCCGGGTGCGCGGGATGTTCGTCTCGGTCAATCAGTTGACGATAATCACGGGCATCCTGGCTGCTCAGATCGTGAATTATCTGATCGCCGAAACGGTGGCCAAGGGTGCGACCGACCTGGAAATTCTCCAATCGTGGAACGGTCAGATGGGTTGGCGTTGGATGTTTGGGGTGACCGCCGTGCCCGCCCTTTTTTTCCTGGTGTTCATGTTTGCCGTTCCAGAAAGTCCGCGGTGGTTGGCAAAGAACGGGAAACACGACAAAGCACGCGATGTTCTGGCCCGCATCGGAGGCGATGCCTATGCCGCGCGGGCGTTGACCGATATCGAGGAGACGCTGGAGGGTGAGATCGAGAAGGTCGATTTCCGCGAGTTGCTCAAACCGAGGATGAGGAAGATTCTGCTGCTCGGCATTACGCTGGCGGTGTTCCAGCAATGGTGCGGCATCAACGTGATATTCAATTACGCGGAGGAAATCTTCCGCGCCGCCGACTACGGCGTCAGCGACACCTTGCTGAACATCATCGCCACCGGCGCGGTCTGTCTGGTGTTTACTTTCGTGGCGATCTTTTCGGTAGACCGGATCGGGCGCCGCGCGCTGATGCTGGCCGGGGCCGCCGGATTGGCCGTCATCTACGTTCTGATCGGCGGCAGCTTTCGTTACGAGGTAACGGGCACTCCGATCTTGATCCTGGTATTAACGGCCATGGCCTGTTACTCATGCACTCTGGCCCCCGTCGTTTGGGTAATCCTCTCCGAGATATTTCCCAACCGGATTCGCGGAGCGGCGATGTCGGTCTCGGTGTTCGCGCTCTGGGCCGGCTGTTTCGTCTTGACCTTCACTTTTCCGCTCTTGAAAGAATCGCTCGGCATCGGCAACACCTTCTGGCTCTACGCCGGAATCTGCCTGGCGGGTTTCTTCTTCATTTTCTTCCGCCTGCCGGAGACCAAAGGCAAGACATTGGAACAGATCGAGCGGGAACTTGTGTAGCAAGCCGGGCGACGGGTTCACTTGAGACTAAGTTTTCACGGTTCACTAAACAGCTTGTTGAAAAACTACCGTTCGATTGCAGGAGGCGTCTCCAGATGCCGATGGCGGTGGTGCAATACTCCGTAATCGGCGACTGGAATCGCCTCTTACAAGGGTTAATTCTCGGATACCCCCAATTTACTTGACGGGAAGCTTGCGGTAGACTGCGGTCCACGATTCCCGCCGTTCATCCTGCTTCGGAGGGGGGCGTGCCGGTTTTGTTCTTATGGATTTCATCTTGTTGGCGGTGGGACCAGTTCGTCTCGCCCACGATTGTTCAACACGAATTGCCCACCGTTGTATAGGGAGCTTGATTGATGACTGCTTTGGACTGGGGCATGGTAGGTCTTTATTTCTCTGCCTTGTTGGGGCTGACGTGGTACTGCGTCCGCAAGGGACGCAACACCGCCGACGACTACTTCCTTGCCGGACGGAACCTGGGCTGGTTCATCGTCGGGGCGTCGATCTTCGCCTCGAACATCGGTTCGGAACATCTGGTGGGACTGGCCGGCTCCGGCTGCACCGACGGCGTGGCGATGGCCCATTACGAATTGCACGCATGGTGTCTGTTGATTTTGGGCTGGGTGATGGCCCCCTTCTACATGCGGTCGCGGGTGTTCACGATGCCGGAGTTCCTCGAAAGGCGATTCAGCCCCGCCAGCCGCTGGCTTCTTTCGCTGATCTCCCTGGTGACCTACGTGTTGACGAAGATCGCGGTGGGCATCTTCGCCGGCGGAATCGTGTTCTCCGTCCTCCTGCCGGAGCTGCGAATCGGTCCGTTGAACAGCTTCTGGGTTGGCTCGATCATGGTGATCGTGATGACCGGGGCATACACCATCCTCGGCGGCTTTCGGGCGGTGGCCTACACCGAGGCCTTGCAAACGCTGGTGTTGATTGTCGGCGCGGTGCTGGTGACCTTCTTCGGTCTGCAAGCGCTTGGCGGGTGGTCGGAACTGCGGGCGATCTGCGGCTCCGAAATGTTCAACCTCTGGCGGCCGCTGGTGCCGGCCGGCATAGAGGCCACTTGGGCGCCGGTCAAGGAATCGGGCCGGATGGCTTGGTACTTCAACGACAATTATCCCTGGCTGGGCATGGTGATTTGCGCGCCGGTGTGCGGACTATGGTACTGGTGTACCGATCAGTACATCGTACAGCGCACCCTGGGTGCGCTGAACGAAACCGAGGCCCGTCGCGGTTCGATCTTCGCCGCGATGCTTAAACTACTGCCGGTGTTCATTTTCATTATCCCCGGCATGATCTGCTTCGCGCTGGCGACCAGCGGGAAAGTCGAAGCCATCAGCGACAGGTTGATCGGCCCCGATGGACAAATCATCCGCGAGGAGGCCCAAGCGGCCTTTCCGCTGCTGGTCGCCACGATACTGCCGACGGGTGTGCGGGGCATTGTCGTGGCCGGGCTGCTGGCGGCGCTGATGAGTTCGCTGGCCGGCGTGTTCAACGCCTCCGCCACGCTCTTCACGATGGACTTCTACTCCCGCCTGAGGCCGAACACCCCGCAGCACCGCCTGGTGTGGATCGGGCGAATCGCAACGGTGGTAATGGTGCTGATCGGGCTGGCGTGGATCCCGGTCATCCAGGGCGGCCGCGGGCTGTACGACTACTTGCAGGGGGTCCAAGGGTATCTAGCCCCGCCGATCTTCGTGGTCTTCTTCCTGGGCGTCTTCTGGAAACGGCTCAACAGCAGTGGATGTCTGGCGGCGTTGGTCGTTGGGTTCCTAATGGGGCTGTTCCGGCTGGCCATCGATACGCCGGTCAAAATGGCATGGTTCGGCCGCGATGCCGCCCAAAACCCCATCGGCTACACGGAAGGCTCGTTGCTGTGGATCATCAACCATACGTTTTTCCAGTATTACAGTATTTTGATATTGATCGTTTGCGTGGTGGTGATGATCGCGGTCAGCTATCTGACCAAAGCACCGGACTACGAACGGATTTCCGGCCTGACCTTCGGCACCCTCAGCGACAATCAGCGGCAGCGCAGCCGGCACAGTTGGGGCACCGGCGACGTGATCGCCTCGGCGGTCGTCCTGGCGGCCATCGTGGCGGCGTATCTGTTCTTCACCGGGTAAAAGGTCTTTCCGAAGGGTATGTGCTGAATCAATTCATTTAGCCCGTCGTGAATACACGGCGGGCTTGGTTGACTGCGCATAACCGCTTGCCCCGGGTGTATTCACCCGGGGCTAAATATCGGTGACGCCAATTTCAGGACGCGCTCGCGGCCTTTTCACGCCGCACCCGCTCCAAGTCGGCGTCGACCATCATGCGGATCAACTCGGCGAATGAGACCCGCGGCGCCCAGCCGAGCACGCGGCGGGCCTTGCTCGCGTCGCCGCAAAGGGTGTTGACCTCCGCCGGTCGAAACAGACTCTGATCGCTCTCGACGTGGTCGCGCCAATCAAGGCCGGCATGGCCGAACGCCAACTCGACCAGATCGCGGACCGAGTGTTTTATGCCCGTGGCCACCACGTAGTCGTCGGGCCGGTCCTGCTGAAGCATCAGCCAGGCGGCCTCGATGTAGTCGCCTGCGTAACCCCAGTCTCGCAAGGCGTCGATATTACCCAGCACCAGCTTGTCTTGCAGTCCGTGCTTGATCCGGGCAACCGCGTCGGTAATCTTGCGGCTGACAAACTCCTTCCCCCGCAGCGGCGATTCGTGATTGAACAGTATGCCCGAGCAAGCGAAGATGTTGTAACTCTCTCGATAATTAACCGTGATCCAGTGTCCGTAGACCTTTGCCACGCCGTAGGGGCTGCGGGGCCAGAAGGAGGTCTGCTCGTTTTGCGGCTCCTCGCGGACGTTGCCGAACATCTCACTGCTGCTGGCCTGGTAGAACCGGATCGACGGATCGACCAGCCGGACGGCCTCGAGCATCCGGGTGACTCCCAGGGCGGTGAACTCGCCGGTCAACAGCGGCTGCGACCAACTGGTGGGAACGAAACTCTGGGCGGCGAAATTGTAGACCTCGTGCGGCCGGATCTGCTGGATGATCGTGATTATGGACAGTTGGTCCAACAGATCGGCCTGGTGCAGCTCGATCCGGTCGCGCAGACCCTCGATCCGCTCGAGGTTCGCCGAGCTGGAGTGGCGAACCATGCCGTGGACCTCATACCCCTTTTCGAGAAGAAACTGGGCCAGGCAGGCCCCGTCCTGGCCGGTCACGCCGGTAATCAACACTTTCCGTGTCATGGTTGCTCCGGTGAATGGTAGTAGTCGGTTGCAGTAATACTACTTAGTTTTTGTTGCGGAAAGTAGGGTGGGTCAAGCGAAGCGCCTCATTGTTAATTCCGGGTATAAGTTCTTTTATTTTTTCTTTATCCACGTAATTTATGTTTAACCCGTATTCTTTTTGTTGTCGAACTGTATTTT
>JAUWPQ010000029.1 GCA_030611515.1 Planctomycetota bacterium | reverse complement strand
TTTCTATACGGAGAACTGGAAAATGCGACTCGCTTACGTGCAGTTTGCCCCGGCCCTGGCCGACCTGGAGGCGACGATCGAGAGACTCCGGCCGCTGCTCGAGCAGTGCGAGGGGGCCGACTTGATCGTCCTGCCCGAACTGTGCAACTCGGGCTACAACTTCTCCGGCCGCGATCGGGCGATGGCCGCCGCCGAGCAGTTCGGGCGGAGCCGGTTCATCGAGTTTCTCGTCGGGTATTGTCGAAAGTACGATTGCCACATAGTCTCCGGCTTCAATGAACTGGACGGCGACTCGCTCTACAATACCGCCGTGCTCGTCGGACCCGACGGACCGCTGGGGCGATACCGGAAATTACATCTGTTCAAGGACGAGAAGGATATTTTCACCCCCGGCAATCTTGGCCTGCCCGTATTCGACTGCGGACCGGTCAAGATCGGCATGTTGGTCTGCTTCGATTGGATTTTTCCCGAAGCCTGGCGAGTGCTGATGCTCAAGGGGGCGGAGATCATCTGTCACCCGGCAAACCTCGTGTTGCCGGGACTGGCGCAGCGGGCCGTGCCGGTCCACGCGATGATGAATCGGGTGTTCGTCGTCACCGCCAACCGCGTCGGCAGGGAAGGCCCGCTGACCTTCACCGGCATGTCCCTGATCGCGGACCCGCTGGGCCGGGTTTTGGCCGTCGCGCCGCAGGAGGGACCGCACACGGCAGTCGTTGAGATCGACCCGCAACAGGCCAGGGACAAGATGATTACCACGCGAAATCACCTGATCGCCGACCGTCGTCCGGCGGAATATGCCGCACTGGTCGAGAAGCCCGCGTAGGGTGGGTCAAGCGAAGCGTAACAGCCCGTTGAAAAAGGGTGCCACTGCTGGCTTGCCCAGCAGTGCGGGGAGAAATACCCAGGGAAACACTGCTGGACAAGCCAGCAGTGGCACCCGAACTCTTGAGAACCAACTTTTTCAACGGGCTGGTAGCCCCACCACGATTTTTCCGCTGTTGGTGGGGCTGCGCTTCGCTTGACCCACCCTACACCGTGCCGGTTCGTGGTTTTATTGTCCGTTTTTTTCTTCGCTTCCTGCTGCGTTCGACCGCGGGCGGTTTCAGCGGAACGTCGGCGGATACGTCGGTGGAGCAGGACCACGGCCGCGCGGCGACGGTCCATCGGACCGGCTTGATTATGCCGATCAAGAACACCAGATTCGGCGGAAACTGCCCCGGTATCGCCATACTCAAGCATAGCTTTTTCCGGCGGTTGGCACATCTGTCAGGCCGCACTTGCCCACGCAAGCGTGGGTATAGGGCCCAAATGGCGTACTATTGTTCGGCGGTTACGCGGGCATTGAGTTTGCGCCAGGCGGACATCGAGCGGGTGAGGTTCTCGCGGGGATCGCCGGGAACATTGTAGCACTGTAGTCCGACCGGGCCGGTGTAGCCTGACTGCTTGAGTGTCTTGAGCACGCGGCCGACGTCGAAGCTGCCCCGTTCGAGGGTTTGGATCAAGCGGTTCCAACTCAGCTTGTTGGTGTCTCCGCCGTCGGTCCCATTGATGCTGACCATAAATAGATGGGGCATGGCTTGCAGGAGGCATTTTCCAAGGTTCTTCTCGTTGTCGAGCTTGAGGAAATGGCAGAGGTTGAAGCTGACGCCCAGGTTCTTGCGGTCAACCTTTTTCACCAGGCGAAGACCATCCTCGACCCGCTGAACGTAGAAGTTCACGTGTGGATAGAGCGCGACCCGCAGGTCCGATGCCGCCGCCATGTCGGCGATCTCGCGGAGGATGGCCACGGCCCGGTCGTCGTTGGCGTCCGAGGAGGGTTTTCCGCCGGTGACGGAGAGCCAGACCAAGGTATCCCGGCCTTTGAGTTGCTCGATGGCGGTTTTCAGTCTCGGATCGTACGGCGGTTTGCCGGGATCGACGCACGCGCCTACGTAGATGCTGAACATCTTCAGCCCCTGGTCGTCGAGTGCCTTGAGCATTTCGGGAATCTGCTCGGCGCCCGAGAAGCCAATGCCGTCGTAGCCGAGTTCCTTGAGCATTTTCGCCTGTTCATCGAACGGGATGCGGCCGCGGCCCGTGCCGTTGTCGAAGGCGAAAAAAGGATTGGCCAATGGTTGCTTCGTCGCGCCGCCGTCGGCGGCCGGAGCGGCCGTAATGAAACTCAACACGGCCGCTATTGCGTACGTTCCCACGCGAAGCATAGAAATGAGGGACGATGATAAGGTTGGTGTTATAGAGATTCTCACGAGTTTCTCCTGATCCACGAGTCGATGTTGGCGATGGTCCACGGCTCACGCTGCTTGCGGCTGAGCATCTTGTCGGCTTCCGCGTCGTCGACGAACCGTTCGGCTTCGGGGTTCCACCGCAGCTTGCGGCCGAGTTGCATGGCGATGTTGCCGATGTGGGCAATGCTGATCGTGCGATGGCCGGTTTCGGCCGGGGCGTAGCAGGGCTTGCGCGATTTGACGCAGTCGATGAAGTTGCGGTGCTCGCCCCCCTTACCGCCGTCCTTGCGGCCGACGATTTCGCTGGGGCGATAGACATTGACCTTATCCGGGTCGATCGCCACGTCGAGCATGGGGCGGCGGTTGGCCCTCAGCGAACCGCGCCACTTATGCGACTCGATCCACCCCAGGTCGCCCTCGAAGCGGATGCCCGGCTGCGAAGTCCGGCCCACCACCGGCTCCTCATATCTCTTGTTCGGATCGAGGTCGCCTTGACCTGCCGAGACGGTCATGGTCACGCCGTCGGCGTATTGATAGTGGATCTCGAATGTGGGAGTGGTGTTGTAGAGGGCGTCCCGCGGCGGGAAATCCCCTCGGCCCTCGACCGACACCGTGCCGGTTTGCTCGCTCTGGTGGCCCCACTGCGCCAGGTCGATCATGTGGGCGCCCCAGTCGGCAAGCACGCCGCCGGAGAAGGCCAAATTCCAGCGGAAGTTGCCGTGCAGTCGGGCAGGAACGTAGGGCATCCAAGGGGCCTGACCAAGCCACATCTCGTAGTTCAGTCCCTTTGGAGGGTCTTCCGGTAAGCGGGACTTGGCCAACTCGCGGGCCTTGGCGCCGACGCGATCAATCCCGTTCCCCGTC
The DNA here is from genome assembly GCA_030611515.1 of Planctomycetota bacterium. Lineage (GTDB taxonomy): Bacteria > Planctomycetota > Planctomycetia > Pirellulales > Thermoguttaceae > JAHIKV01. Next base: position 21,913 of record JAUWPQ010000029.1, on the reverse strand, counting down.
GGCAGCCGCACCTCGATGTGCTTGAGCTTGCCGAGCACTCCGCCACGGACCAACTCGATCAGCCGGATGTAGACGTCGATCGAGCGGTTTTCGGAGGCGGTTTGGAAGATGCGGCCGGTTTGCTCGATCGCGTCGCAGAGGATGCGGCCCTCGGCCACCGTCAACGTCAGCGGCTTTTCGCAGATCACGTCCTTGCCGGCCTTGGCGGCCATGATGGCGGGGATCACGTGCCAGTGGTCGGGCGTGGCAATACCCACCGCGTCGAGGTCCTTCCGCCCGATCAGTTCGCGGAAATCGCCGTAGGCCGTGCTGCCCTTGTAATCCTTGCCCAACTGCCGGCTGTAGTGGGCGTCGACTTTGGCTTTGGCGGCGTTCATGCGGTCTTCGTCGACGTCGCAGACGGCAATGATCTGGGCGTCACCGCAGCGGAATACTTGATCGAAGTTCCAGCCCGCCCCGTGATTCCCGCAGCCCACGTACCCGTAGATCACGCGACTGCTCGGCGCCGTCGTGCCGTCGAGACCCAGAGCCGACGAGGGCAAGACCATTGGAGCGACTGCGGTTCCCGCGACAGCCGTCGCGGTCCCCTTCAGAAACGTGCGTCGAGATACTTGCCGTCGGTCGTGCATGGTGTTCCTCCTGTTAAGCCCCGGCGTCTACGCCGGGTTAGGGGCCGCGTGGATGCGGCCGCTAAACCATGTTGATGTAAACTATTCGCGTTTCAGCGGTCGGATCCATATATTTCGGAACCGCACCGCCGAGCCGTGCTGTTGGAGAACGAGCGGGCCGGTCGAATCGAACGACCTGTAATTGGGGAAGGTCTGCCACCTCGTCGATCCCATCACTTCCGTGTGGTTCTGGACCAAAACGCCGTTCCAGAGCACGGTGATGTATGCGGGAGTGAGGAGCTTTTCGCCGTCGAACCGCGGCGCGGTGAAGATGACGTCAAAAGTCTGCCACTGGCCCGGCTTGCGGGCGGCGTTCACCAGCGGCGGCGTCTGGCCGTAGATCGCCCCGGCCATGCCGTCGGCGTAAATCTTGTTGTCGTGCGACTCGATAATCTGCAATTCATAATTACCGAGAAAGAAAATCCCGCTGTTGCCCCAGTTGCAGTTGTTGCCGTCGGCCTTTTCGGGCGTGCGCCATTCGACATGTAGCTGGCAGTCGCCGAAATGTCGCTTCGTCTGAATCCAGCCGGTTTTGAGGATGTTGAAGGCGCCGTCCTCGATGATCTTTGGATCGATGCCTTTTGCGTCATCGGTCGAATTGGCGTGTTCCCACTGCGAAAAATCCTTGCCATCGAAAAGAACGACGGCGTCGGCCGGCGGCGTGCCCGGTTTGTTGCCTGGGGCTACTTTCGGCGGCTGAGGGCGGCTGCGGTCGTTGACCCGCCATTTGGAATTAGGCAAAAGGGGCGTGTATCTGTAGCCCATTCCATCGTCTTCCGCCCGGCACTCGCTCGGCGAACTTGTCCCCAAAACAAACAAGCATAGAATTATGGCAACGACAATCCTGTTGAAACAACGTAACCACGGAGCAGCCAATCCAGACATTATCCGACCTCCACGGGATGACGGAGTGTTGGTGGGAAACGAGGAAACACGACGGGCAGGATCATTTCTCTATAAATGTATAATAACAGCCCACGCCGCAAAACAATAGTTGTTGCCGTCGAGGCAATCGAACCCCGGCCCCCGGCTTTATGGGGGTGCGCCAACCGTTCTTGACCAGACTAGGCATTGCGGGTAGATTGCCATAGTGGGAGGGTGTGTAGAAACCTTTATCTTGTTGGAGTGGCGGTAAAACTGCCGCCCTTAGTGTATCTTCGGGGGTATGTACGTTTACCATTGCGGCGCGGCGCTGCGGATATAGTTGAAATATGGAAGAATTTTTTTCGCAAATCTGGGACGCTTTGACCTACGTTTTCGGCGGTATCGGCCGCGGGATCGAACGCGGCATCACCAGCCTGTTCGGCTCCTCGAACGCGCGGTTTCTGAAAAAGCTCCAGCCGACGATCGACGCGATCAATGCCCTGGAGTCGAAATACCAGGCCATGACCGACGACGAGTTGCGGGAGCAGACCGCCAAATTCCGCAAGCGGTTGGCGGCCGGCGAGACACTCGACGCCCTGCTGGTTGAGACCTTCGCCGTTTGCCGCGAGGCAGGCCGCCGCATGTTGAACATGCGCCTCTACGACGTCCAATTGATGGGCGGCATCGTCTTGCATCGGGGCAACATCGCCGAGATGGTCACCGGCGAGGGAAAGACGTTCGTGGCCACGCTGCCGGCCTATCTCAACGCGCTCGAAGGCAAGGGCGTGCACGTGGTCACGGTGAACGACTACCTCGCCCGCCGCGACATGGAATGGATGGGACCGCTCTACATGTCCCTGGGCCTGACGGTCGGCACCATCCAGAGCAACATGGAAACCGACGATCGCCAGAAAGCCTACGTCTGCGACATCACCTACGGTACGAACAACGAGTTCGGCTTCGACTACCTGCGCGACAACATGCGTTCGGCCGCCCGGGGCGACAACCGCTCCGAAAAGTGGCGTCAGCAATCGCAGGGGCCGCTGCACTTCGCCATCGTCGACGAGGTGGACAATATCTTGATCGACGAAGCCCGCACGCCGCTGATCATCTCCGGCCCGGCCCACGACGACGTGACCCGTTACGCCAAGGCGGACAAGATATCGCGGCAGTTGAAGAAAGGCGCGGACTTCGAGGTGAACGAGAAGGATCACACCGCCCATCTGACCGACGACGGCGTCCGCACAGCCGAGCATCTGGCCGGCGTGGAGAGCTTCTACACGGCCGGGAACATGGAGTGGCCGCACCTGATCGACAACTCGCTGAAGGCCCACCACCTCTACAAACGCGACGTGAACTACGTGGTCAACGGCGACGAGGTGGTGATCGTCGACGAGTTCACCGGCCGGTTGATGCCGGGCCGCAACTGGAGCGACGGACTGCATCAGGCCGTCGAGGCCAAGGAGGGCGTGCGGATCAAGGAGGAGAACCAAACTCTGGCCACCGTCACGCTGCAAAACTTCTTCAAACTCTACGACAAAATTTGCGGCATGACCGGCACCGCCATGACCGAGGCCGCCGAGTTCTGGAAAATCTACAAGCTCGACGTGATCTCGGTCCCCACCAACGTGCCGCTGCTGCGGACGAACCGTCCCGACGTCATCTTCCGCACCGAACGGGAAAAGTATGTCGCCATCGCCGATGAGATCGAGCGGATGCACAAGTGGGACGTGCTGGTCAACGAAAAAAGCGAGGAATACCTCGGCAAGATCATCCACGAGACCGACGAAACGATCGAGTTTCAGCCCCGTGGCGGCAAGGACCGCGAAACGATCTCGAAAAATGCGATCGGGGAAATCGAGCGCCGCGGGCGGCCGATCCTGGTAGGCACCGTCTCGATCGAACGGAGCGAGTTGATTTCCGACCTGCTGGAAAAACGGGGCATTCCCCATGAAGTGCTCAACGCCAAGCATCACCAGCGCGAGGCGGAGATCATCGCCCAAGCCGGACGGCTCGGCGCGGTCACCATCGCCACGAACATGGCCGGCCGAGGAACCGACATCATTCTCGGCGGCAACCCCGAGGCGATGGCCTGGGCAAAGCTCCAGGAAAAATACCCCACGCGGCTCGAAGTCCCACGGGAGGAATGGAACTCGCTGGTCGGCGAGATCGAACAGCGCGAGCAGATGAAGGTCGAGGGCCGCCTGGTGGCAGGCATGGGCGGACTGCACATCCTCGGCACCGAACGCCACGAGGCCCGGCGGATCGACCTCCAGCTACGCGGCCGTTGCGGCCGGCAGGGAGACCCCGGCAGCAGCCGCTTCCACCTCTCGCTGGAAGACGACCTGATGCGGATCTTCGCCGGCGAGTGGGTCAAAAACATCTTGACCCGGCTGGGAATGAAGGAAGGCGAGGCCATCGAAAGCCACATGGTTTCGCGCCGCGTCGAAGGCGCGCAAAAGAAGGTCGAGGAACGCAACTTCGAGGTCCGCAAAAACCTCCTCGAATACGACGAGGTCATGGACGAACAGCGGAAACGCGTCTACGGATACCGGCAAAATATCCTCGACGGAGCGAACTGCAAACAGTTGATCCTCAAAATGATCGACGAGCAGATCGACCATTACCTCAACCAGTTCCTCGACAAGGACTACGGCGCCGAGACCTTCGCCGGATGGGCCTCGAAGCTGCTGTCGGTCGAGTTGGAAGCGCGGGACTTCCGCGGCATGGACTTCGCCGCCGCTGAGTTGCAGGCCCGCGACGACGCCGAACGCATGGCCGAAGGCCAGGTGCTCGAAGCGCTGGATGAGAACCTGCCCGAGGAGGAAGACACCTCGGAATGGAACTGGGAGGCGTTGGCCAAGCTGGTCAACACCCGCTGGCGCCTGAGCATCCGCGACCGCGAGTTGAAACAACTCGGCCGCGATCATGTGGGCGATGTTCTCATCGAACGAGCACGCGCCGCGGTGGGAAAAATCGACCTCGGCGAGGGCGAGCGGTTCTTGCAGCCGGAGTTCGGTATTCAAACCGCTTACAACTGGGTCCGCCACAAATTCGGCATCGAGCTGGTCCTCGACGACATCAAGGATCTGGAGCCGCCGGCCCTGAAACAATTGGTGCGGGAAAAGGCCCTGGATGCTTATGAAGAAAGGGAGATGGAATATCCGGTGATGGCCGGGCTGCTGCACTTCACCACCCGCGACCCCGGCGGGCACAAGCGATACGACCGGGAAGAGTTGGTCCGCTGGGCCGCCGAGCGGTTCCACGTCGAACTGAGCCTCGACGACCTGAAGAACAAGCAGCGCGATGCGATTCGGGCACTGTTGGTCGAGCGCAGCCACCGTTTCGCCGAGGGGCAGGAGGCGGCAATGACCGAGGCCCTCGACCGGCTCGAGCGGGTCATCATCGACCCGGACGTGCCCATCGACAGGGCGTTGCGGACGGCTGACGAAGACGGGCGGCTGGCCGAACTCTCCGCCTGGCTGACCGAAAAGTACGACTACAAGCTATCGCCCGAGGAGATGCTCCGCTGCAACGCCCAGCGTCTCGAGCGCCACGTCGCCGCTGCCGTTGAGGAACGCTATCGGCCGGAAATGCGGCGGATGGAACGTGCCCTGGTGCTGCAATTGCTGGACACCGCCTGGAAAGACCACCTGCTCTCGATGGACCATCTCCGCAGCAGCGTAGGACTGCGCGGCTACGCACAGGTTGACCCCAAGGTCGAGTTCAAGCGCGAAGGAATGCGGATTTTCGAGCAGATGTGGACTTCGGTCGGCGAGCGAATCACCGACCTGATCTTCCGCATGGAGCAGCTCGACGAAGGCTTCGTCGGCTCGACGTGGAAGGAGTCCGAAGCGATCCACGAGGACGCCCAATCGGCCGGAGAGATCGCCTCGCAGCAGCAGGCGGCAATCGAGGGGACCGAGGTGGACCACAAGCCCCAGCCGATCCGCCACCGTCAGCAGCGCGTCAGGCGAAACGATCCCTGCCCCTGCGGCAGCGGGAAGAAGTTTAAACAGTGCTGTATGAGGAAGGGGTAGAGGGGGATTGGGGGCGGGGGACGAGTGGGCAGTGGTCGTTTAGCCCCGGCGTCCACGCCGGGTGATTTGGTTTCGGCGATTGAGCCGCGAGAGGGGCGATACCCATTCGCCGTTTAGCCCGGCCACTCGTGGCCGGAGTATGGGCAACGGGATGACTGCACGATGTCCCATGGGGAAAGGACTCCGTTGGTGCCGTATCTGCTCAATCTCATATATCTGCTGCTGCTCTTGCTGGCCACGCCGTGGCTGATCGTGCAGGCGGTGCGAAAAGGAAAATACCGCGAGGGGTACGCGGCCAAGTTCCTTGGAATCGTGCCGCGGAGAACGTCGATTAAAAAGTGCCTCTGGCTGCACGCCGTCAGCGTCGGTGAAGTGAACCTGCTCGCCCCGCTGTTGAAGATGATCGAACGCGAGCGGCCGGAGTGGGAATGTGTAATATCGACGACCACCATGACCGGCATGGAGTTGGCGAAGAAAAAATATCCGCAAATCACGGTCTTTTATTGTCCATTGGACTTCTCCTGGGCGGTGAAAGCGGCCATGCGGCGCATTCGGCCCGACGTGCTCGTGCTGGCCGAGTTGGAACTGTGGCCGAATCTGATCACTACGGCAAAACGCCGCGGCGCAAGGGTGGCCGTCGTCAATGGACGCTTGGGTGAGAAGAGTTTTCGCGGCTATCGCCGCATCCGACCGCTGGTGGCCGGCTTGATGCAAAAGATCGATCTGGTGGCCGCGCAGGACGAGACCTACGCCGAACGGTTCCGAGCGCTCGGCGCCCGGCCGGAGGCGGTTCACGTTACCGGCTCGATGAAATATGACGACGCCCAAACCGACCGGAACAACGCGGCCACGCGGCGGCTGGCCGAACTGGCCGGTTTCGCCGATGACGACGTTGTGCTGTTGGCCGGCAGCACTCAGGAGCCGGAAGAAGAGATGGCGTTGGAGACGTTCCGCCAGCTCAGCCCGCGCTGGCCGCGATTGCGATTGGTGTTGGTCCCCCGTCACCCGGATCGGTTCGATACGGTGGCAAAGCTGTTGGACGTCTCGGGCGTCCCCTGGCAACGTCGGACCGTGCTGGGTTGCGAAACCGCAAGCGGCCTTTCCCCGACCCCCGACCCCCGTCCCCCGTCCCTCGCTCCTCGCGTATTGTTGGTCGACGTGGTCGGCGAATTGGGAGCGTGGTGGGGAACGGCGCGGATCGCGTTTGTCGGCGGCAGCATGGGCAGCCGCGGTGGGCAGAACATGATCGAGCCGGCCGCCTACGCGACGGCAGTATCGTTCGGCCCCAACACCTGGAACTTCCGTGACGTGGTCGCGGCAATGCTCGAACATGATGCCGCCGTGGTCGTCCGCGACGGAGCCGAGTTCACGCGGTTTGTCCGTTGCTGTCTCGAACAACCCGATTACGCCGCCGAACTCGGCCGGCGCGGACAATCGCTGGTGATTTCGCAACTCGGCGCCACCGAGCGGACGTTCGAGTTGATAAATAGTTTTCGATCGGATAATAGTTGACCATCCCCATCACTTCCAGACGTGGCTGCCGGTTGCTGTTTTGCGCCCCCCGGTAGATGGGCTGCCGACGTTTTTTCGTACCCCCGGCTATTGCTGCTTCGGCAACACCCTTATAATACATAATTCGCGTATCCGACTCTGGCGTATTCGCTTGATCTTGTTCGCAAAGATTGGAGAGTATTTGTGGCACATAACAAATTCTTGTTCACCAGTGAAGCGGTCGGCATGGGCCACCCGGACAAGTTGGCCGATCAAATTTCCGACGGCATTCTCGACGCTCTGCTCGAAAAAGATCCATTAAGCCGCGTGGCCTGCGAGACGATGGTCACCACGGGCATGGTCGTGATCGCCGGCGAGATCACCACAGAGGCCTACATCGACATGCAGAGTGTAGTCCGCGAAGTGATTCGCGACGTGGGCTACACCGATTCACCGATGGGCCTGAGCGCCGATCATTGCGCCGTGCTCATCTCCATCAATGAGCAGAGCCCCGACATCGCCATGGGCGTCGACGAAGATGCCAGCAAGGGGAAGGAGATCGGCGCCGGCGACCAAGGGATGATGTTCGGCTACGCCTGCAACGACACGCCCGAGTTGATGCCGCTGCCAATCCAACTGGCCCACCAAATCCTCCGCCGGCTTACCGAAGCTCGGCAGAAGGGCGAAGTCGATTGGCTACGGCCCGATTGCAAGAGCCAGGTGACCGTGGAATATGCCGACGGGAAGCCGTCGCGGATCGATACCGTGGTGGTCGCGACCCAGCATGCGCCGGAAGTGAGTCAGGCTGATATCCGCAAGTTCGTGATCGAGAAGATCGTTGCCCCGCTCTTGCCGAAGCGTCTGATCCAAGGTGAGATCACGTATCACGTAAACCAGACGGGCAAATTCGTAAGCGGCGGGCCGCACGCCGATTGCGGACTGACCGGCCGGAAGATCATCGTCGATACTTACGGCGGCTGGGCCAGGCACGGCGGCGGGGCCTTCAGCGGCAAGGATCCCACCAAGGTAGACCGCAGCGCCACATACATGGCCCGCCACATCGCCAAAAACATCGTCGCCGCCGGCCTGGCCGACCGCTGCGAGGTGCAACTGGCCTACGTCATCGGCAACCCCCAGCCGGTCAGTGTGCTGGTCGATACGGAAGGGACGGGCAAGATCGACGAAGAGCGGCTCTGCCGCTTGATACGCGAGTTCTTCCCCTTGACTCCTGGCGAAATCATCAAGTACCTCGATCTCCGCCGCCCGATTTACCACAAGACCGCCTCCGGCGGGCATTTCGGCCGCAACGATCCCGATTTTACCTGGGAGAAGACCGACCGAGCCGAGGAGCTGGCCGCCGCGGCAAAGTAAATAAACGTCTTGCTCCCATGCTCCGCATGGGAGCACACTGCCCGGACGCTCTGCGTCCATGCGATACGGGAGCACGTTACGCTCAGCAGTTGCGCTGGGGACGCGGAGCGTCCCATGAATGCGTTCCCACGCGGAGCGTGGGAACGAGCGTTAACTGTCCGCCGCGGCAAAGTAAACGTCTCATATAATGGCATCCATTAGCGCTCAACAGTCGTTGGACCGGGTCGAGCGCGGCGTCGGCGGTTGGCCGGCCGGCATAAATCGCGCCGGCGCGGTCGTGGCGTTGACGTTGCTTGCCGCCGCCGCCGCGACGATCGCCTGGCGACGGTTGGCCGGCGCGCTGGTCACCCCGCTGGAACCGGCGGCGCTGCTGGCGGCCGGTACGCTGACCGCCGGCGCCGCGGCCGCCGTTCGCGCCGGATGGCCGCGAGCAGCGCTATCGCAGTCCGCTCTTGTCGCAATGCTCGTCACTTCGTTGTCGGCAGTGGTCTTGCTCGCCGCTCTGTGTTTGCCCGGCACGCCACCGGCGTGGATTGTCGGGGTCGGGCTATTGCTGGCGGCGGAAGAGAGTTGGGCGTGGATCTGGTACTTTCGATGCCGCCGGGGGCGGACGCGTCCAGAGTTCAGCGGCCGACGGAACGTCGGTCCAGAATGGGCCGACAAGGCCGACGTGCCGTCGGCCGCTAAACGATCCATTGCCGCCATAAACACAATGCCGGCGGAAGAAGTTACCCAGCAACTCGTCCGCAGCCGGGCGGCCGACGGCACGGAAACACTCTCCGGTTGGCTGCGGACTTTTTTCGCGGCTGGACAGCGAACCGGCAGCGTACACGTGGCCTTTTGTCCGCCGCTGGACGCCCTGCCCAAGGTGGCGGTGGAACAGATCGACGGGCCGGAGGCGCGGATCCGTACAGCCCAAGCGCTGCCTTACGGCGTCCGGCTCGACTTGAAGCTGACCGTCGCGGCCCGCGAGCCGACCGGCGTGTTGCTGAAATTCTCCGCCACGTCGGCACGAGAGAAGTAGTGCCAATGTAGCCGGCACACGGAGTGTGCGGGCTACTTTTCCAGCAGCCGGCGGGGGTTGTCCGAAAGAACCCGCCGTATCTCGTCATCCGAAAGCCTTGTCTTCTCACGAAGCAATGCAGCCATCCGCGGCATCATGGCCGTCGAGCCGACAAAGTGCGAACCGTCGGCTGAGCGGGCGACCAGGTCTTCACCGATCCGGACGGTTTGCGAGCCGATGGCGTAGCGTCCCGGCCCGCAGCCTGCCGCGGAAATGGCGTCGGTCACGACGATCGACCGCTCGAATCCGACCAATCGCAGGTAGTTTTCCAGTGTCGGAAACGGGATATGTACCCCGTCGGCGATGAAGCAGATGGTCAACCTGTCACGCAGACTCAAAACGCGCTGGATGATATTGTCGTGCCGGTGCAGCATCGACGGACAACCGTTGCCCAGATGTGTGAACACCGACAGCCCCGCGTCGATCGCCGCGTTGAGTTGTTCGATGCTCGGATCGCAGTGTCCGGCGGCGACCAAAACCCCTCGGTCGGCGAGATGACGGACGACCTTCAGCCCCGCGTCGCACTCGGGGGCGAGCGTTGCCAGGCGCGTCAATCCGCCGGCCGCATCCAGCAAGCGCTTCATTTCCTCGACGCAGGCGGGGCGGATCGACCGCGACGGATGAGCGCCCGGATAGCCGGGCACATCACTGAGAAACGGCCCTTCGATGTGTACGCCCAAGACCATTTCCCGCACCAGCGGATTGCGCCCGTGAAGTTCGGCTACCCTTCGGAGCCGGGCCTCCATCCGCGGCAACTTGTCGGTGATGATCGTGGCTAGAATCCCGGCCACGCCGTCCTCGCGGAGCCGGGCACAAGCGAGGTGGAAATCCTCCTCCGTCATGTCGTCTTGGTTGAAGTCCACACCCGCGTAGCCGTTTACTTGCAGATCGATATATTCGAGTGGTGTGGTCATTATGGGCCAAGGTCGGTTGAATTAAGCAATGCAAACCCACGCTCGTTCCCATGCTCCGCGTGGGAACGGATTTATTGGACGCTCTGCGTCCACCGCGATACTTCCGAGTTCGACGCGTTATCAAGCTCATCGGACGCGGAGCGTCCTGAGCAGTGTGTTCCCACGCGGAGCATGGGAACAAGGTCTCAACTGGCGAGCAACTCCGCCGCGGGTGGATCGACGTAGAACATGGCCTGCGGATGTTGTTGGAGAATCGAGGCGGGCAGTTGCGGCGTGACCGGCCCCTCGACGGACGCCCGAAGCGCCTCTGCCTTACGCCGGTCGGGAACGGTGCAAATGATGGTCCGCGATTTCATGATCTGCCGAACCGACATGCTGATCGCCCGGCTCGGCACGTCGTCCAGTGTGGGGAACCATCCCTCGCCGAGTTGTTGGCGGCGGCAGGCCTCGTCCAGATCGACCACGATGTAAGGCCGTTCGGTCTGAAAATCGGCCGGCGGATCGTTGAACGCGAGATGACCGTTCTCACCGACGCCGACCATCGCCGCGTCGATCGGCGCGGCGGCGATCAGTTCGCCGACTCTGCGGCACTCGCTTTCCGCGTCGGCCTCGCCGTCGATGTAGTGAAACTCTCCGATCGGCACGCGATCGACCAGCCGCTCCTTGAGATAGCGGCGGAACGAGGCGGGATGCGTCATCGGCAGGCCGAGATATTCGTCCAGGTGGAAGCCGACGACTTTTGGCCAGTCGATGTCCTTGGCCTCGATCAGGGCCGAAAGCACCTCGAACTGCGAGGCCCCGGTGGCGACGATGATGTTGGCCCGGCCGCGATCGTGAATGGCCCGCCGAATCCGCTCCGCCGCGTCGGCCGCGGCCCGCTGTCCCATCTCCCTTGCGTCCCGGCAAATCGTAATGTTCATCAAGTCGGCTCCATTATCCGTCGAAAACGTCAAACCGGAATTATCTCCGATGTCGGGGGGATTTTCAAGCCGGGGTGTTTAACCCGGAGCCATCGGCGACGGTGCGACGGCGGGATGCATTCCGTCGCCGATGGCTCCGGGTTAAACGATACATGGAGCGAATCACGCGGCGGCGCGGCACGGCAACGCATCGCCGTGTCCTTCTCGACGGTATCCGCAGACGATCTCCTGCAGCAGTTCGACGATTTTTTCCGGTTCCGCGCGGGCCATGCGCTCCAACTCGTCGATCGCGCCGTCCAGGTCGTCGACGACAGGCGGTTTGTGATCGGCCACGATGATCTTCGGATGGGAGGTGGGCAACAATTGCTCGCCGGATATGTGCAACTCCTCGTACAGTTTTTCGCCGGGGCGGAGGCCGACGAATTCAATGTCCACGTCCTCTCCCACGCGCAACCCGGACAGCCGGATCATGTCCGAGGCCAGATCGACGATCCGCACCGGCTGGCCCATGTCCAACAGCAGAATCTGTCCGCTTTGGCCGATGGCGCCGGCCTGGATCACCAATCGCGAGGCTTCTGGAATGGTCATGAAGTAGCGGTGGATTTCGGGGTCGGTGACGGTGACCGGTCCGCCAGCAGCGATTTGCTGGCGAAACAGCGGCACCACGCTGCCGGCCGAATCCAGCACGTTTCCGAACCGCACGGTGACGAACCTGCACGACGAGCGGCCGGCCATCGACTGGACGTAGAGTTCGGCGACCCGTTTACAGGCGCCCATCACGCTTGTCGGGTTGACGGCCTTGTCGGTCGAGATCATCACCAGCGATTCGATGTGGAAATCGCGGGCGAGGTCGGCCAACTGCCGCGTGGCTTTCACGATGTTGTTGACCGCTTCCTGCGGATGATTTTCCATCAGGGGAACGTGTTTGTAGGCGGCGGCGTGAAAGACCACGTGCGGTCTGTATTGCATCATGATTCGGCGCATGCGGTGCGCGTCGAGCACGTCGGCAAGGCAAACGTCGATCTGCTTCCCTTCGGTCATCGCTTGCAATTCACGTTCAAGGTAGAATTGCCCCGTCTCCGAACGATCGACCATTACGATCCGTTGGGGAGAGAATTGCAGCAGTTGGCGGCAGATTTCCGAGCCGATGCTGCCGGCGCTGCCGGTGACCAGGATCACGCGCCCGTCGATCCATTCGCGGATGTCCTCGATGTCCAACCGGACCGGCTCGCGTTGCAGCAGGTCTTCTATCGAGATCAGCCGCGGCTGGACGGTCACGGTTCCTTCGATCAACTGCCGGTAGTTGGGCAATACGCGGATTTCACAGCCGCAATCGCGGATATCCTCGACCAGCTTGCGGAGCCGCGTACCGGCGAGTTCACCCCGCATGACCAGAATCTGTTGTATCCCGTGGCGATCGACGAGTCGCCTCGCGTGGCCGCAGTCGCCGACGACCGGAACGCCCTCGATGCGCGTGCCGGACAGGTTCGGGTCGTCGTCGATGAAACCGACGACGTGATAATTCGGCCGATCGATGCGGCGTATCATCCTCAACACCGAGGCCCCCATGTCTCCTGCCCCGGCGATCAGCACCCGTACCTGGTTGGTCGTGGAAAACAGCGGCCATCTCGTTTCGCGTACTCCCCGCAACAGCGAACGTGCCCCGCCCAGCGCGACGATCGTCGCGCCCCAGTCCAACAAAAACACGCTTCGTGGGATGGTGGGCCAGGGGGCCAACAGATATTGGATCATGGCCACGGTCAACAGGCCGGCGGTGGCCGCCCGCAGCAGGACCAGCAAATCGTAAAACGTGACCGAGCGGCTCCAACCCCGACAGGCCCTCATACTCACGAACCAGAGGAGTTTTGCCAGCACCACCCAGCCGACGGTTGCTTGGAAGCGGGCCAGTTCCTGTTCGCCCAATTGGCCCTCGAATCGGAGCCAATAGCTCAAGAAATAAATGCCGACAAAACACGGCAGAAGCGACACCTCGGTAAGCAGGTGGAGGTGCTGGCGCCAATAGACGCTCCTCGAACGGTTACAGTCCTTGTTCATGGTTTGCCCCGTTTGATTCAGGCCACGCGTCTCGGTACGAGGAGGGTCTGCGAATCCTCGTCGTCGCCTCGGTCCTGCCCTGCTCCGTTCGGATAGGGTACGCACCCTTTACCGGCCATGCTTTCCGGCGACTCTTCATTACCGTATTCCTCGTGATATTCGTAGCCGGAACCATAACCGTAACCGTAACTGTGATAGCCGTAGTAGTTTTGGTCGTTTTCGTCGCCGGTTCGGTTGGCTATCAATCCCAGCAACGGAATCTTCATCAGATTGAGCCGTTCGACGACGCGGGTAACCGATCGGCGACGGTTCTTCGCCGGCTGCACGACCAGCACCACTCCATCGACCAACCGGCCGATAATCGCCGTGTCGGTGGTTGCCAAGGTGGGCGGGCTGTCGATCAGGATTTGGTCGTAGACCGTTTCCGCCCAGGCCAGCAACTGCGAGAATCGCGGGCTGCCGAGCAGTTCCGCCGGATCGGTCGGCCGCGGGCCGGAGGGCAGGATGTCGAGACCCTCGATGCCGGAACCGCGGACGTGTAGTTTTGCCATTTGCCCAATGTCGTGTTCCGAGCGGAGGACTTCGCTCAGTCCGTGCGGCCCGCGCATGTCCATCAGATTCGTCAAACCGGGCCGCCGCAGGTCGGCGTCGATCAACAATGTTCGCTTGCCGGCTTGGGCGTAGCAGACGGCCAGATTGGCCAAGACGGTTGTCTTTCCGTCGCCCGGCTCGGCGCTGGTGATGACGATTTGCCGGACGTCGGAGTGGGTCAAGCTGAGCGCGGTTCGCAGCGTGCGGAAGGGTTCGCTGGCCGCCGAGGTGGGAGCGGCGTGTGCGACCAGCGCCCGCGGCCCGACGCTTTCCGGCGCCTCCAACCGATGGACCATCGTCAACAACGGCAGCCCCAGCCGGCTTTGCATCTCCTCGATCGAACGGAAACGGTCGTCCAAGGCGTCCAGCAGCGTCACCAGTCCCAAGGAGACGCCGAGGCCGCCCAAGATCGTCAGCACGGCAACCATGCCGAGCTTCGGCGAGACCGGCCTGCTCGTTGCTTTTGGTTCCTCGATCACCGCCACGCGCACGTCCTGTCCGTTTTGCCTCAGATCGAGCGAGGCGATCTGGTTCAGCAGCACGTCGTTCATGTCGCTTAGCCGCTTCACGTTGCGCTCGAGCATCTCAATCTGTGCCAGTTGGCCGCTGAGGTTGATGGCCTCGGCGCGGGTATCCTCGAAGCGGGCATTGAGTATCTCTTCTTCCTTCCGCGATTTGTCCAGCTTCTGGCGGACCATCCGCACGAGCCACGGCCCCAATCGGCTCTGGCCGAGTTCGGCGACGCGCTGGTTGATGCGATTCTGCGTGGAGGCGAGATACTGCCCGGTCATGCGGACCCTCTCGACCAGCGCAACGACCTCGGGGTGGTTTGGCCCGAGATTCTGTTGGATCGTCAGCAGTTCGGAGCGGTCGGCCAGCAGGTTCTGCTCCATGCTGGCTTGGGCGTATGAGTCCCGGTTTCCCAGACCAAGGCTGCTGAGCAACATCTCGCGGCCGACGGCGTCTCCGATGGACATCAGGTATTGTCCGATATCCTCGCCGTTTTGGACCGCCATCTGGATCGTTGCCAGCAGAGCCTCTTGTTCCACCCGCTTCTTCTGCACGGCGATCAAGGCGTCGTTGAAAAAGACCGCCCGTTGCACCATTGGGTGCAGCGTCTTGCCGTTGGAGCGGAAGCCCATGTCGGCGAAAAGGCGTCGGGCATCCAGCAACTCCTGCTGCTTGCGGCCGAGCTTCGCGGCCAATTCCTCCCGTTCCTGGGTCAACATCCGGCTCAGTTCGCTGGCCGTCCCCCGGTGCATGCGCTCCATGAAGTCGAGGTACGATTGGACGACGGCGCGGACCACGTTGGCCGCCACCCGCGGATCCTTGGAGCGATAACTCACCTCCAAAATGCTTGTGGATCGGATCGCCCTGGCGTTAATCTCCTTTTGCAAATAGGTGGTCCAATATTCCCGGGGCAGGTTGGCCAGGTCGATCAGGTCGGCGGGGGACAGACTCTTCAGGGCGCCCTCGATCACCACGGCGCTGCGGATCATGTTCTCGAAGGTGGGCATCGCGTTCCGCCGCAACGATTCCTCGTTGGTGATTGACGTGTCGAGCCGGTCGGGCCGGGTCTGCGTGATCAGCAGGGCGGCCTTCGACGAGTAGAGGCGCGTGGCGGTGGCGTAATACAGACCGCCCAACAGCACCGTCGCCGCCATCACGGCCACAACCAGGTTCTTACGGTAGCGAACCGCCAATACCAGCCGCAACATGGAATGCACAAACTGGACATTGGGGCGATCCTCGATTTCAGACTCGACGGACTGCGATACGGTTGGTTGTTCCATGCTCGAATCAAGTGCCAGAGAAGTAGAACTAGATAGATCGGCAATGATTTACTCGGGCGCGGCGTCTTCCACGCCAGCGCTCCCTCACGATTAGGAGGGGGCGGAGAATACCGAAGGATGGCCACCGCCGTCAATGGCAGAAGGGGCACCAAGTAGACCGCTGTTAAGGCAGGCGGAACAGGAAAAATAGGGGCGGCGGCTCGATGGGGATACCGTCGCCGAACCCTTGGCTACATCGAAACCGTGTGATGGGACCGGATGAAACGGAACGGCTTGGGCTTGTTGTGGAGATTGACTGTCCCAGTTTGCGGCATAACCACGCCGAAAACCAACAGCCGGCTACCATGCGAAGGAGCCAGGGAGTGTTTGTCGATGGGCACCAGGAACAGTTCCGAAATGCCCGACACCTGGATGATGATAGCGGAGCTTTTTCCCGATCCGTATGTTGCGGTACCCATTACCGTGCCCACGAATACGACGCCGTGGTCCGGCGTGATCTTCCCTTTGGCGTACCGATTGATCGCGCTGGCGTGTTCATCGGACCAGGGGACTTGCTTCATCCGTGCAAAAAGTTGATCCACGAAGTCGGACAGTCTGAAGGGGATGTTCTTATTGTGGGGTTCCTTGCAGGCGGTCATCAGTATGGCCAGATCCGCCATGACGGCATAGTCTTCCTGGTTGGCGGGTTGCCAGCCGAAGGCCGCGGCGGCATCGAACAACCGTTGCAGTTTTTCCTTCGATACGGAGATTTCCCGCGGCTTGCTCGGCGTGGGATTGGAGTCGGGCCGCCCAGGCGGCTTAAGCTCCGAGGGCTGCTCGAGGGGCGTCACTTCTCCGGAAGACCGATCCGCCAGCGCCTTGAGATATTTGACGTGGCTGGCGAAGCCGAATCGTGCGTCAAGGTTTGCAAACGTGTTGACGCCGATCACGCGGCAGTTCTTGTCCAACAGGGGGCCGCCGCTGTTGCCCTGCGAAACCGTGGCGTCGGTCTGAATCCACAATTGATCGGCCGGCGAGTTGAGTTTGGAGAGGACATTGCCGCCGTCCGGTTGTTGGTCCGCTAACTCCGCGGTGGTCAATACGCGGCTTACTATGCCCTCGACGAGCGAGAACTCGTTGTTCAGCGGATGACCGTAAACGTAAACCCGCGTACCAATCTTGGGAACGTCCCGATAGCCGATGTCCAGAAGCAACGCATCCGACGGCAGTTCCTTGAGCTTCACAATGGCCAAATCCCGCTCGGGCGCCAAGGCGATTATCCCTTCGATTTCGATTTTCCGGCCGCTGTTCAATTTTACCCGAGCGGCAGTCGAGGCCATCGAGGCGACGTGGTGGTTCGTGGCGACCCAGCCGCGCGAGTCGATCAGGAAACCGGTGCCCGTTATCATTCTGCCGTTGGGAAGAGGCATCTCAAACTTGACGATGGCGTGGGCAACCTCCTCGAATGTTTTTGCGATCTTCGGCCGCGAGCGGTCGAGAGGCATGTCGACGGAGGCCGTGACGGGAACCAAACTCGACGTTGGCGACGGGCGATTAGACGTCCAAGCGACGGCCGAGGGTTTCGGCTCCTCGGACGCGGCGTTTCCGGTGGCCGGTCTTGGGACCGAGGCAATCGTGGTTGGAGCGGGAACAGTCGAGTCGTGGGAATCGTCTTTCACGAATCCAACCAGCAACAGAATCACAACCGCCACGCCGCCGCTGCCCGCCACCCAAACCCAGGGAGGCGGCGCCGACCGTTTCTTGCCACGCGGTGCAGGCCGAACGGACGAAAGCGGAGCGCGGATATTCGTAGGCAACGACGCCGGAGTCGGAGTTGGCTTCGGGGCCGGAGCCGGCGACTTGGCCGCCGGCCGTTGAGGCTTAATCACTTGCGCAATCTTCGGAACTTGCACGATGCCGCCGCACTTAGGGCACTTGCCCTTCTTGCCGGCGTATTGGTCGGCGACTTTCATCGCCGACCCACACCCTGTGCAGCGGACAGGAATTGCCATCGAACAAACCCTCGGAAAAGCAGCAAGAATAGAAACCACACTCTCTTGATAGTGTATCCAGTTATGTGAAAAGTTGCCAGCAGAAACCACCGAACAACCCGCCGGAACGGGGGGCAAGTAGAGTCGCTGGTGTGGGTTCAGCCGCTACGGAGGTGTTTTTTCTTTCGGCGAAATGGATCAGTTTCCAACTGGCCCGCGAATCATCGACACCGGGCGAAACACTCGCGCACGCGGCGCTCGACCTCCGCCGATAATTCCCGCTCGTTGAGAACGGCGATCTCGGCCGGAAGGATCGGCTCGCCATAGTGGACGCGGATTCTACCCCGACCGGGAAACGTCTGCCGGCGCGGCCAGGCCTGATATGCCCCGTCGATCGCCGCCGGCAATATCGCCGCGCCCGAGCGGACTGCCAACGCGGTGAAGCCGGGCATGAACCGCCCGATCCGGCCGTCGGAAGAGCGGGTTCCCTCGGGGAAGATCGCCAACATCTCGCCCCGCTTCAGCCGGCGAAGCGATTCCTTTAGCCCGCTGATTCCCCTCCTTCCATGATCGAGCGGGATCACACCCAGCGATGTGATCAGCCAACGGAACGGGGCAAACCGGAAGAGCGACTGGCGGGCAAGAAAGTTCACATGCCGTGGGCAACCAATGCCGACAAAAGGCGGATCGAGATGACTCTGGTGGTTGGAAACCAGCAGCACGCCGCCGGTCGCGGGGATGTTCTCCCGGCCGGTAACGCGAATCCGATACACAAGCACCGCCATCAGTTGCAGCAGATAGCGGAGAAACTCGTACCACAAGCGGCTGTAAAGGGGACGTTGAAACATAAGGATATGAATGACGAATGACGAAAATCAAATGACAAATGCTAAATGACGAATGACGAATACTGAAGCCCAAACATCAAATGTGACGTGCTTTTCGACATTCGTCATTTGATTTTCGTCATTCATTCGTCATTTGATTTTCGACATTCGTCATTTTCTCCATTGCTATCTTCTCCAACCTATCGATCACCTGCCCCAATGTCATCCCGTCCGTGCGAACCTCGATGGCGTCGGCGGCCGGCCGCAGCGGACCGACCGGCCGCGAGGCATCCTCCCGGTCGCGGCACTCTTGGGCGGCCAGCACTTCCTCGAACGTTACCGGCTCCCCTTGCGATTGCAGGTCTCCGAGGCGGCGGCGGGCACGCTCCTCCGCGCCGGCGGTAAGAAATATCTTGCACTCGGCCTCCGGAAAGGCCACCGTTCCCTGATCGCGCCCCTCGACAACGACGTCGTCCCCACCGGCCAGCCGGCGTTGCAACTCGACCAGCCGCTCGCGCACTTGCGAATTGTCGGCGGCGTAACGAGTCACCGCCGTCACTTCCGTACTCCGCACCGCCTCGCTCACGTCCTCGCCGTCGACCGTGATTCGATCGCCGTCAACGACAATCTCCAGCCGGCGGGCCAATCGGGCCAAGTCCTCGGGCACGTCCCAATCGTACCCTCGTCGCAGCGCGGCCAAAGCCACCGCTCGATACATCGAGCCGGTGTCGAGGAAGCGGAAGTTCAGCCGCCGGGCCAATGCCCTGGCGACCGTGCTCTTCCCGGCGCCGGCGGGTCCGTCGATGGTGATTATCATTTGAAACGACCGTGACTTGTCATTCGCAACTGTCCTCCTTGCGCTGCGGGAAGGGGACAGGTCCATGTTTTCGGCCAACCGTTCGCCAGCGAAATGCGTTTTTCGGCCGAAAAATGGACCAGTCCCCAGCCGACCCACATTGATACATTGTGGCGTCATTATCCGATCAATGCAACACTACATATTCCGCTGATTTATTCCTGGTGGAACCCCTCCATTGCTCATGGATCATTTGGTGGTATACTTTGTTGACATGGTTCCACTACATCAGATCGAAACGGTTGCTGCTCGACTAGCTGAAGCCGCCGGGGCGGAGCGAGTGATTCTCTTCGGGTCTTACGCTCGGGGCCAGGCCCACGACGACAGCGACGTCGATCTGATGTTTGTCGCCCCCAGCGACTTGCCCCGTTTCAAGCGCAGCCGCGCCCTGTACTGTTTACTCCGCCCGTACCCCTTTTCCATGGACTTGGTCGTCTACACGCCGGAGGAAGTGGAGCGGAGTAAAAAGTCGCCGCTTTCGTTCGTATCGACCGTGTTGCGGGAAGGAAAGACTCTTTATGTCCGAGGAACAAAACCTCGCCCGGCAGTGGGTGGCAAAAGCGACCAATGATCTGCTCGGCGCGGACAATAACTTGAAGGCGGACAATGTACCCCGCGACGTGGTCTGCTTCCACTGCCAGCAGGCCGTGGAGAAGCTGTTGAAAGCATACTTGGTTGCCGCTGGACGTTCCCTCCCGCGCACGCACGACTTGCTGTTGTTGCTGGAGGAAGTGTTGCGGATCAGCCCTTCCGCGGAGGTGCTGCGGGATCAACTCGCTCTGCTCATGCCTTACGCGGTCGAGATACGCTATCCCGACGAATGGTTTGAACCATCGGCCGAAGATGCAGCCGAGGCACGAAACGCCGCGGAAGCCGTTCGAGATTGGATGCGAAAAGCATTGCCCTCATTGTTTGAATAGCCCTCGTGTCGTATTCCGCAAGAATGTATTTACCTCTCCCGCATGGGTAACGTTGATCATGTGCCCGCCGCCGGGGATATACTCGTCGGCCTCGACGCGGCGGGCCGGAATCAGCAGGTCGCGGCGACCGTGAATCTGATGGACGGGTATGCCCTCCAGCGGCGTCGGACGCCAGCCGAGCAACGCACGAAGCACCCAATGCATGAATCGGGAGTCCATTTCCTTGAACATCTCGACCACCAACACGTCGGTGCAATACGCGCTAACTCTCTCGATCGATGAACACGTCGTCCGAGAGACGGCGCTGGGCCGCCACGCCCAACTCGCTCAGACGCCGCCGCCGGCCCACGACGTGCCACGGGCCAACCTCCGCCAACTCGGGCATGATCTCGACCAGTTGGCCGATCATCGTCTCCGCCATTCGGCGGATCGACTCCTGCTTCGAGCGCTCGCGGACTGCCAGCACCGTCTTCATAAACCGCACCAATCGCGATCGTTCCAGCACCGGCGAAGCCAGCGAAGCATCGGCCTCGACCAGCAACTCGGCGACCGGCACTTCCAGCGCCTTCTGCCAGGCGTACAACTCGCTCAGCGTCAGATCGCTGGCGGCCTGCTCCTGCTCACGCACTTGCTCGACTTCCAGGTTGAGTCGTCGCGCCACCGCGCGGCGCGAAAGTCCTTGCAGTCGGCGCACCGACGCCAACCGCTGCAAGGGTTGGACCTCGGCCGCGGGAAGCGCCACCTCCCGAGGCAGTCCAACGTCAGTCGTTGCGCAATGTCCAATGCTCATGATAACGGGCTCCTTGGTTCACGCGACAACGCGAACCGGAAAGAAACGGGGAAAATAAGAGATAATTCACGCACTCGGTCAACCAGCTTTCCACGTCCGGCCAACGCGAACGGCCGAACGCTGCGGCGACGCTTCTTGCCCATCTTTCGAGCGCCGCGCCATGGACTGACCCGTTGACAGTCCGCTAGTGACCGCAGCCGCAGTTTCCAAAGAAAAAAACAGCGGCCACCGCCAGTTCTGTATTCTACAAGCGCCGTCGAGCATTGGCAAGTCAGACTTCTGGGTGGCGATGTTCGAGTTTATCTCAGAGCGTGATTGAAAAGTCTCCCCTTTCCCCTTCAGTGGAGGGGTAGGGGGTGAGGGTCGGGCGGTGGTCCACTTCGGTCAAGCCGACGCCGTGTTGGCAGTCCGGCAGGACGTACTCGCGATAGCCCATGCCGCGCATCCCGAGCGATTTGTTCCGCCCTCCGCCTTCCGTCCTCCGCCCACTGGCCACTGCCCACTGCCCACTGACCCGCCCAAAAGCGGTTTTTGCACCCGCCATAGCCCCATGCAAAAAAGGCGAAAACTCCGGCGGCCAGAAAACAGCCTTTTTTTAGGCGTTTGCGGCTGGTAGAATGACCTCGTCGCGCATACCTCGCAGGCGGGGGCTGGCGAAAGGTTTTCGGTCGTCTCGCCGCAAGCATAAGGTGTTGTTCAGGTTACGGTCGATTTTCCGGCTCGAATTAACTGGAAAAAATTCCCGATTTCGCCAACTAATTCTTACGTCGATTCGCCGAG
>JAUWPQ010000252.1 GCA_030611515.1 Planctomycetota bacterium | reverse complement strand
GACGCGAAACCCTCGAACGATACGTTAAACGGATGGAAGAACTGGAGTCGATCGCCAACAAGTTCACCGGCGTGGAACAGGCATACGCCATCCAGGCCGGCCGCGAGTTGCGGGTTATCGTCAGCGCCAAGGAGACCACCGACGAATTGGCCGCCAAAATCTGTCACGAAATCGCCGCCGCGTTCGAGCACCAACTGACATACCCCGGCGAAATAAAGGTGACCGTTTTGCGGGAAACAAGGCACGTGGAAATGGCAAGATGATGGGGACTCGGGGTTCGGGATTGGGGGCTCGGGGTTCGGAAGGAGACGCAAACCAATAAAACACGCATATCCAATCCCGAACCCCCGAACCCCGAGTCCCGAACCCCGAACCCCAATGAACAACCCAACCAATAACGATCCGATCGTTCGCGTTCACGGAGTTCACAAGTTTTTCCGCCGCGGCAGCGAGCGGCTGGACGTGCTCAATGGTGTGACGTTGGACGTGACGGAAGGGGAATTTCTTGGTCTGATGGGCCCCAGCGGCTCTGGAAAAACGACCCTGCTGAACCTGATCGCCGGACTGGACAAGCCCAGCCAGGGCGAGGTTCGGGTCGGCGACCGGTTGATTTCCTCGATGTCGGAGGGAGAACTGGCCGGCTGGCGCACCCGGAACATCGGCTTCATTTTTCAGTTTTACCACCTCCTGCCGGTCCTCAACGCCTACGAGAACGTGGAGTTGCCGCTATTGCTTCTGCCCCTGTCGGCGGCCCAGCGGAGACAGCAGGTGACAACCGCGTTGGAACTGGTGGGCCTGTCCAACCGTGTCCGCCATCGCCCCGGGCAGCTCTCCGGCGGCGAGCAGCAGCGGGTGGGGATCGCCCGGGCCATCGTCACCGACCCGACCTTGATCGTCGCCGACGAGCCGACCGGCGATCTCGACGCCCACTCCGCCAAGGAAATCCTCGACTTGCTTTGCGAGCTGCGCCAAACGCTGGGAAAAACGATCCTCCTGGTCACCCACGACCCACGCGCCGCCGAACGGACAAACCGGCTGATGCACCTCGACAAGGGGCTGCTGGTGGAGCAGACCGACCGTGAATGAAAAACACTCACACAAATAACGAATGTCGAATGTCGAAATCAAAATGTCGAATGAATGTCGAATGAATGTCGAATGAATGACGAATGTCGAATGACGAATGTCGAAGAAATGTCGAAATCACAATGACGAAGCCCCAAGGCGCCGTGCGTCTGTCATTCGACATTTAGTTTTCGACATTCGTCATTTCCCCATGAAATACCTCAGACTGATCTTCCGCAACATCGGCCGCAACCCGCTGCGGTCGTCGCTTACTTCGCTGGTGACGATCGTCCTGGTGTTCGTGGTCACCATGGTCTGGTCGATCCTTTGGCTGCTGAACATCGTGACGACCGAGAAGAGCGAGAACTTCCAGGCGATGGTGACGGAGCGGTGGTCCGCGCCCAGCCACATGCCGCTCAGTTACGCCGAAGTCCTCGGCCGCGGGGCCGCGAGGAACCCCGGCGACGTGAAACCGCTGGATTCGATGACCTGGCAATTCTACATCGGCACGCTCGACCCTAAGAATCCCTCGAGCAAAAACGTGATCTTTTCCATAGCCTGCGATCCGGACAAGATAGCCGCGGTGAAGGAAGGCAAGTTCGCCACGATGATGGATGGGCTGGAATCGTTGCCCGACGCCCAAGAAGCCCAAGTGCTCGCCGACGTCGCCAAACTGAAGGACACTCCGCGGGGAATTATCGTCGGCCAAAACCATCTGAAAACCACCAACAAGCGGATCGGCGAGCGGTTCAAGTTGACGGGCGTCTCGATCACCAAGGGTCTCGATCTGGAGTTCGAGATCGTCGGCGCGTTTCCGCCCGGCCGCTACGACACCATGGCCGTCTTCAACCGCGAATACTACAACAACGAGTTGGACGCCTATCCCCGAACCCACAACGGCCAGAAACATCCGTTGGCCGATCGGAGCTTGAACCTAATGGTGCTGAAGGTCGCCGACTCGGCGGCGTTCACCCGTCTGGCGTCGCAGATCGAGAATTCTCCCGAGTTGAGCAACCCGGCCGTCCGCTGCGAAACGATGGCCTCCGGGCTGGCCTCGATGTTGGAGATGTTCCGCGACCTAATTTGGGCCATGCGTTGGATGTTGGCTCCCGCCTGTCTGGCGACGATCCTGCTGGTGATCGCCAACGCCATCAGCATCAGCGTGCGTGAACGCCGGCTGGAACTGGCGGTGTTGAAGGTGCTCGGCTTTCGGCCCTATCAGATCATGGTCCTGGTGTTGGGTGAATCGCTTTTGTTGGGCACCGGCGCGGGCCTGATCAGTGCCGCGCTTAGCTACGGCGTTATCAATTGGTGGATGGGCGGAATCGCATTTCCCATCGGATTCTTCGATCGGTTCATGGTTCCGGCCGATGCGTTCTGGTGGGGGCCGGTCGTCGGCGGATTGGCCGCGCTGTTGGGCAGCTTTATGCCCGCCTGGACGGCCAGAAACGTGAAAGTAGCCGAAGTGTTCTCGAAGGTGGCATAATGATCCTGGAACTTTTAGCCGTCGCCGTCGCGCTGATGCTGCTGCTCTGGGGGATTGGAAAAATCCCGCTGAGCTACAACCTGCGCAACCTGACGGTCCGCTGGAAGACCACGCTGATGACCGCGCTGGCCTTCACTGCCGTCATCGCCCTGCTGACGGTAATGATGGCCTTCGTCGGCGGCATGAAAAAAATGACCGAAGGGACCGGCCGTCCGGACAACGTGCTCGTGCTCTCCGACGGCGCGACCGACGAGGTGATCAGCAACCTTCCGATCGGCGACCTCTCGGAGATCGAGAACCTGCCCGAAGTCGCCCGGGCCGAAGGCCGGCCGTTGGCCAGCCGCGAGGCATTCATGGTGGCCATTCAATCGGCGCCGACCCCTTCCGGCGGGCGGCCGAAACGCCGCATCCTCCAACTCCGCGGGATCGAGGATCCTCGACTGACCGCCTGGATACACGACCTCGAACTGTTGCCCGGCGGAAGTTGGTTCTCCGAGGCGGGTGTTCAGGAAGCGCCGGCCGACGGCAACAACGGCAACACTCCCGCGCCGATGATCCAGGCGGTGCTCGGCGAGGGTGTGGCCCGCGAACTGGGACGCGACCGCACTGCGGAACAACTCGCCGCGGCCAATAACCCCGACCGCCTCGACGTCGGCGACACCTTCACGCTCGGCGACCGGACGTGGATCGTCGTGGGTGTGCTCGACTCGGCCGACTCGATCTTCAATTCCGAAATCTGGGCCAAGCGATCGTTGGCCGCCGCGGTGTTCGGCAAGGAAAACTACACCACTCTGGTGCTCCGCGCCAAAGACGCCGAGGCCGCCAAACGCCTGAAAACGTTTCTGGCCGAAGACTACGAAAAAGCCGCGCTCAATCCAAAAGTGGAACTCGATTTCTACAAGGACCTTTCCGAGACGAGCGCCCAGTTCTCCTACGCCATCGGTTTTCTGGCGATAGTGATGTCGATCGGCGGAATCTTCGGCGTGATGAACACGATGTTCGCCGCCGTCAGCCAGCGGGAAGGCGACATCGGTGTGCTGCGGCTGCTCGGCTTCAACCGCCGACAAATCCTCGTCTCGTTCCTGCTCGAGTCGCTGCTGATCGCGATGGTCGGCGGATTGCTCGGCTGCGCGATCGGCTCGCTCAGCGACGGCTGGACGGCCAGCAGCGTGGTCGGTGGACACGGAAGCGGCAAGTTCATCGTCCTGCAATTGGCGGTAGACGCCGAAATCATCGCCACCGGCATATTGCTCAGCCTATCGATGGGCCTGCTCGGCGGACTACTGCCGGCGCTTTCGGCCATGCGGCTTAGGCCGCTTGATGCTCTCAGGTAGAGAACCGATAGCTCACGCCGGACGATTCCAAAAAAGCACTCACCGGGGACTGTCCCAATTTTCGCGGCGTGAGGAACGTTGCCGGGCGAATTGACTTGCCCGCCACGAAAATGGGACTGTCCCCCTGGCGTCGCGGGAAGGGACAACGCGGCCCAAGATGATGGATTTCGCAACTGCGCAAGCGGTGGTTGCCGACGTAATCGCTCTTGGCGCTAAGTGCGGAGGTCTTGGCGCTAAGCGCGGAGCCTTTGGCGCTAAGCTCTGAGCTCTTGGCGCTAAGCGCTGAGCCCTCGCGCAGCCCGTAATAGTGCTCGCGCAGGCCGTAAAAGTGCTTTTGCAGCTTGTAAAAGTACTCGCGCAGGCCGTAAAAGTGCTCGCGCAGGACGGCGGAGTGTTCCTAAGTTCAATGACACAAAGGACTTAGGAATAAAACTGCCGGAAACGAACAAAGAGAGCGACGGATTAACAAGTCAACGATCAAGCGTTCCCGTCATGCAGAAAGGGGCACTGCTGGACAAGTCAGCATGGCACCCGGCGGGGGTCGAACGTCCAGTCGTCTCGTTCGACTCCGGATCGGTGAGCGAGAATCACAAATGTTACTTGTCCTGCCCAGAATACAATATCGGTTCGTGTCTCCCGATCCCCCCCGATCCCCGATCCAGACCAGAAGGGTGCTTGTACCCTGGATCAAGAAGGGGTACGATGGTACTATCAGTTCACTCAAATCTTGCACTACCGCATGTCTGCTTTTCGGGAAACCATACTTCTTTTATGCTTTTTCGCCAACAAACGGAGAGGTAATCAAATGCTACGCTTAAAGCCGGTTTTGCAGTTGATGGTCGTGGTAATTGCGATTTCTCATTGTCAGGTTGCATTCGGAGACATTTCTCAACGGAGTTTACAAAAGTTGACGGAGAACCTTATAGCACAAGGGGGCGCACCGGTTGACCCACCAAAGTTTATCTGGGACGAGCCGTCATTAATATATTTTCTGGGCTATGTTGGCTGTGACTGTCCGGATACATGGCAAATTCCCCTTCAGGCACAATTTCAAGTCACGCTGATTCGTCGCTATCGAAATGATCGTTCTCAGAGACGTTTCTGGAGTCCAATCTTGCGAGACGTGGAATCGGAGATTGGCGAAATGCTTAGACTCATTCAAAGAGGCAATATGAATGAGAACGAGCTTTCTAAAGCTCTCTTAAAACGAGGCGAAACGATTAGGCAACTGTATCAAAATAATCTGTCGGATTTGGCTAAGAAAAACGGAAAACAAGGTGCTAACTCAGGGGCTCCGAAATTCTTGAGATTTTCCGTTACATTTATAAGCGAACCTCTTGGGGCAACTATACATTTGGTTTCAGCCGTTGATGAGGAGATTTACGATTATTTCACGAACAATAACCTCCCCTTGAATGGTTGGAAACCGCAAAAGATTATGATCAATGCCGGACGGCCGAGACCACTTTACGGCAAATATATTTTACGCGCCACCTGGAAGAATGGTCGTTCTGCCAAGGATATCATCACTGTGGCGAAAGATGGCCGTATTACCGTTATGCCTGATTAGGCTTTGCCCCAGAGGGAGAACCGGCAATGGAGTCTGCTCTTAAAGGTTTCTGGGATTTCGCCAAAGACTTTAGAAGCATTCAAGCATATATCGTAAAAGCAGCCATTTGCGCACCATTTGTAGACCTCGTTCTAAGGTGGCCCCATTCGTCTAGACCACGGATTACGAATTCTTAGATGGAGGGATTAGCGGCCCGCGAAACCCATTCCAAAGGTTTCGCACGGCCGCAGAGCCACCCACCCACTTTGGGTACATGTTGATTTTCCCGTTT
>JAUWPQ010000031.1 GCA_030611515.1 Planctomycetota bacterium | reverse complement strand
AAACGGGAAAATCAACATGTACCCAAAGTGGGTGGGTGGCTCTGCGGCCGTGCGAAACCTTTGGAATGGGTTTCGCGGGCCGCTAATCCCTCCATCTAAGAATTCGTAATCCGTGGTCTAGACGAATGGGGCCACCTTAGTAATGAACTCCGGAGGGCATGCAGCCAGTTCCTCGGCAAATCCTTTAAGCACTGCAAGCTCAGCGCCTTCGACATCAATCTTTATACCTCCAACTTCTGAGAGCTTGAATTCGCGGAGAACGCTCGACAGCGTTTCGATCGTGACACCCATAGGCTCACCGAAGGACTTCTCG
Source organism: Planctomycetota bacterium (assembly GCA_030611515.1). Taxonomy (GTDB): domain Bacteria; phylum Planctomycetota; class Planctomycetia; order Pirellulales; family Thermoguttaceae; genus JAHIKV01. The sequence continues at coordinate 23,697 of JAUWPQ010000031.1, read as the reverse complement.
TGGGTGCAAAGCTGGAGAGTTGCAGCACCGTCGTTCGTTGTCGACGGCTGATAGAGTGTCGCATCACCGGCTCTCTCGCCTAACGCGCACGCCTTCACGTCGATGTTGTGCTGGGAGTTGATCGCTGCATTCTTGGCGGTCATTGCTGCCAAGTTCGGCTGTGGTTCGATGGCAATGACTCGCCCGTTTGGCCCGACCGCATTGCTTGCAACTATCGAATAAAGACCAATATTTGCACCTACATCAACAAATGTCATTCCCGGTCGCAACAGACGGTGGCACATACGCACTACCCGTTCCTCATAAATCCCGCGATAGAAGAGATACCAGCCAAGGTATGTGTGCGGGTGAAATTGCAGTCGAAGTGGAAATCCCCGAAGTTTGGTAACCATTTCGTGCGGCAGGCCAGCAGTCCCCGGGAGGTATTCCTTAATCCGCCACAGTCCGGTGTCTGTTGGCCAGATACGGAGAAGAGTCCGGGCGATTCTGCGTTTAGCGCGTATCGCGGCGGTTGTGTGAACACTCACTGAGATAATCCTCCGCAAAGCTTAGCCAGCCGCAACAATCGCCGAATGAACGCCTCGTGGGTGAAATTGGCTTCGACGTGTGCCTTTGCCTTCCGTCCCATCTCGCGGCATTTGTCGGGATCGTTCCACAATTCGAGAATCCGGCGACGGAGCAGGGCGGCGTCGCCGGGCGGCACGATGTATCCGGTCTCACCTTCGATAATGTAATCCTCGGCCGCCATGCGATCGGTGGCGATGACTGGCTTGCCGTGCCACATGCCGTTGCACATATTGGCCTCGCCACCGCCTTTCAGACCCGTGTCGGCCATCGGAACGACGATGAAACGGGCACCCGCCTGAAGTTGGGCAAAGGCTGGCTCGTAGGCCGCCAAGACTATCACGTTAGGTAGCTTTTCAACTTGGTTTCGGACGGCCGGATCGGTGGCGCTGATGACGACCGGTATTTCCGTGTCACGAACAGCTTCGGCCAAGGTTCTATAGTCTCGCTTGCCGTTGCCGCCCGCGAACACGTAGTTGCCGATTGGAATGTCGTAAGCCGGCCCTTTGGAATGATTGGCCTTGTAGGGAAGGAATACGAAACGCTCTCTGGACAACTTCAGCCACTCGGCATGTGGCTCAATCTGTTTCCGGGACCAGAGCACACTCAGTCGAAACGAAGCCATCGCCGCGCTCATGATTGCCCGTCGCCAACCGTCCTTGACCTCAACGAAAACGTCCCAAAGCAGTATCTTTCGGGTGCGGAGCATGATAAACCTGTTCAGAAGCCCGACAAACAGCCATAATTGGCAACTGCCGCTCAGGATCAGAACGGTATCCCGTTTCGCGTGCCGCAACAGCCGCCACGCGTAAAGGAGATTAAACAGCGGTCGAAAAAAGCGGAACAACGACACAAACCATCCCGGAGCAACGTACTCGACGCTCTCGAATCCCGGGCGATAGGTAAACTCCTCGTGGGAAACAAGCCGCACGCCATCCGGCGCGGCGAAGTCCTCGGCGTCAAGGCAACGCCAATCTTGCTGAACGTCTTCGATTATGCAAGAACTCATGTTCTAGGAAAGCCATTTTGTCCCGCCAGTCGGGCGTAGAAGCGGGCGTACTGGTCGAGGATGCGGTTTTCGTCGAAGGCCGTGCGGGCATGCCGGCGGGCGTTCTCGCCCAAGGTCCGGCGAAGTTCGGGATCGGACAGGAGGCGGCTGATCCGCTCGGCCATGATCTCCGGGGCCCCGGCCGGGACGAGTAAGCCGGTGCGGCCGTCGTCGACGATCTCTCGGGCACCGCCTACATCCGTGGAAACGACCGGTAGCCCCGCAGCCATATACTCCACGAGCGCATTGGAAAAGCTCTCCGTGTTTGACGACAAAACACCAATATCGAACGCGCTGAGCAAGCCGGGAACATCCAGTCTCCGTCCGAGAAACACGGTCTTTTCACGAATGCCCAGATGACTTGCCAGCCGCTCTAATTCCCCTTGAAGCTTACCCTCTCCCACAATCACGAAAATGGCCTTCGGACGTTGCTTGCCGACGATCTTTGCGGCTCGCAGGAACACGTCAACCGCCTTTACTGGCCGGAGATTCGCCACGATGCCTATGACGGGTGAATCTTTGGAAGCCCCGAGTTCTTGCCGGTAGTGTTCTCTTGCGGCTCCGTTGTTGGAGATACCGAAGTCATCGTCGATGCAGTTGTGAATCACATGCACCTTTTCCTTCCGCACCTTTTCCGCGCGTACCAGCCATTCCCGGGTGTCTTTCGAGTTGGCCAGAAAGGCCGTCACCAAAGGATTCAACAGGCGAAGGAGCGTCCGTTCAAATCCGTTGTGCCAATATCCTTGATTGCGGCGCGTCGAAACAACGGCGCGGACGCCCGCCCATTTGCCCGCGATGATTCCAGCGATGTTCGAGTCCCTGTAGTGAGTCTGCACAATGTCGATCTTTTCCGCCCGGAGAAACCGTGCAAACCGGTAAAGCCTGCTATAGCTCCGCGCGTGGAAAAAAGACGTAATACCGATCACGTATACAGGGCACAGGTTAAACGACCGCAAGAATTCCTCGGAGGCCGTCATGAGACACAAGTACGGATGATAATGATCTCGTGGCAAGCACTTGATGACTTGGCTGAGATGCCGGATGGTGCCCGAGGTGGGCGGCTGAAAGACGTCGATTACAAAGGCGATCTTGGTCATTCACTGTCCGATCATGTCCCCGACTCCTTGGTCGAATGGTTCATTCCAATGCGATTGTGTCGGGATTCAACATTATGCTTGTGATCAGGCTGCATCCGTGGACGCAAAAACAATGCTTGATCTTCTCTCGGGCCTCTGCCGCCCTCGAAGAGTTCCAAACGGCCTTGAAATTGCCGGCAAACTCCCTGACGTTTCCGACGGGCTTCGTCAACTCGCAAAGCGCCACGTCGCCATTTGGATACAAGACACCGTCCACCGCTCCCGCATAACAGTGACACTGCTTGCGTTTCTCCCTCATGATTCTTAAAGACACCTCGATTTTCCTTTGCTGTAAATCACTCCAGAATTTGTACGGCGCCGCATCGTTGAGAGCACCTATTCTCGCGAAGGCGCTCTCCAGCGTATCCAGATTAACCACGGGGCATTGTTGATCCTTGGGATCAATGTCGTTTGCGATGGATTTGGGCAATGCGTATGTCCCAAAACTCTGGCCACGGAGAATCGCGAATCGTATCGGCACTCGGAAAGGCAACAAGGATTCGATCATTCTGTCGACTTCGTTAATGTTACATTTCTGGAGAGTTATGGAGACCGCCACGGAGAAGGTGGCGTCCTCCCGTGCGAGATTGGATAATCGATCAAGGGTTGCCATCGAACTCTTAAATCCATTTTTGACTCCTCGGATTCTCGTATGGGTTTCCTCCAGTCCATCAAGAGAGACCTGCACCGCCAAGGATTCCGGACGAAGCTCATCCAGGATCTTGCTACAGACGGCAACCGTACGATCCGGCAAGAATCCGTTGGTGGCAAAGGCCATGTTCCGACATTTGTTGACGCGGCGAAACACGCGACAGATGTCCAAGAGGTCCAGTCTCAAGGTGGGTTCGCCGCCGGTCAACGACAGATGCACGGGCCGATCCAGGCTAGCGGCGATCCGTTCAATCTCGCTCAAAGAAAGCTCGTCGCCGGGTTGGTTGAGTTCCTGCCAATAGAAGCAATGAGCACATCGCGCGTTGCAGCGATTGGTGACGAAGAACGTGAGACCGACTGGGGTACTCGATCGCTCGATTTGGCGTCTCTTATGGGCGACATAAAACTTGCCCAGCCCTTTCCTGACAGAACAGGGTAGATGCGAAAAGACGTGCTTCATGTTTTTCTTCAGGATGGACATTTGCGTTGCATTTCTCCGTATCGGATCACCTCGAAGTCTGGCGCATCCATGCACTTGAGGAAATCTGTTTTTCGAGAGGCGATGGTTGGCCGAAGCGAGAGCAGGTTTTCCAACAACGCGCGGCACGTCAAGAAGCCACTAGTCAAATGTCCTTTCTCCACAGCCTTCCCGCGGATCACGGCAACTGCGAGCTTCAACGGCAAAAGAGGATAGAAAAGCAAAACATAGCACAGCCAGAAAGAAGCCGAAAGAAGCCGCCGGTGACGCGGGAGGCACTTGAGAACGAAACGCATGCGCGTCTTGATGTACAGAAAGGTTTCGTGGTCGCTCCGACCGGTGGTGCTGTGATAATGTTCCGCAGAACAGTCTGCGGAGAGGTAGTTCTCGTAGCCGGCCATCCGAACCCGATAGCCCAAATCCTTGTCCTCGGCGCCGAATCCATACAACGGGTCAAATCCGCCGATTCGCTCGACTACCTCTCGTCTGACCATACAGCAGCAGGTGGCAAGGTAATCACAAGCGGCGAAGCTCCCAGTGACGGCCGGGATCCTAAGTGCTCTACTGTCTCCGAAGAGCGTAATCAAACGGCCCTCAACAAGATGCGTGGGACTATTCACGGCGTCGATCTGACCTCCCACCATGCCGGCGCGCAAATGCTCATCGAAGAACCGCAAGAAGCATTCCAGGATGTCGGTGCGCTGCAGTCTCGCGTCACTATCCAAAAACAGAATAAATTTGCCTGAGCTATTGTCTATGCCCACATTGCGGGCATACGAAGGACCAAGAGTGCGTCGAGATCGAATATAACCGAATTCGGCGAATTCCTCCTTCATCATGGGACCGGTATGATCGGTGCTGCCATCGTCCACAACAATCACTTCGAATAGTTTGTAAACTTGACTCTTGATGCTGAAAAGACAATGCCGTAGGTCGTCGGCGCGATTGTAGCTTGGAATGATAATGGAAATCAGGTCGTCATGCTTCCGAAACATATCTTGACCGCGTGTCTGCTCAGTTGCGGGTGGAGATGGGATGAGTTTTTCAAATAACTGCACGTAGGAGTGGGCTTGCGTGTCGAAGGAGAACTGTCGAGCGACGGAGTCGCGGCCTTGGGCGGCGAATCGTGTGCGGATTGCGCGATCGGACAGGACCGAAATCATTCGTTCGGCCAACGCGGCCGGGTCGCCCGGCGGGACCAGGTAGCCGGTCAATCCGTCTTCGATCACCTCCGGCGTGCCGCCGACGGCGGTGGCCACCACCGGGACGCCCGCCGCCAACGACTCCAACGCCACATTCGGCAAGCCCTCGCTAAAGGAAGGGAGCACCATGAGGTCAAGATGCGGGAGGAAGTGGTCGAAATCGGAGCGGAATCCGGCGAGAATGAACTTGCCTTCTAGCCCGCGGGCCGCAATCTGCCGGGCCAACGACTCGCGCAAGGGACCGTCGCCGAAGAGGACGAAGCCAATCGACGGAAGAGGGGCGAGGGGTGAGGGACGTGGGGCGTGGGAAGTGGGGGCCGCACACGGAATGTGCGGACTACTTTTGAGCACCTCGGCGGCCGCGTCAATCAAAACATCGAAGCCCTTTTCCGGGCTAAGGCGGCCTGCCGCGCCGACGATTATGTCGGGGCCGGAAAAGGGGACAGGTCCATTTTGTGCGCAGCACCCGGAGGGCCGTTCCGGCAAAATGGACCTGTCCCCTTTTCCGCCTTCTGACCACTGACCACTGACCACCGACCACTTTTCCGCACCGAACATCCGCCGCAATTGCTCACGATAGACGGGATCGGGGTTTCCAAACCGCTCGGGGCGAATCGCGTTGTGGATCACTGTAATCTTGTCAGGGCGGACACCCGCCCGGCGGACCTTTGCCGCTTGCCCTTCCGATACACAGACGACCTTGTCCATCCAGCGTAGTACGCGGCGGTCGAGGGCCTCGTAAAGACGGACGCGAGCGCACTCGCCGGTCCAGCCGCGAGAGACCGCAATAGCTGGAATTCCGAGCCGTCGAGCCGCCAAGAGTCCGAGCAGGCCGGCCTTGTAGCCGTGACAACAGACGACGTCGGCCCCCACACGGCGCAGCACACTCACGAGTTCCCGCAGGGCGGCCAGCAGTCGCGGCGTGTCGTGTCGCAGAGCGATTGCCTCGAAACCGTCTTGGCGGACCTTGTCGAGGAACGCTTGGCACAACCCCGTTTCCGCAAACGAGACGAATACGGACCGAATCTCCGACGGCAGGGCCTTGGCCAGTTCGAGCATCTGCCGCTCGGGTCCGCCGAAGAAACGGGAGGCAGTGAGGTGAACGACAACCATTGGTTATTTCCGGAGCACCGGGGATATGCAAAGCAAGTGGTTAATCAGTGCGAGGTGTTCGCTGCCAACCATCCGTGCCATACCGAAACAGCGACTTCAATGCGACGAAAAGATATTCCACGACCTTCAAAGGAGTACATGCAAGAAGCCAGATGCGCCTCCGTGAAATGCCAAGCCGAATCACACCCGTTGCAGCATACACGATGTAGCCCGCGGCAACCACGAGGCAACACGCGAGCAGTATGGCAGACCACGCCGCGGGCGAAACCTGCCAGCAGAGAATCGCGAGTAGAAGCGACAACACGAACTGCGCGATAACCAGAGGGCGACTGGCGATCAGCATGGTCAGAACGGCGTCGAAGAGCACGACTCGTCCCGTACGAACTCCTTCCCAAACCAATTGTGGAGCGCAGGCAGCCACCGACCGGATTCCGCCTCCAATCCATCGGGCCCGCTGGATCGCAAGTTGACTGCGTGCTGCCGGGAAAGCGGAAATCACGCGAGTCTCTGGCACAAAACATATCCGGTATCCTCCCCAAAGCAATCGGCAGGAATATTCTACATCCTCGACAATCGATCTAGCGTGCCAAGGAAACTGGATGAGGACGTCCCGATGAAACACCATGCCGGTACCCCGCAGCAAGACCGCCATGCCCAGAGCTGATTTCGGCGCGTAGAAACAGTCGTTTTCCAATGTGTTGGCCAGCGCCAGGACGTATGTCCTGGCATTTTGATCTGGATTCGCCACGACGTAGTCCGCCTGGAGCACGCGCTCGCCACTATCCAGATGCGCGTCGAAGACATTCAAAGCGCGGGCGTCAATCTCACAATCGGCATCCAACACCACAATGGCGTCGTATCCGTCTGCGACAACTTGCGGCAAAGCCCATTCCAGGGCATAGCCTTTGCCTCGCCGTGCTTCGTCATTCCGCACCAAACACGTGACTCCATAGCCTGCGGCAACTTCCACCGTGTGATCCGAGCAATTGTCAGCAATGACATAAATGGCAATCTTGTCTTTCGGGTACTCTAGTGCCGCACAAGAGTCCAGAGTTAAGGCAATGGTTGCTTCTTCGTCATGCGCTGGAATGACGATCGCAAACGAATGGCAGCGCGTGCCGGCGCCCGAACGTCTCTGGCTCCTGGAGAAGAGGGCGAAAAACATGAGGCTGAGATGGTATAGGCACACAAACGTTGCGATGGCGACTGACACAGTGCAAAGCACTAGTAGCGACAAGACAACTATGTTCATATTCACGCGTTTTCAACCATGACGATGTAATGCCGCGGGTGAATCAATTCCAAGAGTATCCCCGTCCCCGAGGCGAGATGGATTGTCAGAAATGCCATCGACAATGGCAGCAATAGGCGGAAGTTCCACCGGCGCAATGCGATCGAAGCCGAACCGGCCAGTACGATGGCGGCGTAAACGACGACGACGCCAACGTAGATCGCGGCAAGCCAGACGGCCGCGAAACTCAACGGCAAACCGGCGATCAGGCCGAACACTAACATCGGCGGCGGTAAAATACCGAATGAAAATGTCTCCGGATGCTTTCGCGCCAGCCGCACGCGGCCGCGGCCGTAGCGGACCAACTGGCGGAACAGGCCGCCGAGACTGTCGCGGGGGGCGTAGCGGACCGCGACCTCGGGCGTGAAAAAACAACGCAGCCCGGCACGATCGATGCGGTGGTTCAACTCCACGTCCTCGCAGGCGTCGAAGGTCTCGTCGAAATAGCCGACAGTATCGAACACCGAGCGACGGTAGGCCGTCGCCACACTCTCGGCGGGTACGAAACCTTCCTCGGACGAGTAGACGTGGGAATCGGGGTGATGGCCCAGCCGCGACGACCGGGCGGCGGCAATTGCTCGCTGAAGTGAACTGGCGCCTGAAATGTCCAGCGGTTGCGGGCGGCCGATGCAGTCGGCGCCGCTCCGCTCGAAGGCGGCGGCCAACTTGCGCAAGTAGCGATCGTCCTCGAACTCGCAGTGGCCGTCGACAATCACCACCATGTCGCCGCAGGCATGGCGGATGCCGATGTTTCGGGCAGCGCTGGAGAGCCGCCGGGGATTGCTCAACAGACGGACGTTTTCGTGCAAAGCGGCCAGTCGCCCGATCAACTCGGGCGTACCGTCGGTGGATTGGCCGTCGATGACGAGTATCTCAAACCGGCCGGGATCGTAGTCTTGTGCGATCAATTGACTCAAGGTGCGCTCAATCCACTGGGCCTCGTTCCGCACGGGTACAATCACACTAAAAAACGGAAGCTGAAAAACGGCTTGCCGATCACTTGCGGAGTCATTTTCGTTCACGGAAGGTGGAGGTCTTAACTTGGTGGAGTTAACGATGCAAAAAGACATCGACACTGTATTCTGGATAATCAAACCGCTTGCGTTGTACCCGGAGTTCGTGCGAACAGTGTGTTCCCAGCCAACGGCGCAAGTCCTCGCGCAGGCCGCCTCGGGTGCTCTGTACCACGATCCAGAGCCGACCATTGCCTGCCGAAAGTTTTTCGAGTTTCTGGATGGAGTCGTGAGGCAACGGAATGCGAGGACTGCATTTCGGAGCATAATAGCCGAAACGCCCCATCGAGGAGCCGGTGACTCGATCTCCGGGCATCCAGTTCCTTTCCACGTAACGAGCGGCAGTCCGAAGGTCGGTTCGTGAGCCGTCAACATAGTGGCTTGCGAGACTTGGGAGGTTCATCAGGCATACGAGAATTACGCCCGCTGATGCCAACCACACGCCTCTCTCGCGAAGGCGCTCATACAGGAGGCCGATTGCGCAGCCGGCCAAAACAATAACGCTTAATGCAAATGGAAATGCGTACGCGGGTTGGTAAGAAACCATGCGAGGAAGCGCGACGGTGACCGCACCCCACCCCAAGGCACAAACGATCCAGTACCAGTTCTCCGCGTTTCGTTCGCACAACATGTACAGACCGCCGAGAGCCGCCAACAAGAAGATCGGCCAACCGATCATATTGACAGACGCAAGTACGGAGTGCGAGATCGAGTAGCCCCACGTAGCCCCTTGGTTCCATCCTTGCATCAAGGGCCATACATACGCAACGAAGAATCCGGCGATGCAAGCGGTCGCCGCGAGGAAAACCATAATCATGCCTTTAGAAACCGGTTGACGCTCCGCATACGATGCCGCAAGCATTCCCAAAAAGATGATGCCCAACAAGGCGGCGGTTACGGTGTGGCACAAAATCGCGGCAAACACCAGACAGCAAGTGGTGCCCACGAGCGGGATGGACCGTCGCCGCACGGCCAACGCACCCACCAGGACCGAGAGGAATGAGAAGAAGCCCACTATTATGTAGAAGCGGGTTTGTTGGCTCTGGAATATGTGTTCCGGCCAGAGCGTCACCATCAGGGATGCAGCTATGGCGGTTGGACGCCCCTTCCAGCCTTCAAGCAACAGAAAAACGATCGGAACTATCAACGCGCCGAGGATGGCCCCCACAACCCGACTTCCAAATTCACTTGGTCCAAACAGAGCGCAGCTAAAGTGAATGAGGGAGTAGCTCAGTGGGATAAGGCGGGGCAGCCGAAAAGTCTGGGTGTCCTGTGATGCCTCAACGCCGCCAAACAAGCAAGATTGTTCCTGAAGAGTAGCTGTCTCGTCTCCGGCAAACGGCCAATCGCCAAGCTTGTAGAAGCGAAGCGATCCCGCAAGAGCTAGCAGAGACACAAGGACGACCAATCGGGAACAAGTCCGCGACGAATTCGAGTATGCCTGTGTCTTGTCACTCATAGCAGGAGCGTCATTCTCGTACATAAAGTCGTCCCTCGCGAGGCTACGATAGCGTACAGCGAACGGATGGAGGAATCGGTCAACATGCCGCTTGCGCAATCACATCACACAGCCGCCCAAAGCGGAATGTCGCCAGGAGCCTATCCAGTTTCCGTTCGTTTTGCGACAGGTGTACGCAGTGTCGAAAGCGTGACGTTCGCGATGCCGCGCGGATGCGGGGTTGTTCGGGGTCGAGTTCCCAAGGATGCACGTAGAACATAAACGGTTGTCGCCGGATACGGTTGATCCGACGAAGGCAGAAGAGGGTCCAGGGCAGCGGAGAGAGGCGGAAGTATCCGCCGCCGCCCACCGGCAGGTTTATCCCGGCAAACCTCGCCACCGACGGCGGGAACTCCCACAGCGAGCCGGCCGGAGTTTTGAGCCGGTGCGGCCCCGGCTCGGCGTCGGGGATGCCGTAGCGGTCGTGGCGGATGGGAAAGACGCTCGAGTCCGCCAGAAATCCTTCCTCAACCAGGATTTCCAGCGCCCAAAGCGATTGCCTGGTGATTGAGAAGCTGGCGGCCCGGTACGCGGTTACCGGCCGGCCAAGGGTCTCTTGCAGCGCGTCGCGCGACCGCCGCAGGTCGGTGCGGAACTCTTCCGGCGTCTGTTGATAGACCAGGCGGTGCCAGTAGCCGTGGGAACCGATCTCGTGCCCGCAAGCGTGAATCTCGCGCACCAACCGAGGGTGGCGCTGGGCCACCCAGCCGAGCACGAAGAACGTGGCTCGGACATGATGACGGTCGAGTAATTGGAGAATGCGATGGGTGTTGGACACCACTCGGCTCTCCCACTGGCCCCATTGGTCGCGGCGGACGTGTTTCTCGAACGCCGAGACCTGAAAGTAGTCCTCGACATCGACCGTAAAGACGTTGAGCATTTTTGAGGCGGTCTTTAACGCGGCTTGACTGGGACATGACGAGCATGGGCGTCCTTGCGTTGATGGCCGTGATGGCCGTTGTCGTCGGTCGACTTCGCGGCGGCCTGAATGAGGACGCTCGTCGGCGTGGCCGGGGCATGATCCGAGCCGTTGCCATTTCCGCCGGACGACACACCCTTTGGAATTACCGGAATCGTCACCTCTCTGCGAAGGCCGAAAACGAACAACAGCCAGCGTTCGGGCACTTTGAATATCCGCAGCAAAGTACCCGAGGAGAGGCGAATATCGAGCCACGGCCCGGCCCGACGGATGTACTCGCAATCCAGCACCAATTTGCGGCGCACGCTATCCAGATCGGTATCCGGAGGAAGATTGAGTTGTGCCAGCCCCGTGACGCCCGGCGGCACGACAAGCCGGTTCAGATAGCCCGGAATCGCCTCAGCCAACACGTGGACGAACTCCGGCCGCTCGGGGCGCGGCCCGATCAGCGACATCTCCCCTTTCAGCACGTTCAGAAGTTGGGGCAACTCATCCAGATGGAACTTGCGAAGCACTCTACCGACCAGTGTGATCCGCGGATCGCGCGCCTGAGTCCACACCGGGCCGCTGGCGGCCTCGGCGTCGTGACGCATGGTGCGGATTTTGTACATCTTGAACTTCCGGCCGCGCTGGCCGACGCGAACCTGACGGAAGATGCCCGGGCCTCGCGAAGTCAAACGGACCAGTAGGACCATCAGAACGATCATCGGCAGCCCCGGCGCCAGCAGCAAGGCCGCTAGCGTGCGGTCGAGAATTACCTTCCAGCGAAAGTACGCCGGAGGACGCAGAAGATCAACCGTCGGTACTCGCCAAGCGGGCGCGGCAACGGTGCGGCGGGGTTTCCGAGCGATTACGCTACTGTTCGTGGCCGACATGATGGTGCTCTCGCAATGATGACCTTGGTGGACTGTATACCGTATATTAGTTACTCGAAGGCTCGATCAAACACTTCCCGGCCGCCGGCAGAAATTCTTCGAGGAACTCGCGGCAGGGATCGTAGGACTGCACGTTTGCCCCCGGCTGTAGTCGACAGGAAAGCTGAATCTTGTACAGATATGGTTGCCCGGCGAACTTGAAACGAGGATCGTTCACGGCCGACCAGCGGTCGCCGGTGGTCCACGCGTAGTACACCCGGAGCAAATCCCCACGGAGGTTGTTGGCTTTGTAGTTCAGGGTCCAAAATTCGTCGTCCGCTCCTCCCTCGCGGGGGACCGCCGCCCGCTTTCGTTCACCAAGGATTTTGTAGTTTCTGGTGCCGAAACACACTTCGGGGATGTGGACCGAGATCGGTCCCGGGGGCCCGAGCAGGAGTGTTAAGCCAACGACGTTGCCGGTTGCCTGGTTCTCATAATTGCGGACAATGTACCCCGCGCACTCCAGCATGTTCGACGCCGTCTCGCTCAACTCTCCGGACGATTGCAAACGCCAGTCCCCAAACTGAGATGGCATCTCCGCCAGCTTGTTGGCGGCGGAGAGTGTATCGGGCGACGGTCCCCAGCGATTGCGCATGCGTCCATGAAGGACGCCGGAAAGGATCGTCACGGCGACGACCAGAACGACTCCAGATAAAAACCAACGATATTTCATATCAGTCGAACTTCTTTTCCAACTCGGCCAACATTTGCCGGTCCAACGGCGTCAGCACCTGGCGAGTAAGATTTCCCTTGCGGGCAGCGAGGAAGGCGGCGCGGGCCTTCTCGGCCTCTCCGGCCCGATCGTAGGCCACCGCGAGATGAAAATGGTATCGCGGATCGGCCTGGGGCGTCGCGGCCGCCTCCTCCAACAGCGGCACGGCCTCGTCCGGCTTGTCCTCGAACACAAAGATCATTCCCTTGGTGTCCAGCAATCCCGGTTGCGGCCCGACAATCCTTATCGCACGCTCGATGTATTCGAGCGCTTCCTGCCTCTTGCCGGGTTGCTCCGCCAGCAAGGTCGCCAGATTGTTCAACGTGGCGACGTCCGTTGGTTTCAGCGTCAGAACCCGTCTGAACAAGCCGGTCGCCTCATCGATCCGCTGCTGGACCACTCGGACGCCGGCCAAGGCCGACAGCAGGTCCACGTCGTCTTTGTGGTCCGCGGCGGCTTTGGCCAACATCGGCTCGGCGAGCCGGAAATCTTCCGCGGATGGATTACCCGTCAGCAGTACCACCGCCAAGATCAGGGCAGGCCGCGTGGAGGTGTCGGATATTGCCGCGCCGCGGCAAAGTTCGACGGCCTCCCGCATCCGACCTTGCCGCGCCAGTGCACTTGCCAGCGGTTCGTATCGTTCCGGCGCCAGCGCGACCAGCCGGCGATACCATCGCTCCGCCGCCTGATTCTGGTCCACTTTGGAGTACAGGCTGCCCATCCTCAAGGAGAGTTCCGCCTCCCGTGGTTTGTTCTTTGCCAAGTCTTTCAAGAGTTTCTCGGCCAGGGCTTCCACCAGAGGCTCGATTTTCTCGGATTGGCCTTTGCCGCGGAGCCAGTGGGCCCGCAACGTCGCCGTGCCCAACTCGTCGGGTAAGAGCGCCTCCAGCTTTTTCAGCCACGGATCGGCCTCGTCGAACAGATCGTGGCGTAGGAGCAACTCGACGTAGGAAGCCAAGTGAGCGGCGCTCGGGTTCTCGCGAGTCACCAATTTCAAGTACTGCCGGCGGGCCGATTCCACCTTGCCGTCGATCTCGTAAAGCCGGGCCAGCCACTGCCGATCCGAGGCGACGGCTTTCTTGCCGCTCACGACCAATTCCTCGAGGATTTGCCTTGCCTTGGCGAGATTTTCTTTTCCACCGCGTCGCGTCAACAACATCGCCTGCACACGGCGTCCGACCTCCGGCACGGTGCGGTCCTTGCCCGCCTCCTCTACCAATCGCTGCGCTTCCTGCCACTGCTGCTCGCCGCCGCGCTCCACCAGCAACTCGGCTAGCATCCATCGCGCGGGGCTGGAATCGGGCCAACGCTCGAGCACGCCGCGGAGCAATTGCTCTGGCTCCGAACGGTCCTCGCCGGCGCTGGTTCGCAGCAGATACCTGGCCAGCCGAAGTTGGGCCGCCGCGTCGTCCGCATCCAGTCGCGCCGCCTTCCGGTAGTTGGCCTTGGCTTGCTCCCAGTCGCCCAACAGTTCGTACCCCCGCGCCAGGATAGACGCCCGCTGAGTTTCACTTAGTTTCTCGTTCTCGATAATCTCTTGGAGTGTTTCGCGGGCTCGAGTGGGCCGGTTTGTGCGGATATAGAAACCAAACAGCCCGCCGATGGTGCGCGTGTCGCCGGGCGCCAGCTCAACCGCCTTCTTCAGTGTGGTTTCGGCGTCTTTGATCTTGTCGCCGGCCAGCAGCATCTGGCCCAGCCACAGGCGTGCGATCGGATCCTCGGGACGCTGCTGTACCCCGCGGCGGGCCGTTTTCAGCGCGCGATCGATCTGCCCGCGCCTTGCGGCGACGACCATTTCCAGAGAGGACAGCGTTTCCGAGGGCGCGATTTGATCTTGCATCAACAGCAAGTAGTGGTCCGCCTCGTCGACCCGGTCCATCTGCAGCAACAGGGAGACCAGCCGTTGGTAGGCCAAGGGCAGCCGCTCGCCCAGGCGGACTGCCTCTTGATACGCTTCCGCCGCCTGTTCAAACTTGCCGCGGGCCTCCGACAACAGCCCCAGGAGCAAGTAGGCTTTCGGCCACGCCGGACGCTGATTCTGAACGAATGCTTGCAGCTTGGACGCTTGGATGAGCTTGGCGTCGTCGGGGCCTCTTGCCTCGGCCAACAAGCGGCGGGCTTGATAAAACCGCCAGAACAGGCCGTCCGGGCCTTCGAGCTTGCGTAGCTCCTTTTCCCACCGTTCGATCTCGGGGAACTTCCCCGCTTCAAAGGCCAGTTCCACGAGCCGGATCACCGGTTTCAGATTTGTCGGTTCCTGTTGGTGAAGTTCGAGCAATTGCTCGCGCATCTGGTCCGGCCAGCCTTCACGGAGCGCAATCCGGACGAGTTCACGCCGCAGGGCGGGGCGCATCTCGTCCGGCAACGTTTCCAAGCCCGCGGTCAACGTCTTTCGCGCCCGTTCATACTGTTCGCGGCCGGTCTGGAGTCTGGCCTGCAACAGACAGGCGACCCCGGCTTGCCCCTTCATCCCTTCCAGCCGCTTCAGAACCCGGTCGGCGTCGGCGGGCCGATCGATCCGCTCGTAGGCCGCGACCAGTGCCCGCCATAGACCCGCCGCATCAGGATACTCTCGTTCGGCGGCGCGGCACAACTCGACGGCGTCGCGGATCGCCTGATCGGGCTGCTCCCGCTGCCGGCCGCGCGCGACGAGGTAGTCGGCCTCAAGCAACTTCAGCCGCCACGCGTTGGCAAACGGTTTCTCTTCGTGGGATTTTTTGGCTTCAACCAGGGCCTTGTCGAACGAATCCCAGTTTCTGGCCGCCCTTGGCGCGCGAACCTCCCGTTGGAATCGCACACGTGTCAAGGCGATCCACGTCTCTGGGGCGGCGTCGAGCGACAGCGCCTGCTCGTAGCAGGTTTCGGCCGCGTCGGGCCGACCGGCCATGGCCCAAGCGGCCGCGGCCTGCAAACGCGGCGAAACCATTTTCGGCCCCAACGCAGCGGCCTGCTCGTAAGCCAACGCCGCCTGATCCCATTGGCCGATCGCGGAGTAGGCAATGCCCAACCATTGCCATGCTTGCAGGCTTCGCGCCACCTCGGCTGCCGCGCTCTGCCTGCCGACCGCCACGCGCCGCAGCAGGGGAATCGCCTCGAGATACCGCCCCTTGCGCACCAGCCATTTCGCTCGTAGCGAATCGTTCGAGCGTTTCAGGGCCAGCTTTGCGGGCGGAGGCAGCATCGGACCGATTCTCTCGGTCGTCCGTTCCAGCCCGCCGAGGGTCTTATCGGCCTCGTCCAACCGTCCTTGTGCAATCAACAGGCCCGCCAATCGGGAGTTCAGGTCGATGCTCTCTTTGTTCCCTTTTTCCAGGCCGCGGCGCCACGTCTCCACGGCGAGGTCGGGCTTGCCCTGCCTGGCGTACAACTCTCCAAGCCACAAGTATGCCGGTTCCTCCGACGGCGAAAGCTCGATGGCGTGTTCGTAGTGTTTGCGGGCTTGCTCGAAATATGCTTGGACGTCCTTCGCCTCGCCGCCTTCCCGCTGCGCCGACTCCGCGTCGCGCCGCGCCTGGTAAGCCGCTTGCAGGACGACCTCCAAATTGTCGGGATTGTGATCGAGCGACGCCGCCAAATCGTTCTTGGCCTCGGGTAAGCGGTAGCGGGTGCGATAACGGTAGCGGGTCAGCAGAGCCTTCGCGTCATCCGGGTTGGCCGCCACCATGTTGTCGACCACCTGATCGGCCAACTTCCGCCGCTCGGCGTCGGAGAGGCCCTGTTGTTCCTCGCCGAGCAGTTGCGGCTGGTGGCGATAGACGTTGGCCAGGATGCCGGCGATCTCCGCGTCGCCCGGATTCAGTTCGCGCGCCCGCTGCAGCGCCTCGCTCACCAGCACGGGATCCCTGTCTCGGCCCACCGAGCCGCTACGGGATTGTCCGTAGAGCGCTAGGGCCAGCAGCCGCCATCCTTGGGGATCGTTCTGGTCCAGTTCGAGTAGTTCTCGAGCTTCTTCCTCCGCCGGAACGAATCGCCGCAACTCGATCAGCAATTCGGCCAAACGGCGGTGCAGAGGGCGCCGCTTATCGGCCGGGGCCACCCCTATCGCCTGGTAATAGTATTCGACCGCCCGGACCTTTGACGGCGCGCCCTTGACGGCGCGGTCGAACGTCTCCGCCAGCAGGACTTGCACGTCGGCGTCGTCGGGCCGCAGCTTCAAGTACTGGAAATAATATTGCGCCGCGGAGGCGTCGTCTTTCTCTTCAACGAGTTTTTCGGCCCGCTCGAGCATGGCTTCCGCGGTCCAACTCACTTGCGCGGCATACCAGAAATAGGCCGCTGGTCCGATGACGGCGGCCGCGATCAACGTCTTCACCAACAGCCGGGTGTTGAAAATCCGCATGGTCTTCGATTTGGCGGCGGGCCGGCGCGCGGCCGGCGGCGATTGATTCGTATCCGACGGATGTTCCATCAGGCTCCTTGCCCTCCCTTGTGCGCGTAGCCGTAGTTGCCCCAACGATACGAATAGTCTCTCGCCGGAACCCCGTTGAGCACCAGGCCGACGGGGCGGCTGCCGACAGCCGCCAGCCGATCGAGGATCTTGCGGATTTGGTCGACCCGGCTCACGTCGCGCATCACGCACACCAACGACGCGTCGGCGGCCTTAGCCAGCACCAACGCTTCGCTGGCGGACAGCATTGGCGGGGTATCGATCAACACGTACCGATAACAGGAGGGAATCTTCGCCAGCATCGACTGCCACGCCCCGTTCCCCAACAGGCTGTGCGGACTGACTTCCAGTTTTCCCGCCGGGAGCAGGTGTATCAGGTCGCTCCAACTCGTGACAATCGCCTCTTCCAAGCTGCACTGGCCGCCAAGCACCTTAGCCAAACCCGGCTCCAAGGGAACTTCAAACACGTTATGGATGTCCGGGCAACGCATGTCGCCGTCGATCAACAGCAGCGGCTGCCCCGTGGCTCGGGCGAAGCTCACCGCCAACTGCGAGGCGACGCTGGTCTTTCCCTCGCGGCTGGCCGCGCTGGTGATCGCCAGCACCCTCATGTCCCCAAGCTCCTCCGACAGAGCCAGACTCGTGCGCAAACTGTCGATGCTTTCCTCGAAAAGCCTCAAGTCGTGCCGGATCCGAGCGCTGGTGGAA
The DNA here is from genome assembly GCA_030611515.1 of Planctomycetota bacterium. Lineage (GTDB taxonomy): Bacteria > Planctomycetota > Planctomycetia > Pirellulales > Thermoguttaceae > JAHIKV01. The sequence continues at coordinate 6,063 of JAUWPQ010000031.1, read as the reverse complement.
CCGTGAACGATGGGAGTACGCACCGGCAGGTGGACGATCTCGCCGAGAACGGTAAGATTCGACTGCCGTTCCAGCGATTGGGAGTTGCTGACTCGCCCGACCAGCCGTTCCCAGAAAACCGCCAAAGCAAACGGCAGGCAGAAACATGCCAGAACGGCCAGCGCCACGTTGCGGTAAGGAAACACCGCCACGGGAGCGCCGGGGGGGGTTGCCGACTGCATCAGTGTGACCCGGGCGGGCGCCCCACGCTCCGTCTGAAGCTGCAGCGCCCGCTGCGCAATCAGTTCAAACACCTTTTCCGCTCGGGTCAACTCATCGCTCCTGAACCGCAACTCCATGGTGTCGCCGCTGCTTTGCTCCATGTTTTTCCGCTGCTCGTCGTAACGCTCCTGAAGCATTTCCTCCATCACGCGGTAGGCATCTCGATCCGACCGCATCTTGGCGAGTTCTTCCATCCGTCTTTCGATCTTGGCCGCTCCCATCGCGGTCCGCCTGGCGATGACGGCCAGTTCCGCCTCGCGGCGCGCCCGCGGCTTCAACTCTTCGCGCAATTGGTCGAGCGCCTGCTCGTCGCCGCGGATCTCATCGGCCAGCCGCACGTACGCGGCGGCCTTTTTGCCCCGGGCCGATTTCTCTCCAACATCCATCAGCCTTGACCGTTTGACGGCGATCAGGGCCTTTTGCTGCTGTACTTCCGCGCTGTTCTCGATGATCTTGTTGGCCATCGCATCCCGGAAGACGGCCTCGTGCTTCGACGCCAACACGTCCTCTCCGCCGTCGGACGAATCCCCTTCCCGCCTCTTCGCCTCCAATTCCTCCTCGGTCGCCTTGATCCTCGCCTCCAGCACCGTGCGCTCCACCTGCGCCTCGATCAGCCGGCTTTCGAGGTCGGCCAGCGGGTGTTTCTGGGGCGAATTCGCTTCCAGCCTACCCGAGAAGGGATCCTTGCCGGTCGCCTCCTTGACCAAGTCGCGCAGGTTGTCGCGCAACCGCAACACTTCCCTCGAACGCTTATCCTTCTCCCGCCCCAGCAGGTCGATGATCCGTTGGTTCCGTTTGGTGTCGCTCTGATCGCGGAGCTTGAAATACGATTCCGTCACCGCGTTGACCACGCTGGCGGCGTCCGTCGGGTCCGGGCCGGCGTAAAGGACGCGGAACAACTCCGACTTCCCCACGGAGGTCACGCGGATTTGTCTGGCCAGCCACGCCGCCTTGCTGGGCTGCCGGGCGATTTCCGGCAAGCGGGCGATCTCCGGACGCTTGATCACCGGCCCGAGCACCAAGGGACTGCGGATCGTCTCGATCTGCGTTTGGAAAAACAGATTCGATCGCCCCTCGTTCTTGGTCTCGAACGCCAGGAAGGGCGTGCGTTCTTCGATCTTGAACCAGGCCGCCGCTTCGTAAACCGGCTCGAAGAGCAGGTAGACCGTCGCGCCGCCCGCGGCCGCCAGAAGCAAACCGATTGGCGCGGCCACCATCCACCAGCGCCTCAGCGCGTCCAGAACGAACTGGGGCGAAAGGTTTTGTTCCGGAATGGTGGCCGGTCGGGCGACGCTCTTCCCCCGCACCGGTTGTAATTCGGACATGCGATTTTACTCCAGCCCTAGTGTCGGGGCGGCCGTTGCACCGCCGACCCAACTCGTTCCCGGCGAACGACGTCGCCGACTCCGACCAACTCGACTTCTTGCACCAGCCGACACAAGTACCACAACACCAGCCCGAACATCCCGGCGGCCAACAGGATCATCACCCAGCCCGCCCCGTCGTGGGAGAATTTCCGCGCCGCCTCTCCCGAAACATATTGATAGAGCAGGCCCGTGGCGACGATCCGCGCGGCGTTGGCCAGCAAGGCGATCGGAACGGCGCTGAGCAGCAACAGCGCCCTCTCCCACCAGGCCCGGCGCGCCACGATCACGTAGGCGAACGCCAAGGCCACGATCCCCACGAAAATTCGCAAGCCGGAACAGGCCTGCTCGATTTCCAGCCGGTGATCGCCGAGGAAGATGACGTGTCCCTCGGCCAAGGCCGGCTGCCCCAGGGCCTGCAAAATCCAACAACTCAGCTTGGTGGCCGCTCCCTGCAGCGGCAGGCTCAACCAACGCTCCACACGATACGGCAGCGGCACCATGAACCACAGAAACGCGATCGACGGCAGGCTCCACCAAAACACCTTCCGCCCGGCCAGCAACAACACCACTCCACCCACCCACGGAAGAATCGACCAGCCGTCGATCGCGTCGAGATAGAAGTGCGCGCTCAGCGCCCGGGCGGCCACGCAGGCGGCGATCAAGCCCAATCCGAAAACAACGTCCAGCCACGAAAAGGGGACAGGTCCAATTTGCCGGAACGGCCCGGAGGGTGCTACGCACAAATTGGACCTGTCCCCTTTTCCGCCCGGAAACCGGTCGCGCCGGACCCAGAGAAAATAGACCGCCAACGGCGCGACGAGGAATCCGTGCGAGTAGTCCGGCTCGCGGTTCCACGTGGCGATCAGGCTGACCAGCGTGGGCCAGTACGCCCAAACAAACGCCGCCGCCAGAATCGCGCCGCCCAGCACGACGGGGGCCGGGGGCCAGGAGATTGATGATTGATGATTGATGATCGATGATTGCCGATCTCCGGCCTCTAATCTTTGACCTCTGACCTCTGACCTCTGACCTCTCATTTCTTGCGGCGGCCGGTATTTTTTCTTGCGTTGGTGCAACTTCACGATGCCGACGAAAAAGAGGTCAGAGAGCAGAGGTCAGGGAAGGCGAATCAGAAATCAGCAATCATAAATCATCAACCTCAGGGCGCACTCCGTTCCCGTGGGTGGCACACGTGGTCTAAAAGCACGTGCAACACCGCATTCCAATATGCCCGTCCGTGCGCGTCCATTATGGGCGTCCCTGCATCTACGAGTACTCACCGTGTCCACCACTGTGCCACTACTTACCCGCAAACAGTGGCGCACATAGCCCCTTAATTTCTCAACAACCGGAAAATCTCCTCGATCCCGACAAGTTCGCCTATCTCGACGAGGCGTTCTCCCACGGAGCACGGGAACCAGAAACGACGCAACCAACTCATTGAGCAACGGCTCAGTAACAGAAATATCTACCCTAACCAGCGTAAAAATAATTGTCAAACGGATTGCGGGGTAGATACCATCCTATTGGTGGCAAAAAACCGCCTTTTTTCCCCACCGCAGAGGTGTTCTGGAGGAACTTTCTTGGTTTTAGAAGATTTTTTTAATTCCGCTTGTCAGGAATCGGCCTTCGGCGGTCTATAGGCTTGTAGAGAAATGCAGTATCCGCCTCCCGGAGTAATCACAGCCGCGGAAACGTTTTTGCGGGACGATGGCGAGGCGAACACAACTAACCTCTTCCTGGAGGACAGTGAGATGAAAAAGTTAGCAATTATTCTGGCCGTGATGGGGCTGGTATGGGCAGGCACCGGCATCGCGTCGGCCTCCTATCATTTTGGCGATGACTTTGAAACAGCATGGACGGGCGACTATGCATCGGGTTGGGCGAACATCGAATACGCGCATGGTGCCGCCTCGATCCCCAAGATGACCCAGTACACTACGGTAACTGCCAATGGCCATACCATCACGCCCCTCAGCGGGTTGTACTTTATGGGCCTGCAGGTGACGGCTGCCGGGGATCCCGCCACCAACTGGTGGGGCGGCGTTAAGCCGGAGTTTGTTAGTGCATCTGCACTGGACCGACAGTATAGCCCGTGGGTAAGCGTCTCGTTTTATGATTACGGTGTTGGGCTGCCAGCACCTCAGTTGTCTGCTGTGCCAAACTCTAGCGACCCGGACGACTGGACCGACATCCAGATGGGGCAGCGGTGGGACAGGACAGACAATTACTGGTATGCAGAGTCTATGAACTTTCCGAGTCAGTGGGTAAAGACGACCGTAGCCCGGTCGGTCGGCTGGCACGAGTTGAAGTTTGCTCAGGACACGGCCGGGTACATCACGTACTCAATCGACGGCACGCCCGTCGGTACCACGACCACCGCCTACCTGGATCTGGCCTATCCATGGCTGCAGATACAGTTCGATTACGACGACTTCGGGGCCGAGGTATACTTTGACAACTTCCAGGGAGGCTCAACTATTCCCGAGCCAGCCACGATCCTCGTCTGGGGTCTGCTGGGCTTGGTTGCCGCCGGCTACGGCGTTTGGCGGCGGAGACGGGCGGCGTAACCGTATTCCAAATTGTTAAACAACAACACCCGCGTCGGATTCGATGCGGGTTTTTTACGCGCGGTTGACATGCGTGGCTCGGACGGGGGGTAGCCCCGATAGCTCCGCTATCGGGGCGGCGGAGCCGCAAGAGGTTTTTCACGACCCGCGGAATCCCTCTTGTGCCTGCGGCACCCCGATAGCAGAGCTATCACGGCCACCCGCGGTCCCATTTTCGGGACGTTCAATCCCAGTCGCTGAGGAACTCCAGGCGGTTCTGCATTTCTTCGGCCGTCTTGGCGGCGACAAGCCGCAGCAGGCGACGCATCTGTTCGCCGACGGAGTAGTGCTGCTGCCGGGCCACGATTATGCCTGCGTGGGATCTTTGTTCCGCGAGCCAGCGGGCATGTAGACGGCAGAAATCGCCCATGTTGAAAGAATAGATCACCAATCCCCGTGCCGCGGCATACGCCAACTGCTCCTCGTCCTTCTTTCCGGTCATTCCGGATTCGAGCGCGGTGAGAATGTCCACCCCTCGCTTCCGCAACGAAAGAACCAGAGCATGGCGCAGCGAGTCCTCGTCGCAGTACAGGCGGACAGTCATGCGTTTTTCCGGGACTCACGGTGCTCGCGTTCCAGCCGGTCACATTCCGCCTCTTCCGCCGCCATCTCCGCCTCCATTTGGTCGCGGTTGGCGAGATAGTAGGCCAGCGCCGCATGGACCTGGGCGAGTGTAAGATGAGGAATCTCCGTGGCGATCTCCTCGGGCGACATCCCCAGCTTGTACCAGCCGGCGATCCGGCGCACCGACACGCCTGTCCCCGCGATCCGCGGACGACCCCCGCAAACACCGGGCGAAACGGTAATCAAAGAGCCTATTTCGGTAACGACAGACACGGCGCGATCCTGGTGAAAAACAACCCTTATAATAAACCATTCTAATAAAACTCCGTGTCCACGGCAAGGCAAAGGCAGCGGAGTAGGTCAGGTACTCCGTACCTGACACGATCGGCTGCGGTGAAAGTGTCAGGTACGGGATACCTGACCTACTTCTACTGCCACCCCGCCCTCCCTCTCGCGGTTGCCATGCGTGGCTCGGACGGGGGGATTGTCTTCGTGGGCCAAAGCGCGGTATGATAAATTGTCGTGGAAGGAGGCATTCGCAATGGCAACCACTGCTCAAGAAGTCTTCGCCACGAACGTCCATGATCTATCCGCGCCCGAGCAACTCCGCTTGGCCTCGATGATTCTCCAGGATCTGACCCGCGTTGTCGATCAGGCCGACGCCTGGAGCGAACAGGATCAACACGACCTAACGGCTTTTTCTTTGCAGTACGCCGGCGGGCTCTATCCGGAGGACGAGGATATTGCCTAGTGCCGGTGATGTGGTGGTGATCAATTTTCCCGGGGTGCAAGGCATCAAACGCCGACCGGCTGTTGTCCTGTCGTCGGCGGTGTACCACGCGTCACGGCCCGATGTGGTCGTGAGGCTGATCACAAGCCGTGCTGTTGCGGCGGGGCCAACAGACCACGTTTTGCACGACTGGGCAGAGGCCGGTCTACGAGTCCCGTCGGTATTTCGGAGTTTCTTTGCCACCTTGCCTCCTGCCGCGCATCTCGTGGCTGCGGGGCGATTGTCAGATCGCGATTGGCAGGGCGTACAGGCATGCGTGAAGACGGCGCTGGCCCCACTCGAAAAGCCAGACGCGTAGGGTGCTAGGTTGGGGTCTGTTGGGCTTGGTTGCCGCCGGCTACGGCGTTTGGCGGCGGCGACGGGCCTGCCTGAGAACGACAAACTACACGGTTGGGGTGGCAGTTCAACTGCCACCCCGACATTGAACAACTACAATCCGAAAGCCAATCAAAGGGCCTCCCACGCGGGCGGC
>JAUWPQ010000110.1 GCA_030611515.1 Planctomycetota bacterium | reverse complement strand
CGACGACGTAGCCCCCCTCGTCGCCGGCCTCCGGTCCCAGGTCGATGATCCAGTCGGCCGTTTTGATCACGTCCAGGTTGTGCTCGATCACCACCACTGTGTTGCCCAGATCGACCAGCCGGTTCAACACGTTCAATAGCTTGGCCAAGTCGTCGAAGTGCAGGCCCGTGGTCGGCTCGTCCAGCAGATAGAGCGTGCTTCCGGTGTCGGGACGGGAAAGTTCGGCGGCCAGTTTGATCCGCTGCGCCTCGCCGCCCGAGAGCGTCGGGGCCGGCTGGCCGAGCGTAAGATAGTCCAGCCCGACGTTGCACAGGGTTTGCAGCGGGCGGCGAATTTTGGGGATGTTCTCGAACAGCTTCACCGCCTCGCCGCAAGACATGTCCAGTACGTCGGCTATCGACCGGCCGTGGTAGCGGACGGCGAGCGTCTCGGGATTGTAGCGCCGTCCGTTGCAGGTGTCGCACTCGACCCACACGTCGGGCAGGAAGTGCATCTCGACCCGTAGCTGTCCGTTCCCCTCGCACCGCTCGCACCGCCCGCCGGAGACGTTGAAGCTGAACCGCCGCTGTGTGTAGCCGCGGAGTTTCGCCTCTGGCAAGTGGGCGAACAGGGCGCGAATCAAGTCGAAAACACCGGTGAACGTGGCCGGGTTCGAGGTCGGCGTTTGCCCCAGCGACTGTTGATCGACGCGGATTACCTTGTTGATCAACTCGACGCCGTGGATGGCATCGTGAGCGCCGGGGAAAGTTTTCGCACGGTGCAGCTTGCGGGCCAACGAGGCGAACAACACGTCCTCGATCAGCGAGCTTTTGCCGCTGCCGCTCACGCCGGTCACCACCGTCAGAGTTCCCAGCGGAATCCGGACGGTAATGTCTTTCAGATTGTTGTGCCGTGCGCCGACGATTTCCAAACAACCGCTGGGGAAGGATCGAGGAGACAGGGAGACAGGGAGACAAGGAGACAGGGAGACAGGGAGACAAGGAGACGAGGAGACATCCAATAATTGAACCTTTTTTTGTCTCCTTGTCTCCTTATCTCCTTGTCTCCTTGTCTTGTTCCTCCCCGCCTCCTTAATTCTCCGGTTGCTGGGCACCGGGATCGCCTTCTTGCCGGAGAGGTACGGCCCGGTCACGGAGCCGCGGCGTCGGGCAACCTGCTCCGGCGTGCCCTGGGCAACAATCCGGCCGCCTCGGTTGCCGGCCGCCGGACCAAAGTCCAGCAATTGATCGGCGCTGCGGATCACTTCCCGATCGTGCTCGATCACCAGCAGCGTGTTGCCCAGGTCGCGGAGTTTTTTCAACGCATCCAGCAGGCGATGGTTGTCGCGCGGGTGCAGGCCGATCGTAGGCTCGTCGAGTACGTAGAGCACGCCGCACAGCCCGCTGCCCAACTGCGCCGCCAGCCGGATGCGCTGCATCTCGCCGCCGGAAAGCGACGGGGCGGGCCGGGAAAGCGACAGATATTCCAGACCGACGTCGACCAGGAATCGCACTCGGTTGACGATCTCGCGGGCAACCTCGCCGGCGATCTTCCGCTGGGTGTCGTTCAGCTTCCAGCCTTGCAACTCTCCCAGCAATTGGCCCAGCGGCAGGCGGCAGAACTCGTCGATCGTCCGACCGCAAAGCCGCACCGCCGCGGCGTCGTCGCGGAGCCGGCTGCCGCAGCAGACCGAACACTCGACGTCGTCGACCAGATGTTCCAGCTTCGCCCGCATGGCCGGCGAGCGGCGGCTCCCCTCGGCCAGGGCTGGATAGAGGCCCTTGTATTGGAAACGGAACGCGAAACCGGAAGCGGGCGACTGGCCGCTGAAGCGGCCAGCCCTTTCTTTCGCGTCGAACCACAGGTCGCCCGTGCCGTGGAAGATCATCCGCCGATGACGGCCGCCGAGCTGGTCGAACGGCACGTCGAGCGGGACGCCCGTGCCGTGCGAAAACGCCTCGAGCATGGCGGCGAACATCCGGTTGTCGGCCTCCGGCCACAAGGCCACCGCGCCCTGGGCAAGCGTGAGCTTCGGACCGCGCAACAGGGCGGCGGGGTTCGTGCCCGTTTGGGTTCCCAATCCATCGCAAGCCGGGCACCATCCCAACGCGCTGTTGAAGGAGAAGTTGTGCGGCGAGAGCGGCTCGAAGCTCCGCCCGCAACCGTCGCAGACGAAATGCTGGCTGTGCGTTTCGGCCGCCCATTGCGGCTCGGGCAGTTTGTCGTCGGCCACGGCCACCCGCAGCACGCCGCGTCCGAGGGACAAAGCGTTCTCCACGCTGTCGGCGATCCGCGAGCGCGACTGCGGCCGGACCGTCACGCGATCGATCACCACCTCGACGTCGTGTTTTTGCCGGCGGTCGATCTGCGGCGGCCGGTCGATGGAATACGTTTGCCCATCCACGCGGACCCGGACGTATCCCGAGGCGCGGGTCTCTTCCCACAGCGTTTCGTAGCTCTCGCCGTGGCGTAGTTTGAGCGGGGCCATCAGGTACAACTTCGTGCCGGCCGGCCGGTCCATAACCTTGGCGATGATCTCGTCGGCCGACTGGCTGCCGATGGGGATATTGCAGGCCGGGCAGTGCGGCCGCCCCATCCGCGACATCAGTATCCGCAGATAGTCGTAGATTTCCGTGACCGTGCCGACGGTGCTTCGCGGCGAGTGGCCGGCCCGCTTCTGCTCGATCGCCACGGCGGGCGAGAGCCCCTCGATGTGGTCCACCTTCGGCTTCTGCATCTGGCTGATGAACTGCCGGGCGTATGTGCTGAGGCTTTCGACGTATCGCCGCTGTCCCTCGGCATAGATCGTGTCGATGGCCAGCGAGGTTTTGCCCGACCCGCTGGGGCCGCAGCAGACGGTCATCTGGTCGCGGGGGATATCGACGTCGACGCTTTTCAGGTTGTGCTGTCTGGCGCCGCGGACGCGGATGCTTTCAATGGGGGGCGAGGGTTTAGCCCCGGCGTCCACGCCGGGTTGCAATCGTTTAGCCCCGGCGTCCACGCCGGGTTGATTGACGTGTGAGTTACGCAACACTTTGCGGAGCACTTCTCCGGTGTATGATGCGAAACCGCCAGCGGAAGTCACGTTTTTCGAGCCGCTTGCGGTTTCGCATCGTTCGGCAATATCTTCCGGCGTTCCGGCGGCGACGACGTATCCACCCTCCTCGCCCCCCTCGGGTCCGAGATCGATGATCCAGTCGGCCGTCTTGATGACCTCGATGTTGTGCTCGACGACCAACACCGTGTTGCCGGCATCGACGAAGCCGTGCAAGACCTTCAACAGCAGTTCGATGTCGGCGAAGTGCAGTCCGGTGGTCGGCTCGTCGAGCAAATAGAGCGTTCGGCCGGTGCTTTTTTTCGCCAACTCGCGGGCGAGTTTCACCCGCTGGGCCTCGCCGCCGGAGAGTGTGGGCGACGGCTGGCCGAGTTTCATGTAGTCCAGGCCCACGTCGTGCAGCGTCTGGAGCTTATGCCGGATGAGGGGGACGTTCTCGAAGTGTTGCAGCGCTTCCTGAACGTCCATTTCCAGCACCTGCGCGATCGACTTGCCCTTGTAGCGGACTTGCAGCGTCTCGCGGTTGAAGCGATGCCCTTCGCAGACCGGGCAGGTGACCCACACGTCGGCCAGGAAATCCATCTCCAGCTTCGTCGATCCGTTCCCTTCGCAGGCCTCGCAGCGCCCGCCGCGGACGTTGAAGCTGAACCGGCCCGCTTTGTATCCGCGCGCCTTCGACTCGGGCAATTGCGCATGGAGCCGGCGAATCTCGTCGAAGACCTTGATGTAGGTAGCCGGGTTCGAGCGCGGAGTGCGTCCGATCGGCGACTGGTCGATGGCGATCATCCGGTCGAGGTGTTCCAGGCCGTCGATCCGCCGATGCGCGCCCGGGTTGCCGACGCCGCAGTTGAGGTCGCGGCGCAGGGCCTCGACCAGGATGTCATTGGCCAGCGAGCTTTTTCCCGAGCCGGAGACGCCCGTGACGCAGATGAAGACCCCTAACGGAATCTCCACGTCGATCCCCTTGAGGTTGTTGTGGGTGGCTTCTCGGACCACGAGTTTCGCTTTTCCGACGGGGCGGCGGCTGTCGGGTATTTCGATCCGCCTTCGGCCGGAAAGGAACTGTCCGGTGACGCTTTTTTTCGCGGCGGCGAGTTGATCGACCGTTCCGACGGCGACGATTTGCCCGCCGCGCACACCCGGTCCGGGGCCGAAGTCGACCACGTGGTCGGCCGCGCGGATCGTGTCCTCGTCGTGCTCGACGACGATCACGGTGTTGCCCTGGTCGCGGAGGCGGGCGAGCGACTGGAGCAGGCGGTCGTTGTCGCGGGGATGCAGCCCGATCGAAGGCTCGTCGAGGATGTACAACACGCCGACCAGTCCGCAGCCGATTTGCCCGGCCAGCCGGATGCGTTGCATCTCGCCGCCCGAGAGGGTCGGAGCGGTCCGGTCCAGAGAGAGATACTCCAGCCCCACGTTTTCGAGGAATTGGAGCCGGCCACGAATCTCCTTCAACGCCTCGGCGGCGATTTTTTGGCCCGTGGCGTCCAACTCAATGTCGCTGAAAAACCCCTCGGCGTCGGAAATGGCCAAGGCGCAGACCTCGGGTAGACTGCGCTCGGGGCGATCGTGGAACTTCGGATTTCGGGTCGTCAGCGTGACCGCTCGGGCCTGTGGATTCAATCGCGCGCCGCCGCAATGACCGCAATCGATGACGCGCATGTACTTTTCCAACTGGCGGCGCTGCGGCCGGCTGCGGGTAGTGCGATACTTTGCCAGCAGCTTGGGAATGATGCCCTCGAACTTGCCGCCCCACTTGTGTCCCGACGGTCCGCTCCGCCAGGTGAAAGTGACGTGCTCCTCTCCGGTGCCCCAGAGCAGGGCATTTTGGAGCTTGGGGTCGAGTTCCTCCCACGCGGTTTCCAGCACGGCGCCGTGCGGCAGGCCCTCGTTCCGCTCCAGCGTTTCGGCCACGCCGCGGTAGACGTGCCTTCGCCAGCGGCCCATCTCGCGCCACGTGCCGACCAGTTCAATGCAGCCTTGCTGAAACGACCGGCTTGGATCGGAGATCAGCCGCTCGGGATCGAACGAGTAAATTTGCCCCAAGCCGCTGCACTCGGGACACATCCCGCGCGGGCTGTTGAAACTGAACAACTGCGGCTCCGGCGGCTCGAAACTCAACTCGCAGTGCGTGCAGGCGTAGTGGGCGGAAAGAGACAAGGAGACAGGGAGACAAGGAGACAAGGAGAAAGCAGGCGATTGGCCTTCTCCCTGGCTCCTTGTCTCCTTGTCTCCCTGGCTCCTTGTCTCTTCTTCCGTCGCCACGACGAGACTCCCGTCGCCGAGCCGCAACGCCAACTCGACCGCCTCGGCCAGCCGGCCGCGGGCCTTCGAGTCGATCGTCAGCCGGTCGATCACCACCTCGACGTCGTGGCGCATCTGGAGGTCGAGCCGCGGGTCTTCGCTCAGACGAACCACTCGGCCGTCGACCCTTGCTCGGACGAACCCCTGTTTCCGCAAATCGTCAAAAAGGTCTTTGAACCGCCCCTTCTGACCGCGGACCAAGGGGGCCAGGATCATCAGCCGCGTACCCGTCGGCTGGGCGAGGATGCGCTCGATGATCCTCTCGCGGCTCTGCGCGGTGATGGGGCGGCCGCACTGCGAACAGTGACCGGTTCCAACCCGCGCGTAGAGCACCCGTAGATAGTCGTGAATTTCGGTGATCGTGCCGACCGTGGAGCGAGGACTGTGACCGGCGCCGCGCTGAGAGATCGAGATTGCCGGGTTCAGGCCCGAGATCAGGTCCACGTCGGGCTTGGGCATCTGCCCGAGGAACTGCCGGGCATAGCTGGAGAGGCTTTGCACGTAGCGCCGTTGCCCCTCGGCGTAGAGGGTGTCGAAGGCCAGCGAGCTTTTGCCCGACCCGCTGACGCCCGTAAAGCAGATCAGGCCGTGCCGGGGTAGAAGCACGTCGATGTCCCGAAGATTATGCTCTCGGGCGCCTCGGACAAGGATGTCGGAAGTATGCATATTGTGGCGGCGTCGTTGCACGGGCGAATTAGGGCAAACCCCTTATTCTATCAGAAAGTGAGTTTATGTAAGTCGTGGTGTTTTGATATATGTGGGGGGGTTATGGTTCAGGGCGTTTATCAACAATCAATGTGTAGCGGGCGGGCTTGCCCGCGGTGTATCCGCCAGAAACGGCGGGTAAGCCCGCCCGCTAAACCACGGTGAAATAATTTCCGACTAAATAGCCGGTAATCCCCTCAAATCCAGAAAGTGGGTCATCTCAGGTTGCATAACACCGAAAAATCCCTTTTCAGCTACCCTGGTCTTCCTGTATTCACACAATATGTGCCGTCATAGTTAATGTAGTCCGCAAATCTTGCCGATGTGTTATGGGGTGAATAATCGTTGCGTTCCATAATCCCGCGCTAACCGTCCAGGTCGAACAACACTTCAGAGGGGAATCATGGCTGCTAAGCGTATCTCGTTTTGGTGTGCCGGCGTTCTTATTGTCGGTGGAACGCTCTTTCTGGGTGGCAATCAAACTTGGGCCGCCGATGCACCGGCTGCCAACGGACAACTCCAGCCGATCCCCGACCAATCGGCGGCGATGGCCCCCCAGGCAGACAACGGCCAGCCGCAGACGTATGGCTACATAGATGCATCGTTAGTCGCCGAGGAAGATGACTGCGTGGAGTTTTGCGGCCTTCCGTGCTGCAGCCCTCCGGGGCGGTTCTGGATGAGGGCGGACTATTTAATGTGGTGGACCAATGGGATGCGGTTGCCGCCGCTGGTGACTACCAGTCCCCAGGGTACGCCAGTCGCCGACGCCGGCGTGTTGCCAGGCGCCACGATACTATACGGCAACAGCATTGTTGCCGACTATGGCCGTTCCGGTTTCCGCACGTCGTTCGGGATGTGGCTCGACAACTGCCACGTCTGGGGCATCGAGGGCGATTACTTCGCGCTCGGCGAGGGGGCGAGTAACTACAGTCAGTATTCGACTGGCAATCCGATCCTCGCCCGGCCGTTCTACGATGTCGAAAGCATCCAGCAGAACCGCGAGTTGGTGGCCTACCCGAACGTGGTCGAAGGGACGATCACGGTCAACGCCAAGGACTACTTCCAATCGACCGGCGTGGCGCTGAGCTACAACCTCTGCGGCTGCGACTCGTGCGATCCTTGCGTCGACCCTTGCGTCGATTCTTGTCTGCCTATGTTGTTCTGCTGCCGGACCGACCTGTTGATCGGCTACCGCCACTATAGATACAGTAACAGCGTGGCGATCCGCGAGAATCTGCGGTATTTGGTCGATCCGTTTCCAAACTGGCTCTTCCAGGTGGACGACGGTTTCCGCGCGAGGAACGATTTCCACGGGAGCGAGTTCGGCTTGCGCAACCGGATATATCGGGGCCGCTGGTCGCTGGAAGTGTTGACCAAGATTGCGCTGGGCAACACCCATCAAGTTGTGAATATCGACGGCCAGACTATCGTCACGCCGGCCGGCCAAGCGACGCAAGTCCGCGACGGCGGCGTTTTCGCCGTCCGCACCAACGAGGGCACGTATACCCGCGACACGTTTACGATGATTCCCCAGTTGGGACTCGAATTGGGCTACCAGGTCAACGACAACTGGCGGGCGTACGTCGGCTACAACATTCTTTACTGGGGAGCCGTGATCCACGCCGGCGAACAGATCGACTTGAACGTCGATCCGCGCAACATCCCGGTGGTCCAGGATCCGGCGTTGCCCTTTCCGGCGTTTCCGGGCAAGACGTCCAGCTTCTGGGCACAGGGCTTGAACTTGGGGCTGGAGCTTCGCTTCTAAATTGGGAGTGTGCCGCTCGTCGCGCCCCCGGCGTGGACGCCGGGGCTAAACGAGTGAGTAGGGGCGGGCTGTTTTTATGCGGCCTCGCCGGGAACATTGGAGTCCCCGGCGTCGGCCGGCGCTTCGGCTGATTCGTCGGAAGAGTCCGCGGTCGGTTTGGCGTCCGACTTTTCCCCGGTTTTTTCAGCCGCTTGCATTTGCCGGGCGGCCCAGGTTTCGGTCCACACGCAGCCGGCCCACGACAACCCCACGCCAAAGCCGAGCAACAGCGTGCGCTTGCCCGGCCTCAACCGATCCGACCGACGCAAATCGTGGATCAGGATGGGAATCGTCGAAGAGACCGTGTTGCCGTATTGTTCGAGTGCCTCGGGCGTGTGGTCGCGGTCTAGCGAAAGCCGCTCGCGGATATGGTCGAGCAGAAATACGGTGGCCTGGTGCAGCAGGAACAGATCGACCTGGTCGCGACGCCACCCGGCGGCGGCCAGCACTTTCTCGATCAGCGGAGGTGTCACGTCGATGCTGAACTTCACCAGTTCGGGTCCGTCCATGTAGAGGCTGCTCGGCCAGCGGCGGCGCTTCCGCGGTTGGATTGCGTCGGCCTCGGGCCGCGTGCCCCCTTTGGCCACCAGCAGCATGTCCGCGCCGCTGCCGTCGGTGCCGAAAACGAACGAGCCGAGCGACGGAGAGTCGGAGGCCTCGATCAACGTGGCCGCCGCGCCGTCGCCGAAGATCGTCCGCAGCGAACGGTCGGTCGCGTCGATGAACTTCGAGTAGGTCTCCGCCGTAATCAGCAACACGCGCCGGGCGGTGCCGCCGCGGATCAGCCCGTCGGCAAGCGAAAGCCCATAGACAAAACCCGAACAGCCGAGGTTGAAGTCCAAGGCCCCGATCGATTTGGGCAACCGCAGTCGGTCCTGTATCAGGCAGGCGGTCGTCGGCAGCGGGTAGTCGGGCGTCTGCGTGCAGAACAGCAGGAAGTCGATCGAGTTGCGGTCGATATTGTGTTCGGCGAAGAGTTTCTCCGCCGCCGCCACGCCCAGGTCCGAGGAGCACTCGTTCTCTCCGGCGATGTGCCGCTGACGAATCCCCGTCTTTGCGTAGATCAGGTCCATGTTCCATCGGGGGAACTGAGACCCGAGAAAATCGTTGTCTTCGACCTTTTCCGGCAAGTGGATTGCCACGGGGCCGATCGCGGCATACTTCATCGCTGGCAATCTCCGCTCTCTTCTCTCACGCCCGCGTCTTAGAACGTGTTTTGGAATGTGTTTTGGAATGTGGCACAGCCGCCCTCGGCTGTGTGATTAACCGTAGGTTCTTGGTCACAGCCGAAGGCGGCTGTGCTACATATTGATTTCTAAAACAGCCTCTTGAAAATAGCCGGGGGGGCGACGACACCCGGGATGCCGCCGTCAAGCCTTCCTTGTCCTTGAAACCTTGCTCACCACGCTCCGAGTGCCGTTGGTGCCCAGCCATTTAACGCAATTATCCCAAACTCAGGTTTCAAGAATACATGATTGTGGGGTTAATGAACAGGCCGAAGGTTACGGCTGCCGGCGAGCATTCCGTGCTCCGCAAATTAGTCGCGGCGGATCGACTGTACTTCCCACCAGCCGCCGGTCGAACTTATTCATAAGTGCCAAAGCCGGGATGGCAGTTCAATTGTCACCCCAACACGTTGTGTCGTACTCTTGAAGTGTTCCCAACGTAGTGCCAAGGAGGGTCCGTTGTCGCTTATTGGTAAACTTCGGCTGTTTCATGCCTGCAATTTCTCAAATTCACCCGCCAACCGTCCAATTTATCGGGCAATCCGCCGGTCCTGCCCGCGGAAGATCGTCGAACTGGGCATCGGCGACGGCAGCCGGGCGCTGCGGATGATCGCCGTCGCAAAGCTGGCCTCGCCCGATAGGGACGTGGAATACTGCGGCCTCGATCGGTTCGAGGATCAGGCCGTATCGGCCGGGCCGAGGCTGACGCTCAAGGGGGCGCATCGACTCCTCGGCGACGCCGGCGTTCGGGTGCGGCTCGTGCCCGGCGACCCGCCAGAGTCGCTCGTGCGGATCGCCAACTCGCTGGGTAAGGTCGATCTGCTGATTCTGCCGGGGGGGCTGGAATCGCCCTTGATGGGCCGGGTCTGGTTCTTCGTCCCCCGGATGCTTCACCGGCGGTCGATCGTCTTCATCGAGCGAGAACAGCCCGACGGCCGACGCGAGTTAGACGTAATGCCGCGGCAAACGATCGACGGCCTGGCCGCCGCGGGCACCGTTCGTCACGCCGCATAGCCCCGACAATAAAATTCACGGAATGGGTGGCATGGGTAAGCACAGCTTACCCATGGTGCAACATTGGGACACACGGGCAAGCTGCGCTTACTCCTGCCACCCTAAAGAGTTCGATTTTCGGGTCGGAAAACGCATTTTGCGCCCGCTGTAGGCCCAGGCAAAAAAGTGCATAAATGCCGATGGCCAGAAAATGCCCTTTTTCAGGCACTTTCGGCTGGTAGAATGACCTCGTTGCCCATACCCCATCGGCAGGGGCTGGCGAAATGTTTTCGGTTGTCTCGCCGCAAGCATAAGGTGTTATTCAGGTTAAGGTCGATTTTCCGGTCTGAATTAACTGGAAAAAATTTCCGATTTTGCCATTTAATTCTTACGTCGATTCGCCGAGGTCCGAAGATGCGTTCAAACTGCTTAAAACCAGAGCTATTCATTTTGCTTTGGCGACCGCGCTTTAGACGTAAGCCCAGTTCAACCCCAGGTTGATCAACCTGAAGCGCCAGGTTGATCAACCTGGGGGCGCGGGGTTGAATTGACCCCAAAAACTCCGCCCGCGCGCGAAACTCCGCCCGAGAGGCGTTTTTGGAAAGTTCGCGCAAAATTGAGTGCCAAAAGTCCGTTCGGGTGCCACTGGCTTATCGTCAGTTGCCATCAGTGGTCAACTGGACGCGATTGATAAGCCGTTTCTGAATGTCACGAATGAAGGCGTGGGCGTAGTTTTTGGCGACCCCCGTAATTCGGGTGGCGGCCAGGATCGAGCAGCCGTCAACCAAGCATCGGACGACGGCACAGCGCTTTTTGTGGGTTAGCGTGTTCATGCTTCTATTGTGCTTGAGCTATCAAGCATGTCCAGTAGTGATGTGCATTGTGAAGTATTGTTTCACAATTGTGTCTTGACTGGACGATAAATGTCTGGTAGAATCATGTTGTGGAGCAACGGAGCAGAGTTTCATGGAAGTGCAACACAACGACGAAGAATTGAGTCGCCTCGAAACAGACATCGGCTATACCGGTGGTCGCGACAAAGCTATCGTTCGTCAGTTTAGGCGGTTGATGTTGCTCCTTCGTAACGTCCCGAACGAAAGTGAGTTGTACAAATATCCATCTCGCCATTTTGAAAAGCTAAAAGGAAACCGAAAACATCAACACTCGCTTATGCTCAACAGAAAATGGCGATTGATCGTTGAAATCGAAAAACGCAACAGTGGAAACTGTTTGAGAATCATAGAAATCGTTGATTATCACTAAATGAAAGGACATCAAAATGGAGCGATTCGTGTCGGCAGAGCCATTCCCGCCGGGCGAATATATTCAGGAGGAATTGGACGCTCGCGGCTGGAGCCAGGAAGATTTGGCGCAGATTCTGCATATTAGTCGGCGACAAGTCGCCAACGTACTTGCTGGAAAATCTGCATTGACGCCGGATGTCGCGATTTCTCTTGGTCAGGCATTTGACCAAAATCCTCAGACATGGATGAATCTTCAGATTGCGTATGAACTTTCGATTGCCGCAAAAAAGGATCGTGATACGGCGAAACGAGCGACAATCTTCGATAAAGTGCCAGTACGAGAGCTAAAAAAACGCTGCTGGCTGCCGGACGTGGACAGCACCGATGAACTGGAAACGGCAGTATGCAGGCTTTTGAAAATCAATTCTATTGATGAGGAGCCGCAATTTGCCATCGCCGCGCGCAAGAGTACACGATATGGGTATGAAAACGCGGCTCAGGTTGCTTGGTACATGCGAGCCAGAAGCCTTGCAGAACGCGCACCTGCTCTTTCGTATGGCGAGGACAATCTTGAAAATGGGATCGCTGATCTACTTAAATTAGCCGGCAACCCTGAAGATGCGCGTAACATTCCCAAGCTTCTAGGAGACATGGGAATACGGCTGGTTTTGCTACAGCATTTAGCAAAAACAAAAATTGAGGGCGCAGCATTCTGGTTAGATGATAATTCGCCAGCCATTGCACTATCTCTGCGATATGATCGCATCGATAATTTGTGGTTTAACTTGATGCACGAAATAGTGCATATTAAATATCGTCATGCGTCTTTTGTCGATACCGATGCGGAAATGAAAGATGGTGAGTTACCTGATATAGAGGTAACAGCGAACGTCGAAGCGGCCAACTACCTAATCCCTAACGGGAAGCTAGGCTCGTTTATTAAAAGAGTGAAACCTTTGTACTATCGGCAACGTATTATTCAATTTGCGCAATCGCTTGGCATACATCCGGGTATTGTTGTCGGTCAGTTGCAAAAACAGGAAGAACTTAAACCGTCACAGCTAAGAAAGCTACTTGTTTCAATTCGATGTTACCTAATCGGACAAACAATAACAGATGGATGGGGAAATGATTTATGGTTCAAATAGCACGAAAGCCAAATGGAAATCGTAGAGGCTCCGCGACATTTTACGAGACGCTTCAAAAGCACAAGGATGAGTATTTCCACGAAACGGGGAAAACGCTTGCCACAACACGAGAGCTTGCTGTATGGGCGATTAAAACAGAACGCTGGGAACCCCCGCCGGATCTGATTATTCGCAAATGCCGAGAAGACTACGCTCGCGCTTTGCGCGAAGAATATATTACTGATTCGAGCGGTCAGCCTGTGCGCGTAAATCAGGCCGCAAGAAGGGTGGTGGATAATCGCCAAGGCACTTTCTGGGGCGACATACGCACAATACCAAGAAAACACATGGAGGCCGCATCAGCGCAACGCCGCGAACAGATCGTCGGTGAATGCCGACAACTTGACCGCGATGAACGATACTATAATGATAACCACCCCGATGAAACTCCACTACAGACGTACTTTGATTTCAGGGACGATGTGCATGAAGGTAGATTCTCTGGGGTTATGTAGACAAACGGGGTCAATCTAGCGAACTGTGCCCCCATCGCTTCTTAGCCGCTTTTCTCGCAATTTCCTTCCGTTCCTCTGCCGAGAGCTTAGCCGCTCTGGCAGGCCCACCCTTCTTGCCCCCCAGTCGTCCAAGAGCGACTGCGGCGGGGTTCTTTTTGGGCTTCGGTTCAGCGTCCGGCACAACGGCGTCGAGAACGTGCCGGGCTATTTCTGACGGGTCTTTTTGTTTGCTTGAGCGCTTAAGCATATTGGAAATATACGCCGATGAGCTTTAGCGGTCAAGGACGATATGCTGCAAGAAAAGCAAAAGGCCCCGAGTTTTTCAGGGCCTTTGACGAGACGGCAGATGGTTTGCAATCACCGTCTTCTGCCGTCTGCTGTGTCTAGGCGACACAGTCTTGCAAGCCCCTTTCGGGGAACATCTAAAGTATCGTATTTATGACACGAAAAGTCAACCAGAAAATATGCCAAGAACCCTTGAAACCGCCAGGCGAATTGCCGCAAGGTCTTCCGCGCAAACGACATGCGTTGCGTAGATCCTTTTTCTCGTAGTTGGATGCTTGCCCGCCCGGGCTCTCTCAAGTCTCCAAAATGCTACCGTCATTACGATGTCACATTTTGCCCAATGTGGAACCCACCATCTATTGAGCCATCTAGGCAAAGACTTTTCGCTTAATTGGTGATGCCATTTCTCGATGCGTA
>JAUWPQ010000130.1 GCA_030611515.1 Planctomycetota bacterium | reverse complement strand
ACCCTGGAAAACACCTCCAGGCGATGCCGTTCTCGCCGACTCATTAAAATCGTCTCCATTCTGGGCCTCCTTTAGAGACCCCAGCATGGGGACATTTCTATCGGTGACAACAGGGGTCAATTCTATCTGTGAATGACAGTGGGGGGCAAGGATTGGCGGGGGACACCGTGGGAGGCCGGCTTTAGATACTATCCTTGTGGCACAGCCGCCCTCGGCTGTGCTACGGTTTGAGATAGATTCTTAGCCCGCATTTCTCACCACACGGGGGCGAATCGACAACAGTGTGTCAGATGGGAAATGCGGGTTACTCCTCGCACTCGTCCAAATCGCCGTCCCAATCGCTGGCGTCGCGGATGGCTTGGCGGATGAGAACCAGCAGGGCGCTGGGGTCGTAAGGCTTGCGGAGGAAGTAGTGGCAGCCGGCCGCTCGGCAGCTTCGCACCAGACCCGGTTGCTCCTTGCCGCTGAGAATAATGATCGGCGCGGCGCAGGTCTCGGGCGAGTCGGCCAGTTGCGCGCAGATCGACAGGCCGTCGACGTCGGGAAGCACGAGGTCCAGGATGATCGCCGACGGGGGCTGGGCCTTAGCCTGCTCCAGACCGGCATTGCCCGAGTAGGCCGCCACCGTCTGGAACCCCTGCTGCTTCAGACGATGCGAGAGGACGTCCGAAAGGGTGTCGTCGTCGTCGATAATCAACACGGTGTGCTTCTTGCGAACGTCGACCGGGGCCGGGTGGGTTTGCGGAAGCGTTGCGAGATCGGATGGCATGGGCGGGGAACGGGTGTGAGTTCAAGGCGGGACAGTAAACTCTAAGGCAATCTCGCGGCAAGTCAAACCGCGGGACGGAGTGTAGCGATTGTGACGGTGGCACGGCGTTGCTCGATCTCGGCACAACGCCATTCCGTCCCGTAGGGACTGTCGACAATAGCCCAGCAGTTCACTGCTGGGATGTTGGGATTTCCCGATTCGTTCCAAAAGTCCCGTAGGGACGGTCGAAAATGGACCGTCACGGTATTCAACCGTCCCTACGGGACGGACATGGCGTTAGGCATACCCTCCTCCCCAGCGATGAACAGGATTATGCAAGTGCTATCACTGCTATCATATTGGTGTTGAAAAACAGGGACTTACGTCAACAGTTGTGATGATTATCAATCCGGATTTTTATGAAAATTGTTAAACGGGCATGATAAGCTCCGTTGTGGTAAGTGTTTTTCTGCTATCGTTGCTAGCACTTGCATAATCCTGTGAATCGCTGGGCTATTACCAAACGACCCTACGGGTCGAAATCTTCGCGGTTTCCGAGGTAATAAGATCAAGAAATATGGGTGTGAACGAAGGCTGTTAGCCCCCGACTATTTCATTCGCCCCGCGAAGTCGGCGGGTGGTATACTACGGCGGAGGTTTCCCCATGCGATCCTTCCCGCGTTCTCTCCTGACGGCATATACGGTCGCGCTGCTTTGCTGTGCGTGGACCGTCTCGGTCAGCGCGGCGGAGAAAAGCTCCGCGTACCTGACCGCCCTGGAGTCGATCAAGACGGACGACCTGGAGCGGCACGTGGGACGGCTGGCCGATGAGGCGATGGAAGGCCGCGAGGCCGGCAGACAAGGTGGACGGGCCGCCGCAAAATACCTCGCCGAGCAATACGCCCGGCTCAAAATCCGCGGCGCGGGCATGAACGGCGGATTTTTTCAGCCCTTCCCGCCTTACTACCGCAACGTGTTGGCGATCATCGAGGGGAGCGACCCCGAGCTGCGCGATCAGGTGATCGTCGTCTGCGCACACTACGATCACCTCGGCTACGGCGGCATGGCCAGCCTTGGACCCTACGGACACGTCCACCCCGGGGCAGACGACAACGCCAGCGGGACCGCCGCCGTCCTGGAATTGGCTGAGGCGATGACGTTCTTCTCCAGCCCGCCCAAGCGGTCGATCCTCTTCGCCAATTGGGACGCGGAGGAAAAGGGCCTGCTGGGATCGAAGCACTGGGTCGCCCATCCGACGGTCCCGCTCGATCGCGTGGTAGCGGTGTTGAATTTGGACATGATCGGACGGCTCCGCGACCAACGGTTGACTTTGTTCGGCGTCCGTAGCGGCCGGGGCTGGCGACGCCTGGTATGTCTCCGCAACAACGCCGGCCTGCGGCTCGCTTTTCCCTGGGGGATAAGGCCCCGTGCAGACCACTATCCGTTTTTTTCTCGGGGAATTCCCGCCCTGATGTTCCACACCGGCTTGCACGACGATTATCACCGGCCGGGCGACGTGGCCAATCTGATCAACGGCCCGGGCATGACGCGAGTGACGCGGCTGTTGTTCGGCGTGGTCCGCGAGTTGGCCGACAATCCCTCGGCCGTCCCCGATTTTCGAGCCGCCGCCCGTTATGAAACGCCGGCGAGCGAACGGGCCATCCTCGCTCGAATCACTAAACCGGCCGACCGCTTGGGCGTCGGCTGGCTGGAGGACGCGGCCACGGCCGGCGGAGTGCGGGTGTCGACCATCATTGCCGGCTCTCCGGCGCGGAAGGCCGACCTGCGCGCGGGTGATCTGATCGTGCGGTTCGCCGGCCGGGAAATCCGCGCCGACGACGATTTCTTCGCCGCCGTCAGCAGCGCCGCCAATCCGGCCACGATGACCGTCAAACGGCCCGGCAAGGAGAAGCCGTTGGAACTGACGTTGCAATTGACCGGCGTCCCGCTGCGATGGGGCATTACGTGGAGGGTTGACGACGCCGAGCCGGGTATGGTCATTCTCGCGCACGTGGTGCCCGGTTCGCCGGCCGCCCACGCCGGTCTTGCCGTTGGCGACCGCGTTTATCGCGTCGGCGGGCAAGACTTCGCCGACGAGGACGGTTTTGCCCGGCTGGTGAAATCCCTCGACGCGCCGCTGCAATTGCTGGTGGAACGCGACGGCCGGATGCGGATCGTGACGCTACGGCTCGATCGGAGCGAACCGCTCAAACGGGCCGCGTAGCGTTTCGGGATAATCGCGGCATCGGACGATTCTATAGAACGAGTTTTGAGAATGGGTGCCACTGCTGGCTTGCCCAGCAGTGCGAAGCATATTGCCCGGGAAAACACTGCTGGACAAGCCAGCAGTGGCACCCTTGCGGGCAGGGGCGATTCTATAGAAAAAGTTTTACTTTTCGGTCATTGCGGGCCGGAGCCAACGTATGTATATTGTATATATTGAACACAATAATTGGATCTCGCAGTATTCAATCGTCCACAAAGGAGGAGATTCCTATGCCAAACCTTGCGACTGCCCTAAAGGAAGAAATCCGCCGCTTGGCAAGGAAAGAAATCAAGGCCATGGTCGGCACGACCCAAAAGGCCGTGGCCCAATATCGTCGGGACATCGCCACGTTGAAACGACAGTTGGTCCAGCAAGAGAAAAATGTTGAAAAACTCAGAAAACGACTTCTGGCGCAAGGCGGAGAACGAGCCGTACTCGCGGAAGAACCGCTGTCCGGCGCCCGCTTTTCCGCCCGATCCGTGAAAGCTCAACGCCGGCGGCTGGCACTATCGGCCGTCAACTACGGAAAACTGGTGGGCGTTTCGGCGCTGACCATATACAATTGGGAGTCGGGCAAGTCGCGCCCTCGAAAAACTCAATTGTCAGCCGTGGTGGCGATTCGAGGCATCGGCAAGAGGAAAGCGGAAAAACGCCTGAAGTCGCTCGGTAAGTAGATCGGGAATTAACGCCGTTTCTCGTTGTAGCGACGCACCACAAATAAGAATATCGGTGCGTCGCGGACGCACCCTACCCATCTCCCGACCGTCTCAAGCCGAGTGCGAAAACCTGGTCCGCAGTTCCCGCGATACCATCGTCAGATTGGGCGCCAACCGGGATATTTCGGTGACGATAAAGTCAATGTGCGTTTCGACGGCGTCCCGAAACGGGCCGAGCCGCTTGGTGAAGGCCGAATTGCTGGCGGCGATCACCCCGCGAAAAACCAGGTTGATCTCCGAGGATTCGATCCACACCACCAGCCGCAAGGCATCGTCGACGCCCTCGACCGCGGAGGCGGAGTATTCCGCCTCGCGCATCTGTTGCTCCAAGCGGGGCAGATAGTCGCGCCACGGATTGAAGCGGCCGAGCTCCCAGCCGCTTCGCCGCGATGCGGCCAAGCATAGCTTCAGCAGGTCGGCATGTTCTTGTTCTTGCTGGGCCAAAATGGCGAAAAACTCCGCCGTCGCCGGCGTCCGGGCGGTAATCTCGGTCAGGGTTTCATATATTTGCTTGGCCTGCAACTCCAGATCGATGCACCGCCGGACGATGGTGACCGCTTCGGAGTCGGCGGACTTGAAGAAGTTCGTTTCGCCCAGCAACGACAGAAACGTTTGCTTTGAACTCGCCCGCAGAGCACGAAAAAACATCTGCCAACCGAAACAACGGATCGTTGTAAACGGATGGAACAATACATCCCGAGCGCGAATTACCCCTACCATGTTCTACCCCCCGAACAGCAGGAGACAAACCATTCTTCTGGAACATACGCGCACCGACCAATCTAGTGTCTCGCACGGATTCGTCAAGCCCCCCGGGAAGTATTCGCGGGAACGCCTCAATTACCGACGATCGGAAGCCGAGTGCGAAAAAGACGAACGCCCCGCGACCGCAGTCGCGGGAGGCAAGGAGTTGTGGTTGCGTCAAGCCGGTGTTAGAATCGGCACCGACCATCGAGGAGAATTCCACCCCATGAAATCCCACACCGAATATCTGACGTTTACCGTTCCCCGGAGGATGGATTTCGTCAACGTCACCGCCCAGGTCGAGGACGTTTTGGAGCGCAGCGGCGTCCGCGAGGGTCTCCTTTTGTGCAACGCCATGCACATTACCGCGTCGGTGTTCATCAACGACGACGAACCGGGGCTGCACGACGACTA
Source organism: Planctomycetota bacterium (assembly GCA_030611515.1). GTDB lineage: Bacteria > Planctomycetota > Planctomycetia > Pirellulales > Thermoguttaceae > JAHIKV01. Next base: position 6,982 of record JAUWPQ010000130.1, on the reverse strand, counting down.
CAAGCGGTGGCTGGAGAAGTTGGCCCCCCACGATCCGTCGCCGAAAACCTACCACCACAACCGTACCGGCGAGGACAACGGCGACGCCCATCACAAGCGGCAAATCATGGGCCGCGAGGTGGTCGTGGCCGTCACCGGCGGCAAGTTGGACTTCGGCCCCTGGGAGCAGATATTTTACGGCGAGTTCGACGGCCGCCGCCCAAAGCGCGTGTTGGTGAAAGTGATTGGGGAATAGAAACGTCACACCAGAAGAAAACCATGCCTACCAGACGACAATTCATGCAATGGGCCGGCGCCGGAGCGGTGGCATCGTTGGCGACAAAAAACGGTTTCGCCGCGAAGAATGCCGAAAAACCAGACAACAAAAATACAGAGCATACTTTTCAACTGGGCTTGGCCTCGTACTCGACGCGAAAATTGTCGCTCGACGAGACGTTGAAAATCGCCAACCGCCTCGGGTTGAAATACCTCTGCCTGAAAAGCTTTCACCTACCGTTGGACAGCACCCCCGTGCAAATCGCCCAGGCCGCGGCAAAGGTGAAAGCGGCGGGCATCGATCTCTACGGCTGCGGAGTCGTCAACATGTTCAAACCGGCCGAGGTCGAGCAGGCGTTCGACTACGCAAAGGCCGCGGGAATGAAGGTCATCGTCGGAGTACCGGCCTACGACATGCTCCCGATGGTCAACGAGAAGATCAAGCAATACAACATCTGCGTGGCCATCCACAACCACGGGCCGGGCGACAAACTCTACCCCACGCCCGACGTGGCCTACGAAAAAATCAAGCATCTCGATCGCCGCATTGGCTTGTGTATCGACATCAGCCACACGATCCGCGGTGGAGTCGATCCCGCCCGCGCCGCCGAGGAGTTCGCCGACCGGTTGATTGACGTTCACATGAATGACGTGACGGCTGCCGAAGCCTCGTGGCATACCGCCGAGGTGGGACGCGGAGCGATCGACATTCCCGAGTTCCTGCGCACGCTGGTGAAAATCCGTTATTCGGGCATCGTCTCCTTCGAGTACGTGAAAGACCCCGACAATCCCCTGCCGGGGCTGGCCGAGTCGGTCGGCTACGTCCGCGGCGTGCTGGCGGCTATTTGATACAGGGGTGAAAAAGGTGTCAGAACTATTTTTCTCTTTGCTTTTTCACCACGCCCCGCGATCGAAAAACTTGGCGACTGATCCCCTTGACGCAATTCGACGATAGTGTAAGGTAAAAACCCCTTTGCGTATTCTTGCTTCTTGCCCCACGTATGGCGGGAACGCGGCGTTATGCCGAAGGCATGACTTTTGCCCCGGCTTTGCGCAGGAAATAATTGGACTGCTAGTTTCTGATTTTTGGAGATGTTCAATGCCAACAGTAGTTGACTCTGAGAAATGCACCGGTTGCGAATCGTGCGTGGATTCTTGTCCGGTGGACGCGATCGAAATGAAAGACGACCTCGCGGTCATCGATGCGGATACTTGCAGCGACTGTGGCGCGTGCGTCGATGCGTGCCCCGTGGAAGCCATCACTATCGAATGATCTCGGCGCCGGGTGCCTTGGCCGAGAGACTTCGTTTCGTCATCCAAGCCCATTCTGTGCAACGGGTGGGTTTTTCGTGCCGGCATGGTCCGAGAAAAACACGATCCGCTGATTCGCGTCTCGCGCCGGGCGATGGCCTGTCCGTTCGAGGTCTGTTTTCCGGCGGCGCGGTGCGAGGACGGCACGCAACTGGCCATCGAAGCGCTCGATCTGGTCGATACGCTGGAAAAGCAGTTGTCTTTCTTCCAGCCGACGAGCCTGATCGGCGCAATCAATCGATCGGCGGCCCACGCGCCGGTCGAAGTCGAACCGTGGTTGTTCGACCTGCTCGCCTTGGCAACGAGGCTCCACGAAGAGACCGGTGGGGCCTATGACATCACCTCCGCGCCGCTCTGGGAGGCCTGGGGTTTCGCGCGGCGGGCCGGCAAAATCCCCTCCGACGACCAACTGGCCGAGGCCCGGTCGCACGTCGGCTCTCACCTGCTGGAGTTGGATTCCGACCGGAGAACGGTCAGCTTCCGCTCGCCGGGTGTGCGAATCAGCCTCGGCAGCCTCGGCAAGGGATACGCCCTGGACGTTTGCGGCCGGTGGCTGCTCGAGTCGGGTATGGACGACTTCCTGCTCCACGGCGGACAGAGCAGCGTACTCGCCCGGGGCTTCCTCGAGCGGAGACCGCCCGAAATGGATCAAACCGGGCAACGCCCCTGGGAGATCGGCATCTCCGACCCACGGCGGCCGGGGCAACGGCTGGGCATCGTCCGGCTCCACGACCGGGCGTTGGGCACTTCCGCGTCGCAGTTCCAATCGTTCCGTCATCGCGGGCGGCGCTACGGGCACGTTCTCGATCCGCGGACGGGCTGGCCCGCCGACGGAGTCCTCTCGACGACGGTCGTGGCGCCGACGGCGGTGTTGGCCGACGCCCTATCGACGGCCTTCCACGTAATGGGTTCCACCGACTCGCTGGCCTATTGTCGGACGCATCCGGAAATCGGCATGGTCATGGTTTGCCCCGGCCATCGCGGCGCGGACGCGGGGGTTTTTTCGGCGGGCCTCGACGAAAGCGAATTGTCGCTGTAGCGCGACGTTCTGGAAATGTTTAGCAGCCGCCGGTACGGCGGCTTGCAGAATACGGGCCGCCGTGTCGGCGGCCGCTAAACTCCCCGGAAAAATAGATCGTGATGCAATAGCAATTCGGTTGTGCCGCCACTCCATCGGCGGTAAAATGGGCACGCGACGGCACTCGTTACAAGCCCCCCCGTGCGGATAAGCGGATAAGATGACCGATATTCTACTGGAACACGGCTCGTACCTGGCGATCATCGCCGTGTTGATCCTGACCGGGTCGGGACTCCCCGTTCCCGAGGAAGTCCCCATTATCGCGGCGGGGATCCTTTCCGCACACGGAACGCTCGATCCGTGGCTGGCGTTCGCCTGCTGCCTGTTTGGGGCCATCGTGGGCGATTCGATCATGTACTGGATCGGTTTCCACTTCGGCCGCAGCGTGTTGCGCGAACATCCCCGCTGGGCGCGGTGGGTTACACCGCAACGCGAGGCGCAAATCGAGACGATGTTCCGCCGGCACGGACTGAAAGTCTTTTTCGTGGCGCGGTTTCTGGTCGGATTGCGGTCGCCGGTCTACCTGACGGCGGGCATCATGCGGGTCCCTTTTCGACGGTTCTTCTTGATCGACTTGATCTGCGCGACGGCCGTGGTGGGCACCTTCTTTGGGCTGGCATACCTCTTCGGCCAGCACATTACCTACTTGATCCGCCAAATCGAGGTTTGGTTGACCATCGTGGTGGTGATTGGACTAGGATGCCTCGCCGGATATTTGTGGCGGCGTCATCGCCGAAAACCAGCCGCTACGGACGACGAGCATCGGGAAGACGTTCCCGGCCCGTCGGTCGAGTCTGAATCGCACGTCGATGAAGTAAAAGAGGTAGTATGAATCATGCGAATTACCGGAACTAGAGTGATTGCGGCGGTGTTGATCGGGCTGTTGGCGGTCGGCGAAGCGCGGGCGCAGGAAACGCTGCTTTCCAAAACGATGCGCTCTCGAAGCAAGTATATGCGGTTTGCCGTTGTCGATGGCCGCGTCTGGCTAAAATGGACGCGGTTGATCCAGGTGAGTTCGAGTTCCAGCAGCGGCTCGGTGAAAGAATCGTTCCGCGTCCGCAGGCAGAATGGACGGCTGCATCTGAACTATGAACGTACCGCCCAAGACGAGTTGTTGAAAGTATCCGTCTCCGGCGACGGCGTATCCATCAGCCGCGCGCCGCGCGGGCAATCCGCGATCGTCCCCGTGGAATACCACCAGGATCCCCGCGAAAAAATCACCTTCTCCATCGGCGACGGCGACCGGAAGCAAACCTTCTCGGCCGATGGATTATGGCAGCTTCTGATTATCCGGCGAAAGGAGTGCGAAGAGCATCTTTTACCTCTGCTGGAAATGATGCGGCCGGATTGGAAAATTGCCGAGACGGCCGCGGACATCGAGGACAAACTGCTGCACGGGGCAAGCGAGGAAATCGCCAAGCGACGCGCCCGCTGGGCCGCACTGGTCGAACAACTCGGCGACCAGCGGTTTGCCAAACGCGAGGCGGCCGATCGGGCGTTGCGAGCCGACGGCTCGGCCGCTATCGGCTACCTCCGCAAACTGGACTTCGACCGGCTCGACGCCGAGCAACGGTTCCGCATCCGCAGGATTCTGGAAGCCGTCGGCGCGGAGGACAGGGACGACACGGCCGAGGAAGTCGCTCAGAGGCTGGCCGGCGACCCGGCGGTTTGGCTGGCCCTGCTCGCTCGTCCGGAACCGGAAAGCCGGAAAACGGCCGCCCGGCAACTCACCCTCTTGCTGGGCAGGCCGATCGACGTCGATCCAGCCGCCGATCCCGATTCTCAGAAACAGCAACGGGAGCGGCTCCGGGCGAGAATCCTGCAACCATAACGCACTCCAAAGATACTTGCATTAGCCCGAAAAACGGCGAAACGGAGGCAATCTGGGCGTTGCGGGGCATGTTTGGCCTATGTAAAACCCTGGGTATTCTCGGTAAATCCTCGGTAACTGGGCGTGACATCCCACACTCCCACCGTTACAATCTCGCTTATAGAGAGCCAGTTTGAAATGTGGCACAGCCGCCCTCGGCTGTGTGATTAACCGTGAGTTCTCGGTCACAGCCGAGGGCGGCTGTGCCACATATTGATTTCGGATTGCTTATTCCTGTGGATCATTCGTCTTTTTCCAACGGGTGGGCTTATCGGTCGCGTATCGGGAAATCCATCATCGGATACCCCCCTATTCGCCGCCGGAGATCGCACTTTCCATATCATCGTTGACTGAAAGGACGCACCCTTGGCTTCGCATACGGACATTAAGCGGTCCGGTACGTCCTCGACCGGTCGGCGACCGCTGCCGACCGACGCGGGACGCGTTGCAAGCAAGGATTCCCTGCTCGTCGGCGGCGTCCGGGCGAGGAGCGATTTCGTCGGCCGTCATCTGCCCGAGGTGGTCCGGTTTCCGCAACGGCTTTCGCAGGCGGAGTATTACGTGGCCGCCTACCCGCTGATGCTACTGTCCCGTCGCATGGAAGAACAACTTCTGGATTTGTTTAAGAAGGGCTACGTCAAGGGAACGGTCACCGACAGTTGGGGCAACGAGGCCACCGCGGTGGGCATGACGATGCCCTTGCGCGCCGGGCGGGACGTGGTTTCCATCTGGCACCGCGATCTGGCCGGTCATTTATTGTTGGGGGCCACGCCGTACCAACTGTTTTGCCAATACATGGCCAACGCCGATAGCATCACGCACGCACGCGAGGGAAACTGCCACCACGGCGACGCCGCTCGGCGACGGTTTCCCATGATGAGCCATCTAGGCAAGATGACAAGCTTGGTGGTGGGCGGTACTTGGGCCGCGCGACGCGACGGCGAGGACGTCTTTGGACTGGCGGTCCTCGGCGACGGCGCCAGCAGCACCGGCGAGATCCACGAATCGCTGAACCTTGCTTCCGTCCAGAAAGTGCCCGTCATATTTCTGGTCCAGAACAACCATTACTCGTTCTCCACGCCCACGAGTTTTCAGTACCATTGCCGGCACCTTGCCGATCGGGCGCACGGCTACGGGATTTCGGGCTATACGATCGACGGGCTGGATGCTTGGGAAGTGTATACGTCGGTTTGCGACGCGCTGGAGACGATGCAGGCCACCTCGTTGCCGGTGATCCTCGAGTGCATGACGTTGCGGCTCAACGGTCACGCCGCTTACGACAAGGGCGATTACGTGCCGGCCGAAACGAAGAAAAGTTGGCTCGCTCAAGATCCGGTGCCGGCCGCGCGACGGAAGCTGATCGAGATCTGCGGCATGTCGGAGGGGGACGTGGCGGCGATGGAGGAGGCGGTCGATGAGGAAATTCGTTCGGCCATGACCCGCGCGATGTCGGTCGGGCGTCCCGGTCCGCGGCACGCGCAGATGTCGGTGTTCGCCGAAGCCACGCCGCCGAAGGTGAAACCATATCACTCTCCGTCGGTGAAAAACGGCGAAGCGGTGGGCCGGGCTTTGGACTATCTGCTCGAACACAACCCAAACGCTTTTCTGATGGGACTCGACGTGGGCGTCTACGGCTCGGCGTTCAAGACCTGCAAGGGGCTTTTTGAGCGGCACGGTCCGCAACGCGTGCTCGACATGCCGGTCTGCGAATCGGCCCAGGTGGGCTTCATGTTGGGGGCGTCGCAGATCGGGGCGCGGCCGATCTTGGAGTTCCAGTTCGCTGATTTCTCGACCGAGGTTGCCACGCAGTTGGGGATGAACTCTAGCACTTGGTACTTCCGCACCGGACGGCCGGCGCCCATGTTGTTTCGGCTGCCTTGCGGCGGCGGGTTGACGATGGGGGCCTTTCACTCGGGCGAGTTCGAGGGGCTTTGGTCGCGCTTTCCGGGGCTGAAACTGCTCTATCCGGCCACCACCCAGGAGACGTTCGAGGCCCTGGTGGCCGGCTTCCACGACCCCAACCCGTGCCTGGTATTCGAGCACAAACAACTCTACTGGAGCCGCAGCGGCGAGATCGACTTCGACGGCGACCTCTCCGCCGTTTGGCGGCCGAGACGCTACACGGAAGGGACCGATCTGACCGTGGTGACGTTCGGGGCGATGGTCCACGAGTGTCTGGCGGTAGCCGCCCGCAGCCCGCGCTCGATCGAAGTCTGGAACCCCTTCGTCTTGCAACCGATGGACATTGGCCCGATACTGGAATCGGTGGTCAAGACGGGTCGGTTGCTGGTGGTGCAGGAGTGTGGGGAAGTGCAGGGATTGGGCGACCGTGTGATCTCGCTGGTCTGCCGCGAGGCGCTCGGTGCGTTGAAATGCCCGCCGCGGCTGGTGGCCGCCCCCAACCTGCCGATCCCCTTCGCGCCCGAACTGGAAGCGAATCATCGGCCCAACGGCCAACGCATTGAAGC
>JAUWPQ010000045.1 GCA_030611515.1 Planctomycetota bacterium | reverse complement strand
AGAAAGACGTCGGTCATGGCGGCCTTCGCGGGGGTGAAAGTGGGGTCCGCGCTCAGTGCCCGGCGATAGGCCTTCAATTGTTGGTCCCGGTTGCCCAATTGACCGTAGCATTTTCCAATCCAGACGTCGATCTGCTTCGCCATGTTCGACATGACCAGCGAGCTTCGCACCTTCTCAAAACCTTCCTTGGCGTTCCGCCAGTGTCCTTGGACGTACTCGATCCGCGCGCTCAGGTAGCCGATCTGAGGGCGGGGGTATTCGGTGGCCAGCAGTTCCTTGATGTTTTTTTCCGCTTCCTCCAGCTTGCCAAGATCGATCAGCAAGTTGGCCATGCCCCAAAGGAGTTGAGCGTTGCGGTCGGTCGCTTTCAGGCCTTGTTCCAGCGCGGCGACGGCCTCGTTGCGGTTGCCGGCGCGCAATTCAATGTCGGCCAGGGTGGTGTACATGACCACGGCGTCGGGGTGCAACTCGATGCCGTGGACCGCACAGCGGCGCGCTTCGTCGTACTCTCCCTTGGCTTGGTTGCAGGTGGCCGCCAGCCACAAAACGTCCAGGTCGTCGGGGGCCAACTGCAGGGCCTTGGACACCTCCTCCAGCGCCTCGTCGCGCAGACCGACGGCGCTCAGGTAGCGGCTGCGGAGGAAATGGGCCTTGGACGATTTCGGGTTGGCCTCGACCAGCTTCTCCATCCACCCGTCGGCCTCCTTGGGTTGCGAGAAATGGGACCGCAACAGTCCCGCCAGCGCCGCGTATGCGGTGACCTGATCGGGGCCGCACTCGATGGCCTTACGCAAGGAAGTCATCGCCGCGTCGTAGTCGCCCATCCGCAACTGACACTGACCGAGTTGTTCCAGCAATTCGGGATCCTTGGGAGACTCCTTCAACAAGAACCCCTGCAAATGGTCTTTGGCGTCCTGATATCGGCGGATCGCCATCGCCATTTCTACCAATTGCCGCCGGGCATCGTTCCGCTCCGGGTCCATACCCACCGTTGCTTCCAACAGTCCGAACGCTTGCCGGAACAAACGGCCCCTGCCCTCGACGTTAGCGTCCTCGGACCGCTCGGCCAAGATCATTCCCAGCCTTTCCCGCACTTCAACTTCGTCGGGCATCAACCGCACGTACCATCCCAGGCATCGGACGGTAGCTTGAAGGGCTTTTTGCTTTAGCCAGTTGTTTCCTTCCTCGGCGGCCTTCTTTGCCCGCTCTTCCTCGATGTCGGCCTGCTTCAAAAACATGGACGCGTTTCTTTTAATCTGATAGCCGTGCAGCAGGTATACTCCGCCGCCGAAAACCACCGAGATTACCAGTAGTATGGCGGTCAGCCGGACATTGAGCGTTCTCATAAAGATACCTCGTATCGGATTAGCCCCACCACGATTCTCCGCCGACGGCGGGGCGCGACATGACCTTCTGCAACACTTCCCACTGATCTGACGGTGTCGCCGGACGCCGCCGCCGCCGGGCCTTCGCAATCGCGCCGGTCAACTGCGCCGCGGTCCAGCAGATCGCCGTCCCGACGGCGATACCCGCCAGGTCCATGAACCAATCTTTCCACTCCCCCGTCCTATTCGGCACGAAGCCTTGCGCGATTTCGGTCATTCCCGCGTACAACACCAGCATCAAGACCACGCTCCAGCGCGGCGCCGGCCAGCGGACGCTGAGCGCCAGGGCGGCCAACGCCAGGAAGCTCAGTAGATGCGCCCAAGGCATCAACAACCGCAACAGCGGCAGCAGCCGACTATGCAAACCGATCAACCGCGTCGGATCCGCCGTGAACAACAATAGCGTCATAAAGACCAGGTAAGCGAGCGAGATTGCTCGTATTACGCCTTGCATATTTTTTCTCGGCCCTCGGTAACATTTTTAGTGGCGTTCCGCGCGTCGACCACCAGCGGCGCGTGCCGCACGATAAACTCGTAGTCGTAGGCGGAATGGTCCGTCACGATCAGCACGCAATCCTGGCCGGCGAGGAATTCCGCCGTCAGTGGAGAGCTTTCCATGGGGATGCTGAATTGACGGGTGTGCGGCAAACGGGGGATGTGGGGATCGTTGTAGGAGACCGCCGCGTCGCGCTTGCGAAGCATCTCGATCAACACGAAGGCGGGGCTTTCCCGGGCGTCGTCCACGTCCTTTTTGTATGCCACGCCCAGCACGCAAACCTTACTGTCCCGCACCGCCTTGCCACGGGAGTTCAGGGCCTCGGTCAAGCGATCTATCACATATTGCGGCATGCTCGTGTTGATCTCGCCGGCCAATTCGATGAAACGGGTAGTCATGCCGCGGCAGCGAGCCAGCCAGGTCAGGTAAAACGGATCGATCGGAATGCAGTGCCCCCCAAGCCCCGGACCAGGATAAAATGCCTGAAACCCGAAGGGCTTTGTCCGGGCGGCATCGATCACCTCCCAAACGTCCAGCCCGATCCGATCGAACAACATCTTCAACTCGTTGGCCAACGCGATGTTCACCGCGCGGTACGTGTTCTCGAGTATCTTGCACGCCTCGGCGACCTCGCAACTATTGACGGCAACCACCTCGGACATGCCTTGCTGATAGAGTTGCACGGCCAAGTCAAGGCTCACGGGATCGGCCCCGCCGACGACCTTGGGGATGTTTCCCGCCGAAAAGTCCGGATTGCCCGGGTCTTCGCGCTCGGGGCTGTAGGCCAGGAAAAAGTCCTTGCCCAGCGCCAATCCGCTCTGTTGGAGAATCGGCAACACCACATCGCGGGTCGTTCCCGGGTAAGTCGTGCTTTCCAATACGACCAGTTGGCCGGGGCGAAGGCGGGCGGCGATCTCGCGGGTAGTTGCCTCCACGTAAGCCAAATCCGGGTCGCGGCTCCGGCTCAGCGGCGTGGGGACGCAGATCAGCAGCACGTCGGCCTCGGCGAGCCGGTCCATGTCGGCCGTGGGGGACAACTTTCCCTCGGCCACGCATTGCCCGATCCACTCCGATGATATGTGTTCGATGTAGCTCCGTCCGGCTTGAAGGCTTTCAACCTTCGATTTGTCCACGTCGAAGCCGATATTCTCGAAACCCGCGGCGACGAACGTGCGGATCAACGGCAGACCGACGTAGCCGAGGCCGATCACGCCGATTTTCGCCGTTTTTCGTTCGATCGCGGCCCCCAAAGCCGACGCCGCCGATTCCTTCTGGAGTTTGGTCTGTTTCCCTTCCGACGTGGATGTCTCGTGCATCAATCGCTCTCCATTGGTACTTTTAATACGACGAAACCCCGCACGTCGGAAGTTTGTCGTCGAGTGATTTTCAACATTTGGACAAGACTGCGCCAACAACCCGAATCGCGCCGTGCGACATCCGATAGACAAGACTCCCCCGGTAATAACCGCACGACGGCGACGCTACTCCTAATCTCTCTATTCTAATAGAAAGCATGGGGTATGCAAGCAAGGGAACCAGACCGACGGGGGGTGTTCTGAGTGGCACGCCCCTGAGCAAAGCGAAGGGCGTGATTGCACGAAGAACCGAAGAACCACGCCCTTCGCTTCGCTCAGGGACGTGCCACCACGCCGCTACCAAATCACGCCCGAGGAGTTGGAATATCTCGCTTCCTGCGTAAAAAAACTCCACGATCGCGTGAAAAAGCATTGCGCGGAGAAGATCACCGCTTTCGCACAAGCCGTGTGGGTGGCGTCTCCAGAACAAGGCGGAGAAAACGATCCATCAACCACATAGAACATTCACCATCCATGTGTATCGGACGGTCGTGTGCCACTGTTGGCTTGTCCAGCAATGCCCGGTCGGGCAAAATGGGTACACTACTCTTTTAGAAATCGCTGCTGATAGGCAAGGGGTTATCTGATTTTCCATAACACTGCTGGGCAAGCCAACAGTGGCATCCGGCGTCGCTACAAGAAAGGGCAGACCAGAGCTCGACTGAATCAACGCTGGCCCTTGGATTTGTTCCAGGCCATGAGCACTATCCCGATCAAAGAGGCCAAGCCGATGGAGCCCAAGATGAGCCAGATGACCCACGGGTGGTAGGTCTGCCACAGGATTTCGGTCGCCGCATACTGGTCGACGCCTAGCTTGGCAACCAACGTGGGAAGAATCTCTTTGTCACCGAGGGCCTGGAAGTCAGCGGGGGACATTCCCAACTCCTCTGTCAGGTAACGCCCTGCGAGCCGCGTCTTGGAGGAGAAGATATCGTAGAGGGGCCCGGAGATGATATTGCCGATGAACCAGCCAAAGGCAAAAGGCATGTTCGAGTATCCCATATATTGCGCTTTCTTGTCGGGCGGGGCGGACATGCCGACATATTCGGTGAATTTCGGGCTGCAAATAAGTTCTCCAATGGAGAAGATAAAGATGAACAGGGCGACGAGTAAGCCCACCTGAAAGAGACCGGCGCCGACGAAACCGACAAGGCCGATCGTCATGCCGAGCACCAATGAAAATAGCATCGAATAGCGTCCCAAGAACCAAGTCAAAGGGAGGACAAATATAATAATTGTTAAGGCGTTGATGTTGATCAACATCTCCGGTTTGAGGGCGCCGTCCGCGGTCAGCAGTTTTTCGGCGTGCGTGCCTATCAGAGAGGTCAGCGCTCCGCCCATGTCTCGAGCGTCTACCCATTGTTCAATGAAGTTGGGCAAAAGGTCCCAGAGTTGCATGAACATCAACCAGAAGCCGGAGATGATCAGCAAGAAACGAAACATGGCTTTGTCTTGCCACAAAGTATTCATCGTCTCGACGAAGACCCTGGTTGGGCTCTGACCGGCTTTGGTCTCGTCTTTTTCTGGTTCGGTGAAGAGGACAAGGCAATAGATGAGGTTGATTACACTGACGATCGCCGCTCCGTAGAAGACGTTTTCCCAGGTAGGGGCTTCTTCTGTGCCCCGGATCGCGGCTGCGATAGTTGGCGCCAAAGCCCCGCCAATATTGACAACCCAGTAGAAAATGCCGAAACCTAGGCTGGAGTTGCCTTCGTTGAGGGTCTTGGCCACCATTCCCTGCACCGGTGGTTTGAAGATCGCCGTGCCCGTGCCTACCAGGCAGGCCGCGGCCATCATAAAGCCGAAGCGGCCCCAATCGGAATCGCCCGCCAAGTAGACGACGTTGCCCATCAGAATGTACCCCGCGGCGTTGATGAGGAAGGCAACCGTCAGACTCTTGCGATAACCGTAGGCCTCGGCGTACCCTCCGGAGACCATTGGCAAGAGGCATTGGATCAAGGCCCAGACGCCCAGAATGATGCCTTTGTCGGTCATCGACAGATGCAACACCGAGTTATCGCCGAACATATACAGGGGCAAAATCGCCCGCACACCGAAAAAGGCCAATCGTTCAAACGCCTCGGAACCGTTGGCAATCCAGAACATCGAACCCATCTGTCGTACCTGGGTGATGACTGGGACTTTCGCTTTGTCTGCTGTTTCTTGGCTCATGGTTTCAATCGATTCGAGGCTACAATTTGTCTGTCAGCGCGGATTAAGCGTTGGCCCGAGGAGCGGCCGGTTTGGTCATCGCGCCGGTCGGCTTCATCTGCCAAATGTGGTAAGACGGTTCATTAGACAATAGAAGCCCTTCGATTTCATCCGCCCTCCGGGGGGGTGTCGTACAGATCGAGACCGAAGTCGATCGGGTGCGACGTGTACGTTTTTCAGTCAAGGAACGTGTTGTCTGCGTCGCCGACCAACGGCTATTAGTCGACGCCAAGGTGATGCTGGTCTGCGTCAATTTTGTTGGCAAGCTGATCGCTCTACCCGATCCGTTGGCCGACGCACTATCGTCTGGCAATCTTACCCGGAATTGTGTACGGCGTTCCCGGAACTCTTTCGGAACTTCCAGAATCTCATACCTGACGGGTTCCCAGTGTCTTTAATTCCGAGATCGCAATTTCGGACTCCTAAGGCAGGAGAGTCAGCCGAAGGGCGATATGATGGGAGGATATCGGAAAGGGAACGTATCTTGACAGCTATCGCAGGCCCGCTAGAGTGAGGGGAGTGGTAGGTTTCGAGCGTTCTGGGAAATAATTACCCGACGGGAAACGGTGACTAAAGCCAGCAGAACCAAGTCCGCGTTCGACAGGAGCCCTCCCGCATCCTTTAATCCAGTACCGCTTTGCAAATGAGCGACCACGGACAATGGCTGATGAGACTTGGTGGCGCCGGCAGTGGTCAGGCCGTGGATGGTCTTGTTTTCGTGAAGGACTATTGCAAGGACGGCCAGCCTCCCGAAGAAGTGGCCATCATGGAGAGGGCCGAGGACTACGGTGCGACCGCCGTATTTTTCGAGGCGGGCCGCGATGGCCGACCGGCGTTGGCGCAGGCTCTCGTTTTCGTTTCCGACGGACCGGCTCGCGACCCGAGCTTTGCTCAGCTACACAAACGTCTGTGGAGTTGGGGCGGCGTGCCGTTGGTGTATCGAGTGACTTCCGGGCTGGTCCAGTTGTTTCGATGTGCGCACAAGGCTGATTTTGAGTCGCGGGGTAAGGTGGTTTTCGAGCCCTACAAGACTATCGAGATTGCGGCCCAAATTGCCAACGATCCGTGGTGGGACGCTGAACGGCTCCGGAATGGAACCCTTTGGGACGATCCGGAAGTCTGCAAGGCCCTTCTTTCAGGAAGACAGGCCGCCCAAAAGACGCTGATCAAGGAAGTTAAACTCCTCCATGAAGACCTCGACAAGAAAAAAGTTTTGCCCAAACCCCTCCGGCGCAAACTGCTCATTCTCTCGTTGCTGATCGCCTATCTTGAGGCTCGGAAAGTTTTCGAAGCCGACTATTTCGCCCGCTTCCAAAAAGGAGCGACGAAGTTTTTTGAAGTGCTGGCAGACGGTCCTGCGCTCGTTAATTTACTCGAACATCTTGAGGAGCGATTCAATGGTCGTGTCTTCAGTCTCAGCAAGGAGGACAGTGCGGCTGTGCGTGAAAGCCAACAGCTTGCGCGGTTTGCACGTCTGGTCGAAGGAAAGCAGGAGCCGGGCGGTCAATTGACGCTTTGGCAACGCTACTCCTTTGCGGACCTTCCCGTCGAACTCATAAGCCACATCTATCAGCTTTTCGTCAGTGACACAGCGGTGGCCGTCTACACGCCGCCTTTTCTTGTACGCCTCATGCTGGGGGAAGTGCTTAGTTGGGAGCGATTGGACCGGCTGAAACAGAAAAACGAGATCATCCTGGATCCTGCCTGCGGATCCGGCGTCTTCCTTGTCGAGGCATACAAACGCCTTGTGCTCCACTGGCGAAGCCGGAATGACTGGAAACGCCCCCGGATTTCGGTCCTAAAAAAGCTGCTAACACGTGTCCACGGCATCGACTTGGAAAAAGGGGCGGTGGAACTCACCGCCTTCAGCCTTTGCCTCGCGCTGTGCGACGCCCTAAAGCCGGAGGAATTCCGCGCCAGTGTGAAGCCCTTCCCCGAACTTAAGGAAAAGAGCATTCACACCGGCTGTTTCTTTGAAGCCCGCGAACAAGGCAAGGTGAAAGAGAAGATCGGCATAGTGGTGGGGAATCCGCCGTTTTCTTCTTCCCTGGGTACCCCGGCCGCCATACGATCCTATGAACGCTATCAGGCAGAGTACGGGGCGCTTCCCGACAAACAGATCGCTTACCTCTTCCTTCATGAGTCGATGGGTATGATTGCCAATGGCGGCGTACTATCGCTGCTCCAGCAATACAACTTCCTTTACAACCAACAGTCTCTCGGCTTTCGCCGGAGGTTTTTCGAGCGCTGGGATGTCCGGGAGGTTTTGGATTTCATCTCTGTTCGTGGACTGTTCCAGAAGGGCGGCGCCGACACCAAGGTTGTAGTGGTCGTTGCCGAGGCCAACCAGCCACCGCCGGAGAGGCAGATTCTTCATGCCACCTTTCGGCGTAGTGGGCGCGCCGATGCCGAGCAAGGTTTCGACATCGACTATTACGATATGCACTGGCTACCTCGCAAACTGGCACTTACCAACGACGGTGTGTGGCGGAGTGATCTACTTGGTGGCGGACGTGTACTAGGCTTTGTAGATCGGCTGAAAGCGTTCGGGACTCTGGCGCAGTATGCCGATGACCAGAAGTGGGACTACGGGGAAGGTTTCATCGAAGCTGCCCCTCCAAAAACAGGTCCAACAAGCAAAACGGTGACACGAAAACCCGCCGAACACTTGACCGGAAAGCCATTGCTTCCATCAAATGGAATTTCGGCGTCGGGAATTAACCGAAAGCTCCTAACAGAGGTCGCTGCACGGTCCTTTCGTTCTGCATACACGAAGGCACGTTACACTCCACCGATGGTCTTAATCCACGAGCAATATGATCTCAATCATGCTCTCTGGACTGAGCACTATCTTACTTATAAAAATCAGATTGTAGGCTTCTGTGGGCGTGTTGACGACACAAAGCGTCTTTCCAAGGTTAATGATTTTTTTGAAAGAGAGGCAAATGCGCTAAGAGCCTATGTAGCAGCCACTAGCGTCAAATTGTTCACCCAGCACGCAACCACCCTGTCTGGGGTGGACATAGTCAGTCTTCCTTGTCCGCCAGCCTGCAACCTAAACTTGAGCCCTCACGAACAAATCCTTGTTAACGACATCGTGGATTATTACCGCGACCTGATTCGCCTCGGCGAAGACTCCGCCGCCATGAAGGAGCCTGGTGTTGCCGCTCTGCCTAGCTTCAACGATATTTACACGCAGCAGATCAATGCCATCTACAAAAAGAACAAACTGCGAGCACTTGATCCACAAATGTGGCCCGGCGTGATCTGCCAGCCGTTCATCTTTGGCAAAGGCAAGGTGGACTGGAAAGGGGCTGAGGAGTTGAAGGGCAGGCTCGACAAATTGCTGCGCGAGCAGCGAGACAGCGGTTTGACTATCACTCGTATCGCCCGCATTTACGACGGCCCCTGCATCTATTTGCTTAAGCCCGACCGCCTGCGTTACTGGCTGCGCTCCGTGGCCCTCCGCGATGCGGACGAAACTTTGGCCGATTTGTGGGAGCAAGGCTTCTGATTGGAAGATGTGATGCTGGCGGATTTCCCACTCATCGCCGAAGCAGGCACACTCGAACCAGAGGTTCAGTGGCCGGGAACTGCCCGATATGAACTCCTTGAGTTCATCGCGGATGAATTACCCCGCTGGCGCGACCATCCCGAGAGAAAGCCGGAAACCTCCGAACCGGCCCTGACCGACCAACTCTGCGCTCATCTGAACAGCGCGGCAAGAACCTCCGACGGGTGGAGCCATGTCCAATTCCGCACTGAAGTACGCGATGAAGTCCGACATGAAAGGAAGATCGACCTGACTCCCAAGCCCTGTGGCGCGGTTATCGTTATCGAAGGCCGTCGGCACACTCAATTCGATACCCTCCTGCCAATCGAGTGCAAACGCCTGCCAACTCCCAGGGAAAAGGACAGGGACGAACGTGAATACGTGGTGACGGCAACCGGTTCAACAGGAGGCATGCAACGATTCAAGTTCGGCCTTCATGGGGCAGCCCATCGTGATGCAGCGATGATCGCCTACGTGCAGGAGCAGAATTTTTCCCATTGGCTGACTCAGGTGAATGGCTGGATTAGAGACCTTTCGTCCGAAACCGATTCCGCGTGGAGCTTGATGGATGCCCTTCAGCCGCTGAAGGACGATTCGGCCGTAGGACTTTGCACACTGCATTCCCACCATCAACGCGGAAGTGGACTGGAAGAAATCGCCCTCCAGCACCTCTGGATCAAAATGAACGACAAGGCACTTCGATACGGCTATGGCGAAAAAACGTTGAACCCGCAAACTTAGCCCATAGCCGCCGAAATCAGTGAAATTCGGCCTTCCGGGATTGCTTCATGCCTGGACCATGCTATTATCGTGTGGATATTGAACTATTAGGGGGCTGAAATGAAGGATGTCTTGGCGGTAATTCTGGCGGGGGGGAAAGGATCGCGGCTGGAACCGCTTACCCGCGATCGCGCCAAACCGGCCGTCCCCTTCGGCGGCGCGTATCGGATCATCGACTTCACACTGTCGAATTGCCTAAACAGCGGGATCCGCAAGAATCTCGTCCTCACCCAATACAAGGCGATGAGCCTCGACCGGCACATTCACCTTGGCTGGCAATCCTATCTCTGCCGCGAGTTGGGCGAGTTCATCGAAGTCGTCCCCCCGCAGCAACGTATCGACGAGCATTGGTATCAGGGGACCGCCGACGCCGTTTACCAGAATATCTACACCATCGAGCGAGAGCGGCCAAAATACGTGGTGATCCTTGCCGGCGACCACATCTACAAGATGAACTACGCCAAGCTGGTCGAACACCACATCGAAAGCGGCGCCGATCTGACCGTCGGCTCGCTGCCGGTCGACGTGTCGGCCGCCGCGCGGCAATTCGGTATCGTCGAGGTCGACGCGGAGAACCGCGTAGTCGGTTTCGAGGAGAAGCCGGCCTGTCCCAAGCCGATCCCCGGCGATCCGCAGCGCACGCTGGCCTCGATGGGTATCTACGTGGCCAGCACCCGCTTTCTCTTCGAGCAGCTATGTCTCGATGCCACCCGCAGTGGCAGCCGCCACGACTTCGGCCACGACCTGATCCCGGCGCTGATCGACTCGCACCGGGTGTACGCTTATCCTTTCATGGACGAGAATCGGAAGACCGAGGCCTACTGGCGCGACGTGGGCACGCTGGATGCCTATTTCGATGCCAACATGGACCTGATCGCGATCGATCCGCAGTTGAACCTATACGACGCCGATTGGCCGATCCGCACTTTCCAGCCGAACCTTCCACCGCCGAAGTTCGTCTTTGCCGAGACGGGGCCGGACGCCCGGCGCGGGCAGGCGCTCGACAGCATCGTCTGCCAGGGGACCATCGTCTCGGGCGGACAGTTGGAGCGGACGATCGTCGGCCCCGATTCACGCATCAACAGCTATGCGCAAGTGGTCGATTCCATTCTCTTCGAGGGCGTGAACGTGGGACGGCACGCGAAAATCCGCCGGGCGATAATCGACAAGGGCGTCCACGTGCCCGCCGGCATCGAAATCGGCTACGACGCCGATCTGGACCGCAACCGCGGTTTCACGGTCACGGAGACGGGCTTGACCGTGATCGCCAAGACCCACGGCGTGGACCAATTTCTCGAAAAAGCCGCCTCGTGACGATCGCGCTGTGCGGTTTCTGTTGCGGAAAGCTATTGGACCGGATATCATGGGTAAGTGAAGCTTGCCCATGATGCCCACCCTGCTTGCCGCAACACGAACTAAATAGCGATACATATACCCACGAACATAACGGGAGGCGCCGCTTATGGACCGCAGGGAATTTATCGAACAGGTGACGGCGTGGTCGGCCGGAACGTGTCTGGCGGCGCCGCTGTTTGACGTCCGCGCCGTGCTGGCGGCCGAAGAACGCCCAAATGGCAAGCCGCTGGTGGTAGTGGCCAAGGGCAAGGACTACGAAGCGCTGGTCGACAAAGTACTGAAACCTTTGGGCGGGATGGCGGCGTTCGTCAACCAGGGCGACCGTGTGGTGGTCAAGCCGAACATCGGCTTCGACCGCAGGCCCGAGCAGGCGGCCACCACTCATCCCGACGTGGTCAAGGCCGTCGTGCGGCAATGTCTCGACGCCGGGGCGCGGCGGGTGCTGGTATTCGATCGCCCGGTGAACGATGCCCGACGCAGCTACGCCCGCAGCGGAATAAAAGAAGCCGTCGAATCGATCGACGATTCGCGCGTCCGTTGCGAGTACGTGAAAAACAGGGATTTCGTGCCGGTGAAGATCGCCGACGGCAAGTCGCTCGACGAGTTCGATTTTCACCGCGACGCCCTGCCGCCCGAGTGCGACTGCTACATCAACGTGCCGGTGGCCAAACACCACAGTCAGGCGAAGCTCACGCTGGGGCTGAAGAACGTGATGGGAGTGATCGGCGGCAACCGCGGGCTTATCCACCGCGACTTGCACCGCCGGATCGCCGACCTGAACCTGGTGGTCCGTCCAAAGCTGACGATCATCGACGCCACCCGCATCCTCCTGCGTCACGGCCCGACGGGCGGAAAGCTCGAGGACGTTAAGGTGCTCGATACCTTGATCGCCTCGGCCGACACGGTGGCCGCGGACGCATACGCCACGACGCTGTTCGGGGAGAAACCGGATTATTTAGGCTCCACGGTGGCGGCCGCCAAACTTGGCCTGGGCGAGATGGACCTGTCGAAGGTGAAGATTATCACTCCGTAAAATCGTGACCGCCGCTTGCGGTTTCGCAGGCGCGACCAACGGTCGCGGCTTTATATTATGCGACGAATTGCGTGGATTCCCTGGCGATGGTGGCGGCGGGCGGCGCAGTTCGCCATGCTCGTGTTGTTCCTTTGGCTCTTCCGCCGCACCGAATACACCGGCGCGGACCAATTGGCCGGCGGCGAAAACATCTTCTTCCGCCTCGATCCGCTCTCCGCCGCGGCCGCCATGCTCGCCGCGCGTCAGTTTATCGCCCTGTTCTGGCCGGCGCTGATCGTCCTGGCCCTGACAATTGTTTTGGGCCGATTTTTTTGCGGCTGGATTTGCCCGCTGGGAACACTGCTCGACTATTTCCATCGCCTGCTGCGGCCGATCGCCCGGCGCACCAATCGTTTTTTTTCTGTTCATAAATCCGAATTGAAAGCCGACAAACACCCCGCGACCGCAGTCGCGGGGCGTTTACACAACACTGTCGGTTTGAACACACGTTTGCACTCCGCGCGTTACATCCTGCTGATCGTGGTCCTGCTGGCCGCCGTGTTCTCCTTTCCGCTGGTCGGGTTTGTCGATCCGCTCGCGCTGCTGGCCCGTGGAATGACCCTCTGGGGCGATCCGACGCTCCATCGCGGGATGGACGCCGGGCTCGAGTGGCTCGATGGGCGCTGGGGCACGGAGGCGGTCGAGCCGTTCGTGGAAAAACATCTGATCCCGTTCCGCGCGACCGTGTTCCGGTTGGCCGGCGTCTCGGCCGCGATACTGGCGGCGATTTTCGCGCTGGAGATGGTCGCCCGACGGTTTTGGTGCCGATATCTCTGTCCGCTCGGGGCGATGTTGGGGCTATTGAGCCGTTGGTCGCTTGTCAGGCGTCTGCCCGCCGTGGTCTGCAAACCGTGCGGCGACTGCGCCGAGTTGTGCCGGATGGACGCGCTCGGCGACGAGCTATCGGCCGAGGACTGCACCCTGTGTATGGACTGCGTGGACCTTTGCCCCAAGGGGATCGTCAAGTTCGCGGTGAAGCGGTCGAAAAGCCAACCGCGGCCGGTCGATCTCTCGCGGCGCGGGGCGTTGGCCGGGATGGCCGTCGGCGCGGCGATCCCCGGCCTGGCCGCGGCCACGCAGATGATCCGACCAAGACAGGCCGATCCGTATCTGCTGCGTCCGCCCGGCGTGGGCGACGAAAATACGTTCCTCGACCTTTGCGTCCGTTGCGGCAAGTGCATGAAGGTCTGTCCGACCGGCGTTTTGCAGCCGGCCGTCTTCGAGTCGGGCCTCGAGGGGATTTTCTCGCCGCGGCTGATGTTCCGCCACGTCTTCGAGCAGACCTATTGCGAATACACCTGCACGCTTTGCGGTCAGGTCTGTCCGAGCGGGGCCATTCCGCGACTGACGGAGATGGCCAAGCTCAGACGGCCGATCGGCCTGGCGTATTTCGACCATTTGCGTTGCCTGCCGTGGGGCGAGGGGACGCCCTGCATCCGTTGCGAGGAGATGTGTCCCGTGCCGGATAAGGCGATCAAGATTCTCAACACGTTCACGATCAAGGACGCCGACGGTTTCGAGTTGGAGATACAGCAGCCTTACGTGGATCGCTATTTATGCGTCGGCTGCGGCATCTGCGAGAGCAACTGTCCGGTGGAAGGCCCCTCGGCCATCCGCGTCCGGCGGATCGGCTCGCCCAATCCCGGCACGGAGGTCATGCTGAAACCACGGAATGGACCGAAAATGCAACCGGATTCTACCCCAACATCGCCTTCAAGTCAGCCTCCGGCGTAGTGATCGGGGCGATGCCGGTCTTGCCGACTATGCTTCACTTGGCCCGACGAACGTGCGTTTTGGCAATGACGACCAAGGACTTAAGTGCCGCGTTGACCGATTCTTCGTCGGGAAAATAAGGCGCCACGTCAGGGGACAGGAGCACGAGATTCGTCCCCTCTTTGAACCGATGCGCGTACTTTCCGCGGACTCCACCCTTGAGTTTGGAAAGATCGTACTCGGGTCGCAGATCGTCGTCCAATTCCGTTTTAGGTTTCTTCTTCATATTTCCTCCGCTCCCGAGCCGTTGTGCGCCGCGCGCTGATGATTCGGATACGATCCGCTCGATCGGTATGCGAGACGATCAACAGCCTACCGGATCGTGAAGTACCGTAAGTAAGGAATCTTTCCTCATCCTGGGAATGGTCGGGATCGTCGTATGTAATTGACAAAGGATCCGCAAATACGGTGGCAGCCTCGTCAAATGAGACGCCGTGTTTATCCAAGTTCAAGTCGGCCTTCACCGGATCCCACTCGAAGCCCATATTTGTATTCTACCACGCAGTATGTAAAACAGCAATCAACTACCCCAGCATCGCTTTCAAATCGGCCTCCGGCGTGGTGATCGGGGCGATGTTAAACTTCTCGACCAGCAGATCGAGCACCGGCGGGGTGATGAACGCCGGCAGGGTTGGACCCAGCCGGATGTCCTTGATGCCCAGGAAAAGGAGCGTCAGCAGGATCGCCACCGCCTTCTGCTCGTACCAACTTATCACGAACGAGAGCGGCAACTGGTTCACTTCGCACTTGAAAGCGTCGGCCAGCGCCGTGGCTATCTGGATGGCCGAGAAGGCGTCGTTGCACTGGCCGACGTCCAACAGCCGCGGTATCCCGCCGATGTCGCCGAACGGCAATTTGTTGAAGCGGTACTTGCCGCAGGCCAGCGTGAGTATCACGCAATCCTTGGGCACTTTTTGGGCGAACTCGGTGTAGTAGTTTCGCCCGGACTTGGCCCCGTCGCAGCCGCCGACGAGGAAGAAGTGGCGGATCTGTCCGGCCTTGACCGCCGCGACGATTTTGTCGGCCACGCCGAGGACGGCGTGATGGCCGAAGCCGACGGTGATGGACTGCTCGGGCGCGTCTTCCGCGAAGCCGCAAGCGGATTGAGCGGCCTCGATGACCGGCGAGAAATCGCGGTCCGGGCCTATGTGCCGTACGCCCGGCCAGGCCACCAGCCCGCAGGTAAAGATACGGCCGATGTAGCTTTCCTTGGGCTTTTGGATGCAGTTGGTGGTCATCAGGATCGCGCCGGGGAACTCGTCAAACTCCTTTCGTTGGTCTTGCCACGCCCCGCCGTAGTTGCCCATCAGGTGCTTGTACTTCTTCAAGCCGGGATATGCGTGGCAGGGGAGCATCTCGCCGTGCGTGTAGACGTTGATCCCCTTGCCTTCGGTCTGCCGGAGCAACTCGTCCAGGTCTTTCAGGTCGTGGCCGGAGACGACGATGCACTTGCCGCGGACGGGCGTGACTCGCACGGTGGTCGGCTCGGGATGGCCGTACGCGCTGGTGTTGGCGGCGTCGAGCAACCCCATCACCGTCAGGTTCAACTCACCCGTCTTCATTACCCAATCAAACAGGGCGTCTTGAGTGGGATTCTCTTGGGCGAGGAAATCGAGGGCCTGATGGAAGGTAGCGTAAATGTTCGGGTCTTCGTAGCCGAGAATCATCGCGTGATCGGCGTATGAAGCGGCGCCCTTCAGACCGTAGAGGATCAAGTCCTGCAATCCGGCCAGGTCGTTGCCCAGCCGCGTCTGCCGCTTTGTGATCGAGACCTCTTCGCCCTGTCGGATCAGTCCATCGAGATCGGCGGCGGGCTGCCACGCGGCCGGACCATCGAGTATTTCCGGCGCCTTGGCCTTCTCGACGCAGGTATCTTCGTAAAGCGTTTTCGCACGGTCGCGGATCGCGGCGGCGGCGAGCAGGTGTTTTTTCAGCCGCTGGGGGTCGAAATCGACGTTCGTAATGGTTGCGAAGAGGAACTCGGGGATTGCCCGATCCACTTGTTGATCGGTTGCATTGAGTTCGGCGGCCCGATGGGCGTACATCGCGATTCCCTTGGTCGCGTGAATCAACAGGTCTTGCAGCGCTGCTATGGCCGGTTCCTTGCCACAGACGCCAATTACCGTGCAGCCGGTTCCTTTAGCGGTTTGTTCGCATTGATAGCAATACATTTCGATTGTCGCTCCTGTGTTTATGGCCCCGAGCCGCCGTGTCGGCGGCTGCTAAACGGCTTTTCAACGTACGGTCGAGCGCCGGCTGTACGGCCGGCGCACCGGATCGTATGGTCGATTATACTGCGGTCGGCAATACCCACAACGGCGGCTTGATCCTTTCCGCCAGAGCCTATACGATGAGCGGAGGATCGTCGCTTGATCGTGCTGAAGCGCGGTCTGCGACGCGGCGTTCATCCTTTCAGGCTCGGGGCGTTGCGGTTATAATCAGCAAGATGTCCGATTATGTGGTGCGCTACGGTGCGATGCGATTGCTGGGTGTTTTCTCTCCGACGGGCGGGCGGGAATACCCCCGTGGGATGAATGTGATTACGCGGACCGACCGCGGCCTGGAGGCGGGCGAGGTGCTCTGTGAAGCCACGCCAGACGCGCTGGAACGGATGAAAGACCCCGGCGCCGGCCAGATCATCCGCGAAATGACCGCCGAGGACCGGCATGAACTGGCCCGGCTGCGGCAACAGTCCCGCCGGCAATTCGACGTGAGTCAACAACACGTCGATCGGCTCGGGCTGAAAATGCGGCTGGTCGACGTGGAGCACCTCTTCGGCGGCGAGCGGATCGTGGTCTACTATCTGGCCGAAAGCCGCGTCGATTTCCGCGAGTTGGTCCGGGAGCTGGCCGGTGAGTTTCAGACCCGGATCGAAATGCGGCAGATCGGCGTCCGCGACGAGGCCAAGCTGCTGGCCGACTACGGCGATTGCGGCTGCCCGGTCTGCTGCAACACGCACCTGGTCGAAATGCCGCCGGTCTCGATGCGGATGGCGAAGATGCAGAAGGCCACGCTCGATCCGACGAAGATATCGGGCCGTTGCGGGCGGTTGAAGTGCTGCCTCCGCTACGAGTTCGAGGAATACGAGCAAGCGGCGCAATTCGAGGCGGATAACTTACCCCACGAAAACGACGAAAATCAAACGGCGGATGACGCCGAAGAGTAATTATCCTGGTTCCCATGCTCCGCGTGGGAACGAGAGGGAAATCATAGACATGCTTGACCCAGCCCACCCCATTGCCCGGCTCCTCGAAGAAGATCGAAGGTACAAATTCGAGGCTTATGCGTTCGTTTTCGAGGCGCTGCACTACGCGCAGGACGTTTTGGAGATGGGGGCAGAGAGTCCGACCGAGCCGAACGCCGAGCAGGCCGAGGAAAGCGAGACGCCGGCCGGTCCCGAACGACACGTCACCGGTCGCGAACTATGCGATGCGATCCGCCGCTATGCCATCGAGCAATACGGCTACATGGCCAAGACGGTGCTGAACAGTTGGGGCATTCACGGCACGGGCGATTTCGGCGAGATCGTGTTCAATCTGATACGCGTCGGCCAGATGCGGAAAACCCCGTCCGACACGCGGGTGGACTTCGACGACATCTACGACTTCGACGTCGCTTTTCAGCAGCAGTTCAAGATCGCTCCGTCATAAAGCATGAAGGGTGTGAAGGGTAAAAAAGGTGAAAGGGTATGAAGGGAAAGGCCGCCGAATCGTTTGAAGAGTTGCACATATACCAGCGGGCACGGGAATTGACCAATGCGGTTTACTCCCTGACCCGGGAAGACGCGTTCGCGCGAGATAGAGGTTTGGCGGATCAAATTCGCCGCGCCGCCGTGTCGATCATGTCGAACATCGCCGAGGGCTTTGAACGGGGATCTTCGACCGAGTTCATACAGTACCTATATATCGCCAAGGGATCGTGCGGAGAGGTTCGCGCGCAATTGAGCATTGCTTGTGACCAGCGGTACATTCTCCCGGAGGACCATGACCGTTTGCACGATCTGGCCCGTCGCACGAGCGGGATGATCTCCAACTTCATTGCTCATCTGCAAGGTTCAGGATACAAGGGTGAAAAGCAGACTCGGCCCCGGCGTCGGGAAATCGAGGCTCGGCAAGAGCGTCAGAGCGTCCTCCGCGCGGCACAATTGGCCAACATGCGTCCGCAGTCAGATCGGCAGTCATAACCCTTCACACCCTTCACACTCTTCGCACCCTTCACACTCTCACCCCGACTCTCTCCAGCCTCACCTTAAACAACAATAGGATCAAGTCTTGCCGTGCGTCCTCGCCGGGCGGTAAGATAGCGGCATGTTTGGGACGTTCGCGCTAGCATTGCTGTCGGTCTTGCCCAGTGTCGCCGATGCACCCGTAGTCGATGCCGTTGCCGACGCCCGGTTGAGCGACGTCTGTTTCGTCGACGCACGAAAAGGCTGGGCAGTCGGCGACCGCGGCGCCGTCTGGCATACGGACAACGGCGGCAAACTCTGGCGGCGGCAAACGTCCGGCGTCGATTGCACGCTCTGGGCCGTCTGCTTCCTCGACGAGCAACTCGGCTGGGCGGCCGGAGGATTCACCCATCCCTACACCCACGCGAGCACCGGAGTCGTGCTGAGCACCCGCGACGGCGGCCGGAACTGGTCGCACAACCCGAAACTCTTGCTGCCCGCGTTGCGGCGGATCGGTTTCTTTGGCCCGGATCGGGGTTGGGCGGCGGGATGCCGCTCGGCGATGTATCCGAGCGGCGCTTTCGCAACCGACGACGGCGGGCGGAGTTGGCGACCGTTGCCCGGCGGAAATGACGCGCCCTGGCGAGCCGCCGACTTCGTCAGCCCACGCGCCGGCGCGCTGGCCGGGAGAAACGGATCGCTGGCCTTCGTCCGAGGCGGAGCGCTGGAATCGGTCCGCACCGACGGGTTCGAGTTGCGGAGCTTCTCGCGGATTCGGCTCATCCGGCCGTCGTACGGCTGGTTGATCGGTGAAGGCGGCTTGCTGCTGGCGACCGATGATCTCGGCAGGAATTGGCGCTCCCAGTCCGGCGACTTGCCCAAGGCGATCCGCCACTTTGATCTTGCCGCGCTGGCCGTCCGCGGGGCGAAGTGCTGGGTTGCCGGCTCTCCCGGTACGCTCGTCTTTCACACCGCCGATGCCGGCCGCACCTGGGACGCATTTCCCACGTGTACAACCGTGCCGATTCAAGCGATGGCCTTCGCCGACGACCAGCACGGTTGGGCCGTCGGCGAATTGGGCACGATACTCGCCACCGACGACGGCGGACGCACCTGGCGGCGGCAACGCTCCGGCGGATCGCGGGCCGCGCTGCTGGCCCTTTTCGCCGAGCCGCAAGACGTGCCGCTCGAATTGATCGCCCAACTGGCTGGAGGCGAAGGATACCTGACCGTCGTTGAAGTGCTTGGCCGACGGGACATTGAAATCCCGCCTCGCGACAATGTCCCATTGTCCGACCGGCTGCACGAGGCGGTGGTACGGCTCGGCGGAAACGCGGCCACGGCGGCGTGGCAATTCCCCTTGCGCCAAACGGGCCTGCGAATCGGCCGGCGGGGGATCGTCGCGGGCTGGGACAACGCGAACGACCGTTCCGGCCTGCACGCGCTCCGCGCCCGAATCGTCCGCTCGATTCGCATCTGGCGACCCGAGGCGATCGTGACCCACGACGCCGGACCTAAAACCAATAATAAAAATCCGCTCGGCCGGATCGTTCGGCAGGCGGTGTTGCAGGCGGTTGGCGAGGCGGCCGACCCCAATGCCTTCCCCGATCAGATCGCCGAAGCGGGCTTGGCGCCGTGGCGCGTAAAACGGGTGTTCGGAACGATGCCGCCCGGCGAGCGGGGCGCCGGCAAGCTGAGCACCGCGCGGTTCGCGCCCCGGCTGGGCGGTACGCTGGCCGAGGCGGCCGCCGAGCCGCGGGGCTTGTTGCGAGACCGTTTCGTCCCTTCGCCGCCGACGTTGACGCTGCGCCCGCTCGACGGCGATGAGTTGTCGGGGCGGGACATTTTCGCGGGGATGGCGCTGCCGCCGGGAAGCGAATCGCGACGCAAGCTGTCGCCCCAGCCGGTGGAAAGCATCGAACGGCTGCGGCGGTTGGCCGCCAGACGCCGTCACGTGCAAGCGATTATCGAGCGGGCGGACCGCGGCGCGTGGTCGGCCGATCAGTTGCTTGCCCAGATCGGCCAACTGACGCGCGACATGGACGAACGGAGCGCGGGCCAAATCATCTTTCAACTAGCCGACCGCTATTACCGCACCGGCCGGTGGCCTCTGGCAGCCGAAACTTTCCAGGCGCTGGCGGAGCGCTATCCAAGACATCCGCTTGCCCCGCCGGCAATGCTGTGGCTGTTGCACTACAACGTCAGCGGCGAGGCGGCCTGGCGAATCACTCGCGGCGTTTCGCGGCGGCAGCGGAGCCTGGAACTGGCCGTCGCGCTGGGTAAGCAGATCGAACGCACGCGGTTCGACTTGTTCGCCGAGCCGGCCGTGCGGTTTCCGCTGGCCGCCGCCTACCGCGGCCTGGACCAGCCTCGCCAGGCCAAACGACTATATCAAATCCAAAGCCGCGGCAACGGCCGAGACGCATGGTGGGCCTGCGCCCAGGGAGAGTTGCGCATCGCCGATGCGGCTGCCCGCCGGATAAAGCCTCGGTTGAAGTGCGTGAAGGCCCAGTCGAAACCGCGGCTGGACGGCCGGCTCGACGACGCGGTCTGGAAACGGGCCGAGACGGCCACGCTCGAAAGCGCGCAGCACGACGACGGCGATTGGCCCGCGGCGGTCCTGTTGGCATACGACGCGGAGTTCCTCTATCTCGCGATTCAGTGCCGGAACGCGCCGAATGAAAAAGGCAACGGAAACCAGCCCCGAAGGCGTCCGCGAGACGCCGACCTATCAGACCACGATCGGGTCGAGGTGTTTCTCGACATCGACCGCGACTACGCCACTTTCTACCGCTTGACGGTCGATCATCGCGGTTGGACCAACGACCGCCTGTGGGAAGATCGCACCTGGAACCCGACCTGGTACGTCGCCGCATCGCGCGACGAGCACGGGTGGACTGTCGAGGCGGCCATCCCGATGAAGGAACTGACCGGCCAATCGCCCCAATCCCGCGAAGTCTGGGCCATCGGATTGCAACGCGTGGCGCCGGGCGTCGGGTTTCAGTCGTGGAACAAGCCGGCGGCGGTTGACGTGCTCCCCGACGGTTTCGGGCATCTGGAGTTCGAGTAGTTCCAGCCATAACCGGGATTATTCACAAGGGGTGCCATGGGTAAGCGCAGCTTACCCGTGCATCCCAATTGTCACACCACGGGTAAGCTGCGCTTACCCATGGCACCCAATCTCAGGGTCAATGAATAATCCGGAATAAAGCCGCGCTGTGTTGGTCGCGGCTTTATGGAGCGGAATCCCGCAAATAACCGGCGCTCGACTGGAAGAACTTGCGGCGTCTGTGATGGGTTTCCGGTTCCGCCTCGGCCCGTTGCGATTGCAGGTCGGCCATGTTGGCCCGGCAGTAGCGGCAGCCGACCACGGCAATGTGGAACTCGACGTAGGAGGCGTGGGCTTTCTCCAGCGCGCCGAGCAGGTAGCCCTCCAATTGTTCGCGCGAGGGGCAACTGAGCCGTCGCTGCCGCCAGACTTCGCCCAACGAATGAACGCCCGCCCCACGCCGCGCGTTGATCGCCGCCAGTTGCTTGACCAAGACGGGGTCTTTGCGGGCGGCCTTTTCGATCCGCGACATCTCCTCCGCCGGCAAGGCTTCGTCGAGATACGCTTCCAGGTCGGAGGAACGGAACATAGTGGATAGTGGGTAGTGGATAGTGGGTAGTGGGTAG
>JAUWPQ010000272.1 GCA_030611515.1 Planctomycetota bacterium | reverse complement strand
TTCTCGAAAGTGCCAATGCCATAAATGATTTCGGATGGATCGTTGGAAGCGGCGTAAATGCGGATGGAGAGAACCATGCGTTTCTTCTGATGCCGATTCCGGAACCTTCCACGGCGGCGTTGGTGGCAAGCGGACTGGCGGTGCTGTATACCGACGCCCCGGCCAACGGCGAGGCCGATCCAATCGAACCGATGGACCTGGTGGAACTCGAACGTCGCATGGCCACGGTGCTGCCGGGCGGATGGCGGCTTGGGCAAATCCAGGCCGAGCAACCGGCGACCACATACGGCGAGTTCAAGAAAGAGATTCTCAACGAGATCGCCCGCTGTCTGTCGGTTCCTTACATCTACATACTCATTGACGATCACCGCATTCGTTCATGCCGGGTACTCGGCGCGCAAAGTGCGGAATGCACCCCGTAGTAGGGAGGTATAGGTATATATAATTGACCATTGACACAACTGAACAAAGTTAGTAATCTAAAAAAGTCAGAAAAGTCTTTGTGGCCTACGTGCATTGTATATATGGTGAATGACTCTCCACGACCGGCCTTGTGTCGCAACGTGCTTCGTTGCAAGGGGTTGCGTCGCAAGGAGTCGATCATTCAAGTTCCGTCAGACGAGTCTCGTTGAAACAAGCACGCAATGCCGAAGAGTGCATGATCGACTGGCAGTTCACCACCGAAAACGCCCGAATAAAACTCAAACGACTCTACCCGTCAATTAAAACGAAATGAGACACTAGCTACGTGCGATTCCATGGTTGCCAGAAGCAGGTATTTCCCGGTCAAACCATGCTTCTCGCTGAATCTTGATTCCAAAAGGTGTGCAGCGCGCGTAGGCCACAAGGGGAAAAGTGTACACTGCTTAATTCACCCACCCACCCCTGATTTACCGAGGAAAAATAGCTATGGGCAGCATATCGCGGCGACACCTGTTGAAATGTGCTGCGGCCGGGGCGGCAGGCGCGATGGCGGCCCCCTATCTGATTCCTTCTGGTGTTTTGGCAGCCGATGGCAAGCCGGGTGCTAATGAGCGAGTTGGCGTCGGCGCCATTGGCATTGGCAAACGCGGTTCGCTCACACTCGAACAACTGCCTGAGGGTGCGAAGCTTGTCGCCCTGTGCGACTGCAATCTGCCCAGGGCCGAAGCCTTCCGAGACAAGAAAAAAGGCTCCTGGCCAGTATACCGAGACTATCGGAAGCTCCTGGAACGCAAAGATATCGATGCGGTCATCGTAAGCACGGGCGAATTTCAGCGGGTGTTGCCCTGCATTCACGCCTGCCAAGCAGGGAAGGACATCTACGCCGAAAAGCCTTTGACCTTGTATATTCGCGAAGGGCGCGTGCTCGTGGACGCCGTGCGGCGGCATGGTCGCGTTTTCCAGGTCGGTTCACAGCAGCGATCCATGGCCATGAACCGGATCGCCTGCGAACTGGTCCGCAACGGCGGGCTGGGCAAAGTTCTGGAGGTGCGGGCAGTGAACTATCCCGGCCTTAAGAAGCAGCCCCCCCTAAATAAGTTTCCGGAACAGCCGACGCCCGCCGGGCTGGATTGGGACGTGTGGTTGAATCAGGCGGCATTGCGGCCGTTCAATAAGAGGTGGATGAGCTGGATGGACTGGCGCGACTTCTCCGGCGGCCAGATGACCAACTGGGGGGCGCATGGTGTTGACCAGATTCAGTGGGCGCTGGGGATGGACGATACCGGCCCGGTGGAGATGTGGCCCGTCACTCCGGGGCCGAGGGGCAAGGTCGAGATGCGCTACGCCAACGGCGTGCTGCTCCGTTTCGTCCTCGAACACAACCCGGAGGGTGGCGGGGTGTTCGTCTGCGAAAAGGGAAAGCTGGAAATCAACCGCAACAAGTTCACGTCGAACCCCAAGGAGATCGCCGTGGAATTGTTCAAAAAGGTCGACCAGCCGGAAGAGGAAAAGAAGTGGAGCGACAAAATCGCCCTCTGGCAAGTCCGTTGGCACGTGCAAAACTGGCTCGATTGCATCCGCACGCGGAAGCGGCCGGTGGCGGACGTCGAGATCGGTCATCGGTCCATCACCGTTTGCCATCTGGCAAACATTACCCGTCAGATCGGACGGCGTCTCAAATGGGACCCGGCCAAGGAGCAATTCGTCGGCGATGAGGAGGCGAACCGCCTCGTGGATCGTCCGCGGCGCGAGGGCTACGAGTTGCCGGATCCAGCGTAGAGTTCGGTCTGTCGCTACCACCAAGTACACTAGGAGATCATTCCATGACACGATCGATCAGCATTGTCGTTCCAGCGCTGTTGGCACTTGCCGGGCTGCTGGCGTCCCCGGGCGCGACGGCCAAGGCGAAAGAAGATGCCGCATCCGCCAAGAAGATCCACGTGGCCGTCGTCACTGGCGGCCACGGCTTCAACGAGAAGGAGTTCTGCAAACTCTTCCAAGGCTACGACGACATCACCTACAAACACCTGCCACAGAAGACCGGCGGGGAACTTTTCGAGGACATCGCCGACTGGCCGTACGACGCGATCGTGCTCTACAACTTCAATCAGCAAATAACGCCCAAGCAGCAGGAGAACTTCTTGAAGCTGCTCGATAAGGGCGTGGGGCTGGTGATCCTCCATCATGCCAACGCCGCCTATAACAATTGGCCCCTTTATTGGAAGATCGCCGGCGTCGAGTTCCACTTCAAGCCCTGGGAACAAAACGGGGTGAAGATGGTCCCGTCCGGATACAAGAGCAACGTGAAGTTCAAAATACACGTGGCCGACCGGAATCACCCCATCACGCGCGGCCTGAAGGACTACGATTTTGTCGACGAGACCTACTGCCGCACCAGCATTGACCCCGACGTACACGTCCTGCTGACAACCGACGAACCTTCCAGCGACAAGGTGATCGGCTGGGTGAAGACCTACCGGAACTCCAATGTCTGCTATCTACAGTCGGGCCACGACAAAACGGTGTATCGCAATCCCAACTACCGCACGCTCGTGGTCCGCGCCATCCGCTGGACGGCCGGGCAGTTGCAGTAGTGGTCCGCCAGCAGAATAACGGTAGAACACCTCCTCGCCCGCGCGCCACCTCGCCAGGTAATTTCCGGAGGCCTCAGGTTGATATGTGACCGAAGCACGCCCGTTGACAAAGTTCAACTCCAGACGTTTCGAGTCCAGAGCGTCCAGCCAAGCGAAATCGCCACCGGCGACAAACGCTTTTCCCGGATGGGCGCGTTCGAGATACCGCGGGAAGATACATAGTTCACCGGGCTCCGTTCCGGCTGGAAGAAAAAAGGAGAATTCGATTTTTTCTCCCAGCTTAGCAACCTGCTACCCGTCGTCCTATTTCAGACATGATTAGTCTTCCTTGGTGAAGGTACCACCCGCCACGACCGCTACCTTGCCTTTGAGATCGACCGCTGCTTTTCGCCAGAACTTCGTGCATTGGGAATCACAGCAGCCTGTGCTTCAAAGACCAGTCGCACCGTCGTGAATTCCCGCGGCCTCAACGGGATCTGCACGCCGCCCTTCTTGACTTCCAGCGGGGAGAGGTTGTCCTCTACCCCATTCGTAAGATACGACGCCGCTAGAGGAAAGATGGGCGATCGAAAGCTCGCAACGCCTTCTTGGCCCGCCGTCTCGAGCAGGCGGAGGATATAGCCATCGCCGTCCTCGGCCTGCTTGAAGGCGGTGACCTGCGCGTGGGAGACGTCGATGTTGAAAAAGGCCCCTTGCCCCAGCGGCAGGCGTTTTTTGGCAGCCATCGGCCGGCGGTATTGGTAATAGTTATAGCCGACCAGTGGGGAACGCGTTTCTTCGCTGAACCGCGCCAGGTCGGCGTCACCGAGCTTTTGCCCGCTGGTGATGAAATAGCGGAAGGTAAAATCGCCGCCCTGGGACGCTTTGTAATTCGTGAACCAGTAATTGTTCATCACGTAGGAAAATACGTGGCCATTCTTAACGTCGAGGTGCTTTAGCCACAGTCCGCGGTTGATGTCGGTCAAGGTGATCAAGGGCGCATCGGGAGTAGCCCACGCGATCGTCGCCCCTGGGTCGCGTACGACAACAAGATTCTGCGTGGTAAACCATTCACGACAGGCGCCCGGGAGTTGATCGACGTTGGGGCGGACCCAGGTGTTCTGGATCTGATAGGCCATTTCCGGCGGCGAAACAAGGAACGGGAATGCAAAATAAACCGCCTCCTTCGCGAGGACCTCGTCCTTGCGGATGCGATTCACGATATCCACTCGCTTCAGCGCGTCATAAAGGGTGATCTCCGTTTCGATGACCGGCACGTGTCTGGCTCGCGCGCGGATTCGAATGCGACGGCCGAACGGCGTACCCACGTTCTCGATGAGCTCGGCGCCGCTCTGGCCGGTTACCTCCAACTGGGGCGGCGGCAAGTTTGAAGCGTTATGGATGATGCGGGAGTTCTCACCGCCGCTGACGTAGAGCAACTCGTTGAGTTTGTAAGGCGCGTGTGGGTCGACCAGGTCGCGCCCGAGTTCCTTGTCATATAGTTGCGAGATCGCGCCCGTTTTGGGATCAAGGACCAATCGGTAGTAACGGGAATCGGCTTCCCAGGCTTTCGACTCTGGTTGGTTCGCGGGCGGTACAGACTCATCGGAAGCGCGCACGCTATAAGTCTTGTAGCCCAAACCAGGCACCTTGTCGGCGATAAACCGTAGGACGCGATAGCCTTCCTTCTTACGCACGTCAACCGAAACACTCTTGCCTGAAACTGTTTCAATTACTTGCCGGTTCGGATCAACTTGGATCTCGACAACGTCCGTACGCGCCCAGACATTGGGGTTGAAAACAAAGAAGGTCGGCCCGTCGATGCTGATGTTCTGCGTCAGCCGGGCCAGAGATTTCGCGAGCAAGTCCTTCGCGGCCCGGTGCGCTCGATAGGCGTACGCTCGCTTGTGTTCCCACTGATCGATGGAAAACCGGCGGTCCGGCTGCCGGATGCTCGTACATGCTCCCCACGTGTGCTCATCGTAGAAGAGCAGGTTCTTCCAGGCGTCATGGAATTCCGCCGCCGGGTATGTTTGTTCAGGCTTCAAAAGGGTGGCCAGCGAGGAGACCGCCTCCGCGACCGGCAACAGGCGCTGGCTGTCCCGGTTCAATGCCGTTTCTGCCGCCGTCGAAGCCGCGCCGTCTTCCCAATACGCGCCGCCGTCCCCGCGATAGGTGGGCAGCTTGTCGGC
>JAUWPQ010000403.1 GCA_030611515.1 Planctomycetota bacterium | reverse complement strand
ACCCTGGAAAACACCTCCAGGCGATGCCGTTCTCGCCGACTCATTAAAATCGTCTCCATTCTGGGCCTCCTTTAGAGACCCCAGCATGGGGACATTTCTATCGGTGACAACAGGGGTCAATTCTATCTGTGAATGACAGGCCGCGCTTTCTGGTGGCGGGGATAGTGACAAGTGTGAAGGCCATCAGGTGCCCCCGTTGCTTGACATACTCCCCGCGTGTGGTAGAATCTTTCCTTCATCAGTGGAAGAATACTGAGACAAGAAATCATGAAAGACGTCGCTGCAGCAACATTGGAGCATTTAAAGCCGCTCGTGGGCCTGAAACTGTCCGCCTCACATCGCGCTGCAGACATGCGTGTTTTCCACTTCGGAACGCTTCAGTCGGATGACGAGGACTCGGTAGGCGACTATTCGCTGCACGTCCAATGCTCGTGGCGTATTCAAACCCTGGACCGGATAATCACCGGACGCCATGACCTCTTCAAGCCAGCGAAGGAGACAGAAGACTTCGACTGGGATACTTGGGACTGGGACGGGAATGAGACACTACAGGACAGGCTTGTTGCGGATTTTATCGCCACAATCTCCCCGGTGGTCGGGGATGTTCTCACGGACCCTCATGGAGGCGCGACACTGATTTTGTCGGACAGTTTTTGCCTTGTGCTTTTCCCTGCCGACTCACACGGCGAAGACTGGCGAGTGTTCCGCACGGAATGTGACGACGAGCATTTCGTGGTTAGCGGTGGCCGGGTGGAAGAAGGCGAATAGACTATGGCTCAGCTACCCACTACTCACTTATGCCCCATACAGCCGACCTGAACCTGGCCGACTACATCCGTTGCATTCCCGACTTCCCCAAGCCGGGCATACTGTTCCGCGACATCACGACGCTGCTGGCTTCTCCGGCGGCGTTTCGCCGGGCGGTGGTCGATATGGCCAACCCATTTCGCCACGAGAAGATCGACGCGGTGGCGGCGGCCGAGGCCCGGGGGTTCATCTTCGCCGCCCCGGTGGCGCTGGAGTTGAACGCGGCACTGGTGCCGATCCGCAAGCCGGGCAAGCTACCCTCCAAAACGCAATCGCTTACCTACGACTTGGAGTACGGCGCCGACACGCTGGAAATTCACGCCGACGCCTTCGCGCCCGGGGCGAAAGTCCTGGTGGTCGACGATCTACTGGCGACCGGCGGAACGATCGATGCCTGTTGCCGGCTGGTCGAGCAGGTCGGTGGCGTGGTGGTCGGCTGCGCGTTTCTGATCGAACTGACCGATCTCGGCGGCGTCCGGCGGATTGCCAAGTATAAGACGGTTAGCTTGGTGAAGTGCGAATAATAACGTTAGAGCATTTTTCACGATGGTGTAGCGGGCGGGCTTGCCCGCCGTTCATGACGCAATACACGGCGGG
>JAUWPQ010000265.1 GCA_030611515.1 Planctomycetota bacterium | reverse complement strand
CATTACATAAACGGCCACGAAACCAACACGCACACCATCTCGTAGGCCAAACGCATGGTCCTTGGGCCAATCCACAAAACGAACGCCGCCATCGGCAGAACCACGCCCAGGATCAACACGTAGTCCAACGACGCCAATCCGGCCCGCGGTCGTATTTTTCGTTGGTTCGCCATCTCCCTTAATTGTTGCATACACCGCGGATTATAACAAGCAAACAGTAGGCCGGGTTGCAACCCGGCAAACATCCCGCCGGGTCTCGACCCGGCCTACCGCTTGTTCTCCCAGACCCCCTCCGTAAGGTGGATCATTTCCTCGATCCCTTGCTCGTATGGCTCGCGGCTGAAGTCCGGCCGCCGGCCGGTCGGGACCAACTCGGCAATCAGCCGGCCATCGCTCGCCTTACCCTTCATTTTGGAGACGAACAAATCGCGGGTCTGATATTGATTGTTATCGTCCAACCCGACGACCTCCGTAACGCGGGTAATTTTCCGCGACCCATCTTCGGTAAACCGGGCAATCTGCACAATTAAATCTATCGCCGAGGCCACCTGTGCCCGGGCCACGTAGACCGGAATCTGCACGTCGGACATCAACGAGAGGGTTTCCAGCCGGATCAAGGCGTCCAGCGGCGTATCGGCATGGATCGTCGAGAGCGACCCGGCATGGCCGCTAATCATCGACTGGATCAGGTCCAGCGCCTCGCCGCCGCGGACCTCGCCCACGATGATCCGGTCCGGGCGCATCCGCAACGAGTTGACGAACAGCTCTCGGGTGCTGAGCGCTCCGCGGCCGGCGCGGTCGGCATGTTGGGCCTCGAGGTACAGGGCGTGCCGTTGGATCAACCGCAACTCGGACGTGTCCTCGATCACCACGATCCGCTCCTGCTCTGGTATGGCCCTCGAAATGGCCCCCAGCAACACGGTCTTGCCCGTGCCGGTGCCGCCGGAGATCAGAATGCTTTTTCGCAGCCGGACGCAGATTTCCAGAAACTCCTTGACCGCTTCCGACAGGCTGCCGAAGCGGATCAGATCGTCCAGCGTCAACACCTGGCGGGTGAACTTGCGGATCGTCAGGTAGATGCCGGTCCGCGCGCTGGGCGGGATTACCGCGTGGACGCGGGAGCCGTCCGGCAGCCGGGCGTCGAGCACCGGGTGTTCCTCGCTGATCTCGCGCCCCACCCACTGGGCGATATTGCGGATCGCGGAAAGCAACGCATCGTCGTTGGCAAATCGCAGGTCGGTGTGCTCGAGCCGTCCGTTGCGCTCGACGTATACGTCGTCGAAGCGGTTAACCATTATCTCGCTTACCGATTCGTCGTCCAGCAAGTGGCGTATCGGCTCGAGAAAGAAATGTACGCTGGCCTTGAAAATTGCCTCTCGCGACATCGGTCGGCCTCTTGGAAAGTAGTTGGTGCTATTGGTAACCGTTCACGCCCCAGAATGTAGCAGGCACACTGCTGTCGGAACGTAAAATCATTTCCGCCCCCCTTTTTCTCCTATCCAGAATACCGCGCCGCCGCCGGGCCGGGGAGCGTAGCCCGATTGCCAACCGTGGGCGGTGGCAATGCGGCGGACGATGGCCAGCCCCAGGCCGGTACCGTCGGCGCGGGTCGTATGATAGGGCGTGAACAACAGATCGACCGCCTCGGCCGGCACGCCCGGCCCACGGTCGGCCACCTCGATCCGCGCCCGTCCGTCCTGCCCGACGCCGAAGGAGACATTGATCGTTTTTCCTTCGGGCGAGAACTCCACGGCGTTTTGGATCAGGTTGAAGAGTGCCTGGCGGAGCATTTCGCGGTCGGCCCGGATCGTCCGCTCCGGCGTCGAGGTAGCGGCGACGAGTTTCAGACGTTTCGCGTCGAGATCGGGTTCGACCAGCGCGGCCAACTCCGCGACGACTTCGGCGGGCTGAACCGGCGCGAGTCGGGGCTTGCAGGGCCGCGCGAAGGCGAGAAACTGGTTGATCCGCGCCGTGACCCGGTCGCACTCCTCGATCACGGCCTGGGCCTGCCGTCTTTGTGGACCGTCCGCCGGCATCGCTTGCATCCACCGCTGGGTCCAGCCGCGGATCAGTCCCAGGGGATTGCGGGTTTCGTGTGCCAATCCCGTGGCGGCCTGGCTGAGGTCGCGGAGATGCCGGGTTTCGATCTCCAGCAATTGCGCCCGGCCGTGCGCCTCGGCCAACCGCACCGTCGCCCGCCACGCCAGCACCACGCTGAAAATCACGACTCCCCCGGCGACCACGACCAATATCCGCAACCAGGCGTAGTGCTGGATAAGCCGGTCGGTTCGGCTGCGATCCAACAGCAGTACGGCAAGGAAGCGACCGCTCAGTGGCGGCCTCCCCATGTCTTGCGGCGGCCAGCCAGGCCCTTCGCGTCGCCAGCCGGCCCTTCGCCCCGGCCCCATGCCTCGATCCGGTCTCGCTTCGTCGTGTAGCGGTTCGTTTGGTTCCCGGCCAAATTGCGGTCTGGCGCCCGGATTCGGCCTCATTCCGCGCCCTGGTCCCATCCCAGGCCCTGGCCCCCTCCGTGGTCCCGGCATGTGAGGCATCACCCGAAAGGCCGCCGCGTAGCGAAATCCGGCCTTGTCCCAATACTGCCCCGGCTCGATCGGCGATGCGAGGTCCAACAGATCGGCCTTTCCAGCGATCAACGAAAGACGATCGTCGGTCGAGATATCGGTCGAGATTATGGCGACCGCCAACACGTCCTGCGACTTGGCCAGCTCATCGAGCGCGGCTTGGAGTTGCTCGTCGAAGAAACGGCCGAATTGGCGGTGCGACCGGACGCCGCCCACCAGGGCGTTGACGACCGACTCGGCCTGACGACGGAGCGAGTCTCGGGCCGTTTCGCACTCCGTCTTGTACTCCTGCCACTGCCACGCAGCCAACACGCCCCAGGCGAGCAGCAGTGCCGCAACGGTCGTCCAACGGTGCCAGTATATCGAGGCCTTCTCAAGCATGGATCCATTCTCGCACGGCCATCGGCCGCGTCAACCTTTGGGGCGGCGGCAATCATTTGGGTGGCGCACCCAATCCCGTTCCCGCTTCAAACAATCAAATATACCTTAACGCTTCCATCTCCGCGCGACACCGATCGCCGATCGCTTTCTTATCCGCTTTTTCGAGTTCGCCCTTTTTTCCGCCGATCTTATTGGCCAGCACCGTTTTGATCTGTTTGCGAGAGATTTTGGCCGTTTCGCCGACGATTTCCATCGTTTTGCCGTCTTGCCGAATCAAGTCTTCGTAGCGAAGCAAATGGCAGTTGGGATCGCCGGCCGCGAAGTTCCGAAAACAGTTAACGCGGCCGTTCCATTTTTCGATCCAATAGTCCAACGACGGATACCAACTTGGAGGCGTGCTCTTCCAAGTGTTCAGCGGATTTCGGACAAGCAGCAAAACGTTCGCCTCGGGATAGCACTTGCGAAGCAGTTCCAATTCGCTGCGCCCGTACTGAACTTCCTTGAACCCGATAATGTCGTGATTCTCCCGGTATTGGCTATAGAAAGCGCGCAGAAAAGCCCTGGCCGATTCGACGACCGCCCGCTGCGCGTACTCCGACTCCGGACACATGCTGGCGGTCCACAGGTTTGAGTTTTCGCTTTGTTTGAAGAAATTCTCGCGCTCTTCGCCGCCAATCTCCTCGAATCTGACGGCGTCGTAGTAGATGCTGGCGAAGTGCCTCAACAGTGAGTTGTGCTCGCCCCATATCAGCGTCTTTTCGCGCGAGTTGCAGATTCGCTGCAACAGCGTCGAGCCGGCCCGATGATTCGCCGCCAGAATGATCAAACTAATGAATCGAGAGTCGGCCGTCGATTCTTCGCTGAATTGCCAACTTAGCGGGGAATACGGGATGTTTGCGAATTTATCCCGCCGTGGGGAAACTTGATTCCCTTCGTCGGAATCGCAAGATGC
Source organism: Planctomycetota bacterium (assembly GCA_030611515.1). Taxonomy (GTDB): domain Bacteria; phylum Planctomycetota; class Planctomycetia; order Pirellulales; family Thermoguttaceae; genus JAHIKV01. The sequence goes on along the minus strand of JAUWPQ010000265.1, from coordinate 1,522 downwards.
GGGCGCGATCGCCTCGGAGCGATTAGACGCCTTTGTCCCCGGGCCGGCAAACCGACCACAAACTGAATCCAGCCGTCGGAGAATCTTGCCCGCCATTGAATGGACCCGGTCGGGCATCTGCCGTGCAAATGCTATTCGATGGCGATCCTTTATACCTGTGCTCTCGTCGCTCGAATTAGTCACTGTGAAAAAGCCTCAGGTTGTCTAACTTGTATCTATTGCGAAAAGTCTTTGAAACGGGTGTCATGGGTAAGCGAAGCTTACCCGTGAGCTGGAAAACACGGAAACTCCACACGGGTAAGCTTCGCTTACCCATGGCACCCATCCTTCCGCAATAGAAACTAACTCGATGAGACTCAAGATGATATCCCGAACTGTGTCGGCGTTTCCGAGGCGCTATTGTACGGCCGAGAGGAAAATGCCGCGCCCCCACTGTTGGGGTGGCAGTTGTGCTGCCGCCCCAAATTTCGCCACCGGGACGGGAACACAACTCCCGTCCCGGTGGGCGCAATCTCCCCCGTGGTTAATCTTCGTCCTCATCGGGACCGTCTGGCCCCGGGCCGAAACCTCAACGAGGCCCGTCTTCCCAGCCGGGGCCAACATTTCGGCCACGGCCACGATCACCCCTCGGTCCGGGCCCCATGCCCTGTCCAGGGCGACCGTGTCCTCGGCCGGAGCCCATGTTTCGACCTTGGCCACGATCATCCCTCGGTCCAGGTCCCATACCCGGTCCAGGGCGACCGTATCCTCGATTGGGACCCATTCCCGGCTTGCCCCATGGACAGCCAGGTCCGCCGCGCCGGGACGGCCGCTGCTTGTGCAACTCTTTCCGCACTTGTTGCAGCTCTTTTTCGAGCACCTCGATCTTGGCCTTGTTCGGCTCGGGAGCGATTCGGGCCTCGATCAGGTCGGCCAATGTCCGATGCATTTTAATGCGCAACTTGGCGCACGCTATCCATTGGGCCTTGGCGTCGATCTTCTTCTCATCGCCGGGCGATTTCGCTCTGTCGGTATCCTCGGCCCTGACAGTCAGGGCCATGCCGCAGAGGATCGCCGCGGCAGTCAACGTTGTGAGTAAGGTTCGCATGAGAGAGTACCTCCATCTTTGGTTTGGCGCCCTGCAAGTCTTGCACAGTAAGTTCGGGCCGCTTCGGAACGCTTTTGCAGTGTCGGGCTTCGTCCGTGTCGAGCCATTCCTTGGCTTCGGCCGTCAACTCGCGTCCGCGAGTGGCAATAACACGCGGTAAAACGCCGCAGAACGCCTTTTTGTGCGTTTCAGCCGCGCGGCGGACCCGACCATGGCCTTTGGCCGAATCCGATCATTTGTATGTGCAAGTTGCGTGCCGGATTATCAAAGAAAGAACTGTGTAGGGTGGGTCAAGCGAAGCGCTGCCCCACCCCGGTTTTTACTGTTTGTTGGGCAGCGCGTCGCGTGGCCCCCCCAAACCACTTCTTTGGTTGATAATCCGGCCCCCCAAATGCCCCAACAAATGATAGGATTAGGCCCAAGGCCATGGTCGGG
>JAUWPQ010000373.1 GCA_030611515.1 Planctomycetota bacterium | reverse complement strand
TGGTTTCGGTGCGGATCGAGTGTCCCGATCTTTGCCCGCGATATACCGCACGGGCGATCCGCGGCGTGAAGATCGGTCCCAGCCCGAAATGGATGGCGCGGCGTTTAGAGACGGTCGGCATTATCCCGATCAACAATGTGGTGGACATCAGCAACTACGTGCTGATGGAGTGCGGACAGCCGTTGCACACGTTCGACTTCGGCAAGCTGCACGGCGGAATAAAGGGGACAGGTCCGGTTTGTGCGAAGCACCCAAAGGGCCGCTGTGCGGCAAACCGGACCTGTCCCCCTGATTCCGCCCCCCGGGCGGAGATCGTCGTCCGCCGTCCTTTGCCCGGCGAGACCCTCGAAGCGATCGACCACAAGACTTACCAGCTTAGCCCCGAAACGTGCCTGATCTGCGACGGCACGGTTCCGGTGGCGATCGGCGGGGTAATGGGCGGGGCGCAGACGGAGATTTCGCCGGACACACGCGACGTGTTGATCGAAGCGGCCGAGTTCGACCCGGTCTCGATCCGCAACACCGCCCGGCTGCTGAACCTGCACAGCGATTCGTCCTACCGTTTCGAGCGGCGGGTAGACCCCGAGAGGCTCGACTGGGCCAGCCGACGTTGCTGCGAATTGATCCTCGATCTGGCCGGCGGCGAGTTGGCCGGCGGCATCGTTGACGTGGGCCGATCGCCCCCAAAGCGCGAGCCGATCGTGCTGCGGTTTTCGCAGTTGCAGCGGATACTCGGCATCGAAGTGCCGGTCGAGCGGGTGCGGGAGATATTGCTGGCGCTGGGCTGTTTAGCGGCCGTCGGCACGACGGCCAAAAGCGGCTGCAAGGCCGTCGTGCCGACGACCGCTAAACAATCCTCGTCCCTCACCATGATTCCGCCGAGTTGGCGGCGCGACCTGACCCGCGAGATCGACCTGATCGAGGAGGTCGGCCGCATCCACGGCTACGACGCGATACCCGAGGACGTGGGCGTGCCGATGGTCCCTTCGGCCCGACGCCGCGAGGACCGGGTGCTGGAAAAGGTCCGCCACGTGTTGACGGCCTGCGGCTTCGACGAGGCGGTCACGCTAAGCGCGGTCGATCGGCACACTTCCGAATCGCTCAGCCCCTGGACCGACGCCGAACCTTTGCGGAGCACGATGCCGGTGGTCCGCGGCGCCGACCGGCTCCGCCGCAGTTTGTTGCCGAGTTTGCTCGCCGCGCGGGGGGCAAACGAGGCGCTCGCCAACCCGATTATCGAGTTGTTCGAGATCGCCAAGGTATATCTGCCGCAAGGGGCCGAACTGCCGCGGGAACCGCTGATGCTGGGTATCGTCGGCGGCCGGGATTATCCGACGGTGAAGGGCGTGGTGGAAGCGATCCTGTGCGAATTGAAGATAGCGGACCCCGTGGAAGCCGAGGGGCTGAAAGGGGACAGGTCCGATTTGCCGCAGAGCGGCCCGAAGGCGGGCACCGACGCGCAGCGTTGGTCGTCGCACAAATCGGACCTGTCCCCTTTCGACACGGCCGCCTCGTGCCGGTTGCGGTTCCGCGGGCAGACGCTCGGCTACGTGGGCCGCTTGACGGATGACGCGCTGAAACAGTTCGATCTCAAAGGACCGGCCACGGTGGCCGAAGTCCGGCTGGCCCCGCTGATCGAAGCCGCCGATCTGATGCCGCGCTGCGTCGAGCAGTCGTCTTACCCGGCGGTTACCCGCGACCTGAATCTGGTGGTCGCCGAAGCGGTCCGCTGGGCCGATGTGGCGGCCACCGCGCGGCGAGAGGCCGGCCCGTGCCTCGAAACACTCCAGTACCGAGACACGTACCACGATGAGAAACGCTTGGGCATCGATCGAAAAAGCCTCTTGTTCTCGATCGTGCTTCGCTCCGGCGAGTGTACATTCACCAACCAACGGGCCGACGAAATCCGCGACCGGATCGTCGCCGCATGTCGATCCGAACACGGGGCGGAATTGAGAACGTAAGGAAAGGGATTTCACCTCGTTCCCATGCTCCGCGTGGGAACGCATAACGTTGGACGCTCTGCGTCCACGAGCGCAACTCCCGAGTTTGGCTGGTATTCAGACCCATCGGACGCAGAGCGTCCGGGAAGTGTGTTCCCACGCGGAGCATGGGAACAAGGCGATTTCTAATCCCCAATCCCTAATCCCTTTTTCTCCACGTACTCGACGGCCCGGCGCCGCTGCCGATCGACGTATGGCTTCGCGTCTTTCTCGTCGCCGCCGTTGCCGGGTTGTTGAAAGGCGTCGCGCCGGATACGCCACAACTGCCACTCGACATACTCCTCGTCGGT
>JAUWPQ010000026.1 GCA_030611515.1 Planctomycetota bacterium | reverse complement strand
CCCAACATCACCACGGCGACGACGATTGCCCGGCCGTTGGTCCACTGGAGCCATTCCAGGCTTGGCAGGCTCAGGCCACCGGTGGGGAGCCGTTTGTGTTTCAGCCGCCACGCCTTGCCGAGGTACATCATTCCGGCGACGAACCCGACCAATACGGCGACGGCCGCCAGCACGATTGCCATTCCGTGCATCGTTCCCCAAACCCTGGAGGCCGACTCGCGGTCGATCGGTTGCGATTTGGCCAGGAAGGCGGCCGTGCCGATCAGCGCCAAGGCCAGCGGCAGCAGAAAGAGGCCGAACGGCGTTTTCGGGCGCGACACGGCAAGGTACAGGTAGATTGCGACCAGCGCCCAGGCCGCCATCAGATACCAGTCCCGCTCGCTCGACAGCGGAGCGCCGGCCTCTCGAACGGCGAGGTAATAGAGGAAGGCGGTGTGCGCCACCAGTCCCGCCCCGGCGAAGCCGATCATTGCCAGTCCGCGGATCCGGCTGCGAAACATCAGCCGCGACAGCTCCAGCGTCCACGCCACGGCGTAGCTGGCGGCGAAACATATAGTGGTTACGCCCGAGAGCATGGTTTTCTCAGAACAATGGGCGAATATGCGTCTCAACTTCGTCGGCAAACGGGGCGAAACCTTGGGAACAACGTTTCCGAAGAATTTCCATGTCGTTCATGGCAGCGGCGATGCAGTCTTTTTTTCTGGTCGAAATCTCTCGTTTTGCGGTTTCCGCCACTGCGTCGCGTAACATGGTTTTGGGGTTCTTGTTCCGATCGTGGCAAGGCGCCGGCAGCTTTTCCGGCTCATTGGGTATCGACGGTGTTTTGGAAAGGTTTAGGCCCCGTCGAATGGCTGCCGGATCGGCCAGAAGCCAAGCTTCGATACAAGGGTGAGCAACGCCAATTGCCATCGGATAGTCTGGCTGTTCGCGGTCGCGGCCATCGGTTATCGCCTGCAAACGCCCCGCCATATCGCCATCCGTGTCCAAAACAAGGACGACACCGTCGGAATTATTCTGCTGAGCCTGCCGTTTGGCGAACTGGACTTTTTTGGCGAGTCCTTTTCCCCTTCCTTCGAGCATGGCGAAGCTGCGACGTTTCACGAGCATTTGCTGCGGTTTTCCGCAGAGTTTGTGGACGAGAATCGGCAGAACACCTTTTTGGGGCGGTCCCACGGAAGCGTGAGGGCCGAAATCCGTTTTCCCCTCGCCGATGATCTCTACGATAACGCTATCCTTGGGCATCGCTGAACAATTCCTCCTCGCTCAAGTTGTACCACAGTTCGCCGAGATAGAACTCGCTGCCCAATCGTTTACGTATATTCGGCGCATCGCGTAGCGGTCGGGCACGCACAGGCGCGTCGGGAGAATCAGCGGGCCGACTCAAGAACGTTGCTTCCTCTGGCTCGAAGAAACTCAACACATACGGCGAATGAGTTGTCAATATGATTTGTGGGAACCGTACGCCATCGGTGCGGGTTACCATGTCTTTCAAGAGCTTGATGATCTGTCCCAGTCGCGTCGGATAGACGCCGTTCTCCGGTTCTTCGATCAGCAGAATCCCCGGAGGCTCGGGCAAGTACGTTAACGCAAGGAACGCGAGGAACAAAATAGCCCCATCCGACGCTTGTTGGGCACGAATTGTCTGGCCGGCAATAGTATCGAAGAAAATCCCCGTGCCATCAGTGCTGCTAGAGCCGTGGATGCCGCTCGGGTTATACGTGCGTTTCCAAGCCGTGACGGTTTCCGTGTGAACGCTCTTAAACTGAGGAAAGAATCGGCAAAAGTCCGTCCGCAATTTCAGAAACAACTCGGGATCATAGCTGACAATATCGTTTAAGAGCGTCGCCAACCCGAAACCATCGGGATCGAGACGGAACTTTCTTGCCGTGTCAACGACTGCCGGAACGGCCATGAGCTTCGCGTCGAGGGCGTATTTCCGTGCGGGTTTCAGAACGTCGGACACAGATTTCACGTCGTCAAGCAATACCGGAGACGGTACTTTGTTGTTGCTCTTCCAGTATTTAACGCTTGTTTCAGGGTACGGGCGTGGGGGCCACATCGGCCGCTTTTTGCCGCCGGTCTCGATCCATTGGTCTTTCGCGTTACAGGCGTGTCCCTTCAACGGGAACTCCAACGAGAAACCGTATCGCAGACTTTGTTCAGGTGCGTCACTATCGTTAGGCACACGTTTTCCACACTCACCCCAAAAATCAATCCGCGGTTCCGCGCTCGCATGGCGAACAAGTTCTCGTCCCGTCCACGGCTCCGGGAATACTGCGGCGAACGGCTTTTCCGCCGTGGCGAAAAACGCTTCCATCGCCTCCAGCAAACTTGTTTTGCCGCAGTCGTTCTGGCCGATCAGCACGTGGATCGGCGTCAGCGGGATGTCGATCTCGCCCAGACACTTGTAGTTCTTCACACCAAACCGGCTAAGGTACATGGTAATCTCCCTTCACGCACATTTTACCTTCGAGGACGGCCTCAAGGATTATCCAATAATCTTCGCAGCGGTTCAACCAGCGGCGGCAGATCGTTCTGGAGCGTGTCCCAAACGATCCGGGTGTCCAGGGAAAAATAGTCGTGGACCAAGCGATTGCGGATTCCACGCATCAATTTCCAGGCAATCCGCGGATGGGCCCGTGCTATCTCGTCGGGAACGTGCGCCGCCGCCTCGCCGATCACGATGAAATTCAAGGCCACCGCCTTGATTGTCTTTTGGTCCTCGCTGAACCGCTCGAAGTCGGTGGACTCGGTAAACAACTGTATCTCGGCAATCGCATCGAGGATATCCTCGATGCGATCTTTCCACGACCTAGATGACATGTATGCTCTCCTGAAGGACTCTTGCACGCAGGCGCGGTTTGAGGCTGCGGGAAGTGCCGACGTCGACTTTGCATCCGAGCAAGTCTTCCAATCGCTCTTGAAGTGCGATTAAACCAAAATAACCCGTCGGACGATTGAACTCAACCAACACGTCAACGTCGCTCGTCTCGGTAGCCTCGTCGCGGGCCACCGAGCCGAAAATCAACAACGATTCCACGCCGAATTGCCGGCGTATATCGTCCGTGCGGGCCGTTAGTATCCGAATCGCTTCTTCCTGTTTCATGGCGCACCGTTCACTTGTCCAGCCCGTAATCCTTGAGTTTCTTATGCAACGTATTGCGGTTGATGCCCAGCCGGTCGGCGGCTTTGACGCGGACGCCGTCGCAGGCGGCCATCACCTGGGCAATCAACTCCCGCTCGACGCGATCGACAACGGCCGTGTGCAGGTTGTCGGCGTCCGGTCCGGCGGTCTCGATCCCCCGGCGGACCAGTTCGGCGGCCAGCGTCGCGGGGTCCGACGCGCGGCCGATCCGGCGAGGCTTGCCGTCGATGACCGCCTCGGGCAGTAGATCGACGGTCAACTCGTCGCCGGTCGCGAGCACCACCGCCCGCTCGATGTAATTCTGCAACTCGCGGACGTTGCCCGGCCAGGAGTAATCCTGCAGCACACGGATCGCCCGCGGATCAACGCGCGGCACGTCGCGGAAGTTTTCCGCCGCGTAGATTCTCAGGAAGTGATCGACCAGCGTGGGAATGTCCTCGCGACGATCGACAAGCGGAGGCAGATGGACCGTCACTACGTTCAGGCGATAATAGAGGTCCTCGCGGAATCGTCCGGCCTCGATCTCCCCCAACAGGTCGCAGTTGCTGGCGGCGATCACTCGGGTATCGACGCGGATTGTCTGCGTGTCGCCGACCCGCTCGAACTCGTGTTCTTGCAGCACGCGGAGCAGCTTGACTTGCAGTTTGGGGCTTGTCGAGTTGATTTCGTCGAGGAAGATGGTTCCGGTATGTGCGGCCTCGAACCGTCCGGTGCGGTTGACGACCGCGCCGGTGAATGCCCCGCGGACGTGTCCGAAAAGTTCGCTTTCCAACAGGTTTTCGGCCAGTGCGCCGCAATTGACGCGGACGAACGGGCCGCTGCCGCGCGGACTGAGCCGGTGAATCGCCTTGGCAATCAACTCCTTGCCGGTCCCCGTCTCGCCCAGCAACAAGACCGAGGCGTTCGATCGGGCTACGCGGCGCGTGAGCCGGTACACGGCCTCCATCGCCGGCCCCGCGCCGATCAGCCCCGGGATCGGCGGTCCGGTCTGTTCGGGATCAATGCTCGACGGCAAACGAGACATGAGAGAAAGGGATTGGGGATTTCAGATTTCAGATTTGAAATTGCATCTTGTCCGCTGGCGGTTTCGCAATCGCGTATGCTATTGATCCTTCTGGAGCGGCGCCGGGGCCGACGCTTCGATACAGTCGAGGATGAAACTCAACACTTGTTGCGTGGGAACGTCACGCTTCTCGTTCTGGTTGTAAACGTCGTACTGGCGTTGGATTTCCTTGGTGGTCAACCGCAAACCGTGCTTTTCGATGTTCTGGCGGAAAGCCTTGGCCGCGGCCTGTCGGAGCGTCAGCGGCCGGGCGAAACGGCCGGCCAACTCGACCAACGCCCGTTGCGCGGCGGCGGAGTTCGCTTCGGCCAACACAGCGGTCGCTCTGGCGGCGATGGTCGGATTCGGATTCGCCAGCGCGGCGATTACGGCGTCTTCCGCCCGCCGCAGGTCGTAGAGCATACCCGACGTTCGGGCCAGCGCGGCCAACAGATCGAGAGCCTCGGCCGCCTGTCGCTGTCGCGCCTCGAAGCCGACGAAATCCTGCGCATCCAACGCCGCCAACTGCTCGAGTTGCCAGTTGAACGCCTGATCGTCGCGGGGCCGGGCGAACGCCTTGGCCAACGGGTCGTCACTGGCGATGCGCTCAGCTTGCTCATAGCGGCCGGCGGGGGCGATCACCCCAACCCGCAACGACGCCGTGCGCGGATCGTGCCGCAATTGCTGCACGAGCATGTCGGCCGTCGGTCGGTCGATCGTCACGTCGATCAGCACCAATTCACAGTCGGGTGATTGTCCCGCCCGGAGCAGCAGTTCCCGCCCGACCAGCACGGCATCGGCCCGGTAACCGGCCGCCGCGAGCCGACCGGCCAGATCGCGGGCTTCCTCCAACTTGGGACTCGCCACCAGCGCGCTCCGCACGCCGCGGCTGGACGCCAGAAACGCCAACGCCTCGGGCACGTGGCTCGATCCGGCGAACTGCCGGACCGGCTGCAATCGAACGATCGCCGCGGCGGCCGCCAATCGCAGCCGACGGTCGGGGCTTCGCAACGCAGCCGCCAACGGAGCCGGCCCCGTCCGTTTAGCGGCCGCCGGCACGGCGGCCCGACATAACAACTCGTCGGCCGTGCCGATCCGCCCCAGCAACCGCGCCGCGGCCGTCGCCGCCGCCGTGTGCCCGTACGCCATCGCGTATTCCAGCACTTTTTCGAGCGGTTCGACACCGAACCGCTCGGCCTCGACGACGGCGGGGGTTTTCTCGTCCAACGGCCGGTCCAATCCGTTCTCGTAGACGGCCGCTTCGAGCATCGCCGTCAAGTGCAGCAGTCGGAGTCGGCGGTCGTGCGGGGCAAGCGAGTAGGCGTCGCGAGCCAGACGGGCCGCCAGCGCCCGAGCGGCGTCGGCCGACGAGACACTTCCACGCACGCACTGCCGCTTCGACTCGTCCCATCGCCAGACTTCCACTTTTCCATCGTCCACGCCCTCGACCGGCCGCTTGCGATCGAAATACGCTCGGGCGGCGTCGGTCAACATTCCGATCGCCTCGGCCCGGGTAGGCACGCCGCCGACCAACCGCCTCAACGCCTTGGCAGCCGCGGCTCGGACGTTCTCGTCGCTGTCGTCCGAAAGACACGGCGCGAGCAGGCAAAGCACCGCCTTCCGGTCGTTCGTCGCGCCGAGCGTCTCGATCGCTTGGACGTTGAGCTTCGGGTCGGCCCGGCCGACGATGGCCGTCAATGGTCCGATGACCGAGCGTCCCATTTCGACCAGCGCCGCCCGCACGTTGGCGTACTCGGCGGCGCGGTCCCTGTCGGCCAACACCACAATCAACGGGACGATGGCCGCGTCCCGCGCCTCCTGCAAGCCAACGACCGCCCGCAAACGCTTCTCCGGCGACGGGTCTTGGAGCTGCCGGATCAGCGAGTCGATTCGCTCGGCGTCCTCGTTCTCGGCGCGGATCGCCGCGCGGACGGCGTCGGCCAGTTTTCGGGCCTCGGGCAACAGCGCCTCGCGGCCGGACAGTTCGATGAACGTCGTCGAGCCGACCTCGCGATCCAACTCGGCGAGTTGCCCTCGATCGAGATTGGCGTCGATCACTTTCTTCAGAAACGGTTTAGCCAGTTCCGGCCGGCCAAGCTCGAAGAGAATCTTCGCCGCGCGGACGCATTCGGCGGGCGTGGTCGGTTTGGTCGCCAGGATTGCGGCCACGGCGGTGTCCTTGGGCGCCGCCTCGGACGGCTCGTTCGCCGGCTGCTGGGCCACGGCCGGCAATGAAGCGACGCAGACCAAAATCGTTGCCAAGATCAAGATCGTCGATTGAGATGAAAATTTCATGGCGGTTTTCGTCGATTGTCATATTGAGTGTCAGACAACTAACGTCGCACGTTTAGCGGCCGTCTGCACGGCGGCCGCCAAACGGACGGGACATTGTTATTTACTTTCCACTGACAGTAATTCCTTCCAACGTCGAACTTGTTCCTCAACTTGCGCGGGACCGGTCGAGCCGTGGCTGGTCATGGCGGCCACGGCCTTCTCGGGTCCGAGCACTTCGTATATGCCTTCGTCGATATCGGCGTGGACCTCGCGGAACTCGTCCAGCGAGAGGTCGGACAGCCGCGTGCCCCGGTCCATCGCCTTGCGCACCAGCCGGCCGACCAGTCCGTGTGCGGTCCGTTGCGGCAGGCCGCGTCGAATCAGATGTTCCATCAAGGTGGTGGCGTCGAGATGCCCGCGGTCGAGCCGCGCGGTTATTGCCGCCCGATCCAACTCCGCGCCATCGACCAGCGGGGCCGCCACCTCGAGCGAAGCGCAGACCGTGTCGAACGAATCCATCAGCGGCGGCTTGTCCTCCTGGAGGTCGCGGTTGTAGCCGAGCGGCAGACCCTTGACCAGCACCAACAGCGTTTGCAGGTTGCCGATCGCCCGGGCGGTCTTGCCTCGGATCAACTCCAGCACGTCGGGGTTGATCTTCTGCGGCATGATCGACGAGCCGGTGCAAAACGCCTCGGGCAGTTTCAGGAATCCGAACTCTTCGGTCGACCAGAGTATCCACTCCTCGGCCCAACCGCCGAGGTGCTCGGCGACTAGCGCCAGGGCGAAGGCGAACTCCAGGGCGAAGTCGCGGTCGCTCACCGCGTCGAGGCTATTGGCGGCTACCTCGTCGAATCCGAGCCGGGCGGCGACGTCGTCCCGGTCGATCGGCAGGCTCGTGCCGGCCAGCGCGGCCGCGCCCAACGGCAACACGTTCGTCCGCCGCCGACAGTCGGCCAGCCGCGACCGGTCGCGCTGGAGCTTTTCGCAGTAGGCCAGCCAGTAATGCGCGGCCAGCACCGGCTGGGCACGGCGGAGGTGGGTGTAGCCGGGCAATATCACCCCGGCGTCCTTCTCGCACCGGCCGACAAACGCCCGCTGCAAGGCAACTATATTATTGTCGAGCCGATCTATCGCCCCGCGGACCCAGAGCCGCAGATCGGTGGCGACCTGGTCGTTTCGGCTACGAGCGGTGTGGAGCTTGCGTCCCACGTCGCCGAGCCGGTCGATCAATGCCCGCTCGACGTGCATGTGGATGTCCTCTAACTCCGCACTGAACGGGAAGCGTTCCTGCTCAATTTCGCGGCGGATTTCCTCGAGCACCTGCTCAATTTGGCGACATTCGTCCGGCTCGATCAGGCCGACCTTGGCAAGCATCCGGGCATGGGCAAGCGAGCCGTCGATGTCCTGCGCGTAGAGGCGGCGGTCGAAGCTCACGCTTTCGGTGAATTCCTCGACGCGACGGTCGGTCGCCCGCTCGAACACCCCGCCCCACGGCTTTTCGGCCACGATAACCCTCCATACTGCCTAAGAAATCCGCAACAAGTCTATCACAAATCACTGTAGAGGCGTCCGTGACGGCTGTCAACGACGCCGCACCCCCTAAATGGAAAGAGTCGTGAGAAAAAATCGGCCCTAATCGAATTACAATATAGGGAGAGATTGAATCTTCTCTTCCAAGCACGTATTCGCCGTGTTACGCGGGGAGTCAGTCCCGCACGAAGGGATTTATTGGTAGGACAGGTTGGCAACCTGTCCCACAGGAGAGATCATGCCGGAAAGCAACCGTACCGACGAGTTCGTCCGCGAGTTCACTCGCTGTGCGCAACGGTTGTACGCCTACATTTTCACCCTGATGGGCCATGACTCCGGCGCGGACGACGTGTTTCAGGAGGCCAGTGCGACCGCCTGGGAAAAGTTTGGCGAGTATCAGCCGGGGAGCAATTTCTTCGCCTGGATTTGCCGGATCGCACGATTCCGGGCGTTGAGCTATTTCGACTCGAAGCGGCGTCGGCCGCGGCCGTTCAGCGATGCCTTTCTCGACGCGGTCGAAGCGGACATGGCGACGATGTCCGACTCGCTGGACGGCGAGATGCTCGCCTTGGCCGATTGCTACCGTAAACTTCTCCCCGAGGATCGCGAGTTGATCGACCGCCGCTACACGCCCGGCGCCGACACCCGCCAGGTGGCCGCCGCGGTGGGCCGGCCGCTGAGCACCGTCTACCGAATGCTCACCCGGGTCCATCAGGAACTGTTGGAATGTATCGAGCAGGAGATGCGAGACAGAGGATAACGATGGACGCGCCGAACCCCAAAATCGCCGAACTCGAACAGTTGCTGTGGCGAATGCGCGACGGTGCGATCGACGATGACGGCCTGGCGCGGATCGAAACGCTGGTGACCGGCGACGCCGAGGTCCGCCGTTTCTACATCCGCTTCAGCACCCTCTGCGGCGGCCTACGATGGCTCAACGCCGGAGAGGGACGAGGGATGGCCGGTTCGCCGGCCATTGATGTCTCCGTTGGCGCGGCAGTTGAACATCCCGTTGGCACGGCAGTTGAACTGCCGCACCAGCTCGATCCCGAACCTCAAATCCCTGAACCCCCATTCCCCACTCTATCCACTACCCACTATCCACTACCCACTAGCCACTTTTCCGTTGGCAGTTGGGCGTTCTCCTGCATGGTCGCCACGGTAATCATGGGCGGGGCGTTACTGGGGCTTTGGGCCATAAAAGTCACCCACCACCAACATATCGCCGAAGCGCCGTCGCAGTCGGCCCCGTCGGAAACCATGCCGGAGATGGTGTTCGTCGGACGGATCACCGGCATGGTCGACGTGAAGTGGTCCGACGATCCCCACTTCCTGCCGCCGCTGAGTTCACGGGCCTACGTCCCGCTGGGCCGCAAATACATCCTCTCTTCCGGGCTGTTGGAAATCACCTACGACTCCGGCGCGAAGGTCATACTCGAAGGCCCCTGCACCTACGAGGTGGAATCCACCGCCGGCGGCTATCTCGCGCTGGGAAAGTTGACGGCAAGAGTAGAGAAAGAGAGGTCAGAGGCCAGAGGTCAGAAGTCAGATCCCTCTCCCCTCTCCCCTCTCCCCTCTCCCCTCTTCTCCGTCCGCACTCCCACGGCCCTCATCACCGACCTGGGCACCGAGTTCGGCGTCGAGGTGGACAAGGCGGGCGCTAGCAAGGCGCATGTGTTCCAGGGTATGGTCGAGATGCGGTTGGCCGACGGCGGCCGGGGAGAGCCGCTTACGATCCAATTGGGCGTGGGCGAGTCGGGGCGAGTGGAGCACGGCGCGGACGGTCGAGAGCCGACGCTGCTTCGCGGCACGGCCGACGCGGCGGCATTCGCCGTTCGCCCTGGGCAACTGGCCACGTTTGTCAAGGAGCGGCAACTGAAACCCTTTCACCGCTGGCAGGCGTTTAGCGAGGAACTGCAAGAGCGCGACGACCTGCTGGCCTACTACGATTTCCAGCCCGACGAGCACGACCGCGCCCTGCTGCGGAATCGGGCGGCGACGGGCGACAAGTGCGACCGTCGCATCAAGGACGCCACCTGGGTGCCGGGGCGTTTTCCGGGCAAGTACGCCTTGCGGTTCGGTTGGTCCAGCGCCGGTGTCCGCGTGTACGTCCCCGGCAAGTGTCAACGGTTGACCCTGGCCGCCTGGGTGCGGCTCGATTCGTTGCCCCGGGACCCCAGCAGCCTGCTGACGTCGCACGGTTGGTGGAAGATGGGTCAAGTACGCTGGTTGGTCCTTCGGGATGGGAAGATGTCTCTGAGCGTTGTCGTCGGTCCCCGCGCCGACGTCTCCGCGGTGTCTTCCCGGCCTGTCGTGGACGAGGACCATCTGGGGCAATGGCGCCTCGTGGCCGCGGTCTGCGATCTTGCCGCGCAAAAGGTCGTCTTCTATTGCAACGGGGATTGCGTCGGCCGGCAGGCGCTCGATACCGCGAATCTGGAGGCGTTCGATATTGATTACGCCACGATCGGCGATTGGTACGATCCGGGCGCGCCGTTCGCCAAAGACTTCTCCCTGCAAGGCCGCGTGGGAGAACTGATGGTTTTTCGCGCGGCGCTCTCCCAGGAGGAAATCCGCCGCATTTATCGGTCGGCCGACGTGGCATTGGGTGGCACGGGCATCTTGCCCGTGTCCGAACGAAGCACTGGCGAGACGCCAGTGCCACCCGCCGACACCGTTGGGGCGGCAGTTGAACTGCCGCCCCAACAAGAAAGCGGAAAGGAGGTTCAACCATGAATGGCCCATGACATGAAGCCGCCGCCATTGGTCGCGGCCTTTTTGCAAAACCACGAGCGGTCGCGCATCGCGCCCGCGAAACGGTGGGGGCGAGAGAAAATGTGGCACAGCCGCCCTCGGCTGTGCGATTAACCGCGAGTTTTCGGTCACGGTCGAGGGCGGCCGTGCCACATATTGATTTCTATTCTAAAACAGCTTCTCAAACCTGGAAACTTAAGGAAACGTAAGATGAAGACTCTATTGACTACCAGTCTGGTGTTGATGGCCGCGATGCTCATTGCCGCGCCGGCATCGGCGACCGTTATTCTCTCCGACAACTTCAACGACAGCACCGTCGGGAACCTGACCGGCCAGACTGCCGACACCGGGCAGACTTGGGCTACTTTCAATCTCGGTGGTTGGACCATGGATGCCGCGCTGTATGTTTACGATGGCGTCGGCGTCGGTGGAACCAATGGTGCTGGGTATAGCACTAGTTCGACCATGTTTATTGGAAACCAGATTTCACTTGCATCGGCGCTTACAAGTGGGCCAATCCGCCTTGAGATGGACGTGTCGCAAACATCCGGAGCCCAAACTGGTATTCAGTATTGGTTGTCGGACACAACCAGTGGTATGAACGCCTCGCTTGGGTGGGTACATCGTACTGCGTACGGCGACAGCAGCATGATCTCCTTTGAGGGACTCGGCCAAACCGATTCCTTACACGACATCCCCCTCTTATTTGGCACGTTCCATACAACCCTGGACATAAACCTGACCACAAAAACGATTGAGTATAGCTGGTATGACCTCGATGATCCGACCGACCCAACCACCAAAGGTTCGGTTGACCTGGGTACATACACAGACACGTTCAATCCGAACCGCTTGTACGCAACCGTTTGTAGAGAAAACAACGGTGGCTCGTTGTTTACGGGCGGGTATGACAACATCATGCTCACGGTGATTCCCGAACCGTCGGCGCTGGTTTTGTTAGCCACCGGCCTGTTGGGGCTGCTCTGCTACGCATGGAGGAAGCAAAAGTAGAGTTTAGTGGCCAGTGGCCGGTGGTCAGTGGCCAACCGTTGGGGTGGCAGTTAAACTGCCACCCCAACATGTTGGATGGAGGATGGCGGATGCGTTTGGTAGGCGCATACGTCATCCAAAATCCTTCATAAAGCCCGCACACGAATGGTAACAACGTCGCCGACCCGTTTGGCGACCAAGATGAACGGCGCCGTAATATCGAGATTTTTGGCGAACAGCAATCGTAGCGTTTGAATCGTGAATTTAGGATTGATATGTCCGGGACGAAGAAACACCACACCCACGGTTGGTTCCAATCGGGCGATCGACAACGCGCCGAAATCGCGGTCGTGCGTAACCACGACGCGGTTCAGTTTGTGCGCCCGTCGGAGAATGGATGCGTCGTCCGACCCGGCCCAGCCGCTTTCGCGGACATCCACAACGTCGCGTCCCATCGTACGCAACGCGGCGACGACGGCGGGATGGACGTTTTCGTCTGTCAAGAAGGCGAAGTCGCCGAGATTCACGGCCCCACCTCGGCGGCAACTAAGACGTCGTTCTCCAAGAAGTGGACGGCGTATCGAAGGGCCTCCTCAACATCCTCGGGCGCGAGGTGCGGATACGCCCGCAATATGTCCTCGCGGCCGGCGCCGGAAGCCACCAACTCCAGAAGGAATTCTACACTGATACGAGTTCCTTTGATGCAAGGCTTACCGCCCAGAACGTTCGGATTGCAGACAACGCGTGTGAACACGGCCAATTTCTCCTTATGCGCGCTCTCCTTATGCCATATTGCTTATTTCATTATACCATGCGTTCAAGGGTGGCGGAAGGGGGTGCCGGATATTGGACTTCAGGTTAAGGACTTTTCCCGTTAAAGTGAGACAAACGATGTACTCAAACAATCAGAAATCAGAAATCAGAAATCAGAAATCCACGGCCCTCACCCTAACCCTCTCCCAAAGGGAGAGGGGATTCACACTCGTGGAACTTTTGGTTGTGATCACGATTATCGGCATTCTGATCGCGTTGCTCTTGCCGGCGGTGCAGGCGGCCCGCGAGGCGGCCCGGCGGGTGCAGTGCATGAACAACTTCAAGCAGATCGGCATCGCGATACACAATTATCATAGTGCGTTCAACTGTTTTCCCCCGGGGAACCTTTGGCTGGATAACAGGAATCATGTGTATCCGGGGCAGCAGCCTCCCCCCCCCCGCGACTTATATGCGGGGCCGTCTTGGAGTGGCTTCATCATACCCTACATTGAGCAAGCCCAGGTTTACGACCAGTACGACTTCACTTTGCCGCCCCAGGGCGCGAGCAGTTACGCGGGCATATACGCGGGAGACAACATACTGGTAGGGCGGCAGCGGATTTCGGCGTATTGCTGCCCCAGCGACCCGCAGGACGAACTGATATGGGTCGGCACCGACCAAAACAGTCCGCCCAGGTTCCCCGACGGCATAATATGGTGGTGGAAGACCAATGCCGGAGGGGTCGCCGACAGTTACTCCGCCTTTTTGCCGAATCAAGTGAACCAGCTTCCCATAATGATGGGCGACGGCATGTTGATGGGCGTGAAGTCCATCCAGATCGGCGACGTGGCCGACGGCACCAGCCACACGCTCCTTGCGGGGGAGATCACCGGAGGCGAGTCCGGGTCAAAAATGGCTGAGGTATGGGCAGACGGAAACATATTCAGCACCAGGCCCGGCATCAACGGGCTGGGCACAATTCCTGGTGAAGGCGTGTACGACCGAAGCCTGGAAAGCGGTTTTTCCAGTTTTCATCCAGGAGGGTGCCACTTCCTGCTGGTGGACGGCAGCATACAATTCATTTTCCAGAGTATCAGTCCCGCGGTACTCAAGGCGCTGACTACCCGGGCTGGAGGAGAAGTCATCGATGCCGCCGCTTTCTGATTTACAGCAAGAGTACGGAGGAGATCACTAATGGCGATTCGTTGGCTGCTGCTTATTGGGCTAGGGTTGATCGCGGGTTGCGGGCACGGCCCGGAATTTCAGCGGGCGATCGTCTCCGGCAGGGTGTCCTATCAAGGTCGGCCGGTCGCCGACGGCACGATCCGGTTTGTGCCGGTCAAAGGGACGAAAGGCCCGGCGGCCATCGCGAGGATCGAGGACGGCGATTACACGGTGACTCTGCACGAGGGCGTGCCGGTCGGAACCCATCGCGTGGAAATCGAGGCATTTCGCCCGGTCGCTCCGCCCGCCGTGCCCCATCCGCGAGATCGGCAAGCGAAACAACAATATCTGCCCAGGCAGTACAACCGCGAATCCACCCTGGAAGTGACCATCGACGGCGAAGGCAAGCAGACTTACGATTTCGACCTGAAGTAATCCAACTTTAACAAGGGAGACAACGGTGTTGGTGAAACGCAACTTGACGATTCTCGGTGTAGTCGCGGTTCTCGGTTTGATCGCCGCGAGCAATCCCCTTTACGCCGCCGACCAGCCGCGGACCGTCCGCGACTTAATGTGGGTGTGGGGCAACCCGGAGATGGCGAAACAGGGTCCGCACACCACGGCCACGTTCGCCAAGGCCGGCTGCGCCGAACGCGCCCGATTGCTCGACGTTCCAAATATCGTCGTGGCCGGCCACGGGGTTCCCACGGGCAACGAACAGGCCGACGCCATTGCCCGTGAAGTCGCCGTCGCGCCGCGCCAGGTGTGGGAAATCGGGCCCGACGGCGGCCTCGACGGCGACGGCAACCGGCCGTTCGTCTACACGAAACGCTTGGCCCAGGTCCGAAGACTTGTCGACAGGTATCCGCAATTCGAGGGCGTGTTGATCGACGACATGAGCACCCTCGCCATCGACAAAGGCTTTAAACCCGAGCATATCCGCGACATCCGCCAGGCGCTCGACGGAAAGTACGCCGCCGTGAAGGTCTGGGGCGTGCTCTACACGATGAACTTCAATCGCCCGGAAATCGACAAGTACATCGAGGAACTCGACGGCATCCAGCTTTGGACCTGGCACGCAAAAGACCTTGTCAACCTGGAAGAGAACGTGGCGCATTGCGAACGAAAATACCCCGGTAAACCCATCGTGCTGGGCCTGTATCTGTATAACTACGGCATCGACACCGGACGGCCGATGCCCAGGAAGCTGCTCGAGCAGCAGTGCGAGACCGCGCTGAGGCTGGCCCACGCCGGCCGGGTCCAGGGCATCGTCTTCCTGACAATCAACGACGATCCCGAGGCGGTCCAGTGGACGGCGGACTGGATAAAGCGGGTCGGCGATCAGAAGCTCGGCGAGCCGGCGACGGTCTCCGACGAGCCGGTCACGCGGCTTGAGATCGGTGACGGCCGGGGGTGGCAATTCACCACCAGCGCCGGCGCCACGAACCTCAACTACAAGCCGGAAAGCGCCCACGGCATGCCGTGGAAGGAAGCGGCCGACGGAGTGATCAGACCGCCCAACATGAGGAGCCTCCACAGCCGGGCGTTCTTCACCGAGCGGAGCTTCGGCGACCTGACGGCCGAGTTTGAAGTGAACTGCGATTATCGCGAGACCGGGAGCGGCGGAGCGGGCTTCATATTCCGCGCGGCCGACGTGAACCATTTCTACATGCTTTACATTCCCTGGGGCGGCCAGCAGCTTCGCGCGAAGCACTTCTGGGCCTCGATCGTCAAGGTCGACGGCGACGGATACCTGCGGACCCTCAAGTCGGCTTACGTGCCCGGCGTGCCGAGCGAAACCGACCGCTGGTACAAGGTACGGCTGGAGGCCAAGGGACCGAACATGGAGGTCTGGGTGGACGGCCGGCGGGCGCTGAGCGTCGTCGACGACAGCTACAAGAGCGGCGCGGCGGGGCTGGCCGGCTACGGCTGGTACTGCTTCCGCAACGTCAAGATCACCGGCGAGAACAAACCCTTGGCGGCGTGGGACAGACGCGATCCGGCGCCGATCAACAACTTCCAGGTCGGATTGAGCAGCCGGCGGATGCCCAGCATGTGCCTGGCCCCCAACGGCGACGTTCTGTTGGCGGCCGCGAGCAAGGCGGGCGTGAACAAGCTGGTCCGCTCGAAGGACAAGGGCCGCACCTGGGGGCCGCCGGAGACGCTGCCGGCCAAGCTCGGCAAGGTGACCGACTACGGCAACACCATGTTTCGCACCGCCAATGGCCGGCTGATCGTGCAACTGTATCGCGGCCGGGCCGAAACCAAGAAGCCGCTGCCCGAGATCGCCATCGCCGAATCGACCGACAACGGCCTCACCTGGTCCGACCCGGCGCCTGCCAAGGTGGCCGAGGGCTGGCCGGAGATTCCCGCCACGCTGACGCCCTATGGTCCGCTCCTGGAGACCGAGGACGGTACGCTATTGCGATTCCTCTTGGGCAGCCCAAAGGAGCCGTCGAAGTTCACGAACGTGATCACATGGGGTTCGGTCCACTGCAAGGCCTACGCCATCCGCAGCACGGACGGCGGCAAGAGTTGGTCGGCGCCGATCGAATTGGACCGGCCGGGTTGGGTGGATACTCCTCGAGGCAAGTTCCCCGGCTCGCTCGACTTCACGGAGCCGACCGGCGTGGCCATCGGCAACAAGGTGAGCGTGTTGATCCGCCCCATTTACAGCCAGACGATGTGGCAGTGTTGGTCAGACGACGCCGGCGCCACGTGGGACTCCGCCGCCCGAGCGACCTTTCCCGGCTACGCGCAGTCGATGTTGCGGATGCAATCCGGCGTGATTCTGGCGGCCCACCGCTACCCGCACTACTCCGTCCACATCAGCCGCGACAACGGCCTGAATTGGGACGAAGGCACGGTTATCGACTACCCGATTTGGGCGATGGGCTGCATGGTCGAGGTTGAGCCGGACGTGATTTTGTGCGCCTACATGAACGGCTATCCGCACCTACCGTTGCTGGCCCAGTTGATCCGTGTTACGAAGACTGGCATTGAACCCGTTGCAAATCCGTTCTGAGGTGTGGGTGAAGAAATGCCGACAACCGAACGGAGTGGATGAAAAAAGCCCACCCGGTGCACCGGGTGGGCTTGCGTTTCAATAAAGTATCTTCCGGTCTAACTCAGACCGCTTTCTCCGGCAGCTTCTTAATCGCCAGCGAGAGCACGATCCACGTCCAGCCGTGGAAGAGCATCTCCAACCCGACCAGCAATCCGAGTACCCACAACGCGGTCTGCGGGAAGTGCCGGTAGATAATCACGCCCAACAGGAACGTGATGATGCCGTTCAGCAGCGACCAGCCCCAATACGGGTAGCGAACCACCAGCGACGAGACGATACGGAATCCGCCACCGATGATAAAGAAAGCGGCGATGATAAAGGTCATCGCCAAGGCGGAACGGATGGGAGTGTCCTTAATCATGATCCCCACGACCAAGTAAAGGATTCCCATGAGGATTTGGCCCAACATGCCGCTCCACTTGCCCGCCCAAAACGCTTGGACGATCGTGGCCACGCCGGCGATCATCAGCACTACCCCCAAAACAACCATCGCGGCCACGGAAGTCAGCGCCGGGAAGATTATCGCGGCCATTCCGCAGACCACCAACAGAATGCCGTACATCAACAGCCACCACCAATCCGACCGCAGATGGCGGAACTCTTGCTCCAGTAATGCACGACCTGTGTCGCATTTTCCTTCAGCGTTCATAATACTTGTCCTTTCCTTACGTTCGAGGATACGAGATTCGACGGTTAGTTTCAAATCGGCGTCTGGAAACGCCTCCTACAACTCCTTCAACGGGCGGCTGGTATTTATGTCACCCGTTATGGCTTCGGGTGAACCGTTTAGCGGGACCGCTTGCGGCCCGTTGCCGTGGATCGCACAATGGGGCAAAAACTCGGGCGGCAAGCCGCCCCGCTACACTCAAAAATACAACCGTGACAGACCATCAGGTTCGGCTTCAAAAGGGCAAATTGCCCGACCCTCAAAGATAGGACAGAAATAACGTCCGAAGAGCAAAAATGGGGTCGGTCCTTGGATTATAGTGTTATTGTGCTGGCAGGAGGGATGCCGCGACTTTTCCGCCCGAGGACTATAATTTAAGGACCGACCCCTCATTGCTCGGCCGCATTGCCCTTTTTGTCTCCCCGTTTATAATTGTCGCTCTACGGACAACCTGTTTTCCGTAACCGTTCACAGGCCAGGAAGGTATTTGTCATCCTGAGCGCAGCGCTGTCATCCTGAGCGCAGCGAAGGATCTCGGATGAAGGTGCGTTGCGGGCGAGATCCTTCGCTACGCTCAGGATGACTATCGCCCCGCGAACGGCAACTGTTTTCCTTTGTTTTTCTTCGGTCCCGAAATATGCCCACGGTCGCTCGAATCGCCGCGCTGCTCGAACAACTCGCCCCCGCACGCTTGGCCGAGGAGTGGGACAACGTCGGGCTATTGGTCGGCGACGGCAATCGGGAGGTCAAGAGATTGATGACCTGCCTGACGGTCACGCCGGCCAGCGCGACCGAGGCCGTCGAGGCCGACGCCGATCTGATCGTCAGCCATCATCCAATCCCCTTCATCGCCACGAAGCGGCTGACCGCCGACACCACCTCCGGCCGGTTGTTGCTGGAGTTGATCGCCGCGCGGGTCGCGGTGTATAGCGCGCATACGGCGTTCGATTCATCCAGCGAGGGAATAAATCAACGTCTGGCCGAAGGGCTCGGCCTTAGTGGGATTGTCCCCTTGACGCCGCACCCGGAAGGCCAAGGGACGGGCCGATGGGGTCGGCTCGGCGAGCCGATTCCGCTCGAAGAGCTTGCCGGGCGATTGAAGCGGTTCCTTGGGATCGAGCGGTTGCAGATGGTCGGCCGGCCGGACCAGTCGGTCCGCACGGTGGCGGTCGCTTGCGGTGCGGCCGACGAGTTGCTCGGCGCCGCCCGCGAAAACGGCTGCAACGCGATGGTTCTTGGCGAGGCCCGGTTTCACACCTGTCTCGAAGCGGAAGCCGCGGGCGTCGGTCTGTTGTTGCCCGGCCACTTTGCCAGCGAGCGGTTCGCGGTCGAGCGACTGGCGGAATCGATTGGCAGCCGGTTTCCGGAGGTGGAGGTTTGGGCCAGCCGGGAGGAACGCGACCCGTTGCGGTGGGGGTGAGGAGGGATTAGTGATTGGGGATTAGGGATTAGAGCACTGTGGTTCAGTTTTTCCAGAGACGTGAGCTTCCAATCCCTAATCTCTCCCGGGCTACTTCACAAAACCGTTAAAAGATGTTCTGATGTGATCGGTGCTGGCGGAAGGGATTCGCGCCAATGGAACGACAAGCCGATTCATCATCGTCTACTAAGCTGCAATCGTCGGGGGCGACACGCCGCCGCGTGCGATTGCCGGCGGTCAGGGCTAACGCGGCCGATCATGTGCCGGCCTATTTCTTTCTGCAATCCGTGTTTCAAGGCCCGTCGGCGGCCGAGTTCCAGGCCTCGCTGGACGATCCGTTTTATGAGCCGCACGATCGGCTGCTTTTGCGGCAGCGGCGGCGGATCGTGGCCCACGTTCACGTTGCCCATCGCACAATGCACTTCGGCCCGACGACGATTCCAATCGCGGGTTTGGGTTGGCTCGGCGTCGCGGCGGAGTACCGCGGCCAAGGATTGGGTACCCATTTGCTCCGCGCCGCCGAGGTCCGGATGGAGACCGACGGCGTGTTGCTGGGTGTGCTTCGGACCTCGATACCCCGCTTTTTCCGTCGTGCCGGCTGGGCCGTATGCGCAGCGGCCAGTTATCACCGCGTCGACGCCTGCGCACTGCTTGCCCGGCTCTTGGACCGCCGCATGATCCCTCGCCGCCGCCGCCGCTTTCACGTTCGACCGTTGCTTCGTTGGGAATATCCGGCGTTGGCGCGGATTTACGCCCAGAACATACTACAATCGCAACTCCATCCGGCAACCGGAACGGATTCGTCCGAGCCTGAGCATGGGCCGGAGTTCCGCCGGGGGCCGATCGTCGGTTGCACCGCCCACGGGCCGTTGGAGCGGACCGAGGCATATTGGAAATGGCTGCTCGACCGGCGCGCGTACGATCAACTCTACGTGGCTTTGGAGGGGCCGGAACTGCTGGACATGGACGAGACCAGCACGCGCGTGGTGGGCTACGCGGCGACTTGCGGCGAGCAGATATTGGAGCTGATGGCCGCACCGGATCGCCCGCGGGCGGCCGTCGAGTTGTTGGCCCGCTGTTGCGGCGAAGCCATCGAACACGGCCGGCGTTGCGTCCTGCTCCACGCGCCGTCGTCGAGTCAGTTGTTCCGGGTCTTTGACGATGCGGATGGCGGCGGCCCGCCGGGTGCATCCGAACACGGCGAGACATCCATGATGCGGTTGCTCAACCCATTGGAGTTGTTGCGGCGGTTGTGCGGCGAGTTCGACCGCCGCGCCGTCGAGGCCTGCCTGCCGCGACTCCTCGATCTAGGGCTGCTGGTCGAAGGCCGGAAATACCAGTTGGAACTTAGCCGCGAGGGCGTCCGCGCCTCTTCCAGGCGGATTGGCCGGAGCTACCTGCGGCTGGACTTGGCCGATTTCACCCGGCTGGTGTTGGGACAGTTGGATTGGGACGCGGCCGTGGCCGAAGGGCGGCTGGAGTGTTCGACTTCGCTGGCGCACGAGGCGGGCCGCGCCCTGTTTCCCCAGTCGCCATTTTGGCGTCCGCCCTGGGACGATCTGCCGGCCGAGTAGTGTTCCGTCAAAGCTGATTTGACAGACGGTTGGGGTGACAGTACAACTGTCACCCTCAACATAACCTGTCAGCCAATCATAAATCAAAAACTCCTTCCCGTCGATCGGTAGGCCGTCCTTGCGGTTGTACAGCCGGCGCGATCCGGTGTTGCTCACTGAAATCGGAGCGAATATAAGTCGGCGTCTTTCATGACGAAGCGCAAGCGCACCGGCCGGCCCGCCAGTTTGCTCACGTCGGCCCCCCCTTTCCACGCTACCGTTCGTTCAAGCGAGTCGCCGAATATCTCCGGGCAGTCGGTCAGGCGAAAACCGTCTAGCGGCTTGCCGTCCGGCGCCTGGACCTCCACGCGGATGCTGCCGGCGGCCGACGTCGAGTAGTTGATCACCAGCCGGTCCCCGGAAAAGACGAGCGGCTTGGTGGTAAACTCGCCGCCGGCCAGCGGGGCTTGCAAGGACACGAACCCGTCAATGCGGATCGTGTAGCGCCGCAGTTGGTTGCTGCTCTTTCCCCACCAAGAGCCTTCCTGTGCGTAGATCGACAGTTCATTCGGCGCCCCGGCAAGATCGGACTTGGTTTCCACGATGCCCCAGTTCTGGAGTTGATCGCCGTAGATCCAGCGCCCCAGTTCCTGGGATCCTGGCCGGAGGAACGCCTCGCCCCATCGCTTGAAGGTCACACCGTCGCGGCTGCTCATGAACAGCCCGTCGGTGATTGCCGTCCCGAAGCGCAGTGAAATTTGTGCGCGCTGCTTGCGCTGCTTCAGTTCGGGAAAGGCGTCGAGGGACTCGGTCCAGCCGCGATTGACGTAGCGCATGGGAAAGCCGAGGAAAATGTGCGGCGCCCGATAATACGGGCTGATCGCGTTCGTATACAGTTGTTCCGGCGGCGCGCCGGGGTACTCCAGCCAGACCGGCTCGGTCCAGTGGACGAAGTCCCGTGACGTGGCGGTACGGATGTCCCGCAGGCGCGAGCCACTGCGGTAGACGCGGAAGTACGCGCGGTACTCACCGCGGACCGTGTCCCAGAAAGCCAGGTTCAGCGAGTCGAAGTCGCCTTTGGTCATGACCGCTTTGTCGACCAACGGAAACCAGTGAATGCCGTCGGACGATTTGAGCGCCCGTAGACAGTTCTGGTTCGGATTGGAACCCCTGGAGACGCCAGACTTGCCACCACAAACCAGGGCCTTGTAGCGCTCTTCCGGCTTGCAGTTCGGATTGGAATCCTTGAAGACGCCAAAACCTTCTAGTGCCTCGATACCGCCCCAGAGGAAGTTGTTTTTCTTCGAGCCGGCAAACTCGATCAGACCCAGCTTCGGCTTCACCCAGCGGATGCCGTCCTTGCTCTCCGCGTAGGCGGCCCGGAACAACGTGAGCGGATCGGCGGACACGGGTTCCTCGGGACGCTGCCGGTTGTGGGCACTGAGGTAGTACATTCGGTAGATGTCGCCGTCCCGGAAGACCGTGTGGTAACAGCAGTTGCTCCCTTCCCAAGGGGCGTCGTGAACGACGGCCACTTCCCGTTTCGTCGGTTTGTGCAACACGAGCCTCAGGCCGCTTGTGTTCTCGATGAGATAGTTGTCGACCATCAGCTCCAGGCGCGATCCGATGTCGATCGGCTTGGCCGCTTGGGACGTCGCCGCCGCCACGAGAAGAACAACGACCGCAAGCCCACATTGAACATTGCGAAACATGGGGGATTTCCTTTCTTGACATGAAACTCAAAATGGAGCCCCGTTGCCAATTGTGTTCACTGTCATTCTGAGCGTAGCGAAGAATCTCCGTGAAATTGGGCGATATCCTTCGCTACGCTCAGGATGACGGGTGGGGTTTTCCGACAAAGCTTAGTGCTTCTTCCCGTTGATCAGGACGCCATCCTCGCGGTTGCTGAGGTATCCATAGGTTGTCAGATCAATCCCGTAAAGACTAGTCGGGGGTGGTCACTATCTCTCCGTCCTTCCGATTGGCCAAGCGCCGCAGCACATCTTCATCGGTGGTGACGCTTAGCGCGACCACGTGGCCGTCGCCCATCACAAATTGGCACACGCCGGGATGATAGCCGCCGAACTGTAAGTAATGGCCGGAGATGCCGATGTCGTCGGTTGGCGATCTTGCCAGTGGAAAGCCAATGCCGGCAATCCGGCACGGGCCCTCGGGCCCGTCGTCGTTGTACATCGACCAGTCGCCGCCTGCCGTAGTGCCAGACTCGTCCGGCCTCACGTGCTTCTCGCCAACGAAGAAGGTGTTGCTTGCACCGTCGGTGATGTTGGCCATGGACCGCCTCCATACCCAGTTGACACGGCCCGAGCTATCCATCTTACCAGCGTGCCCCGAGAGCCACATGAAGCTGAGCGCCCCAGAGTACGGGATGCACTGCAGCGTTCCAGCATGAAGTCGCGCGACCTGTGAGGGCAGCATCCAGGTGGCCCACTGCCACGGATTCCGGTGATCGAGACAGACGGCGTAGTCCCCCAAGGCCCCGGGCCCGCCCGGGAAGGGACAACCGGGCCGTGAATTGTTGCCCGTGCTCAAGGCTAAAGGATCCCGCCATGTACTGGGGCAACGTTGGACTCCCATAGATAACTGCCGTGCCTGATCGGAGGTCCGGTAATATGAGTATTGCAAGGTTGCGTCGTTTTCCCACAAGGCAGCATACGCACTTGCTTGCTCGATGTACGGCATGATGTGGATCACCCAGGTCGCCTCGCCCGTGCCAATTAGTCCTGCGGGTGGCAGACCGGTTCGGGCCTCGTGGAAGTTGTGGATGGCCAAGCCGATCTGTTTGAGATTATTTGCGCACTGAATGCGCCGCGCCGCCTCGCGCGCCGCCTGCACCGCCGGCAACAACAGAGCGATCAAAATGCCGATGATCGCAATGACCACCAAAAGCTCCACTAGCGTAAACGCGGTGGATTTCTGATTTTTGATTGCTGATTGCTGATTGCTTCGGCACATCGTTCACCTCATGGCTAAATGGAAAAACGCTCAAACATACCCCAAAAACCTCACGCCAAGGCGCAAAAACAACAAAGAATCCGCTCCCTTTGCGCCTCAGCGCCTTTGCGTGAGTTTCTGTGCTTCCGAGAATGGCCGGCGATTCGAGCGTCGTCACGAAAACCGTTCGTGACGACGCCGGATATCGCCAGTCAAATCAGAAATCATACATCCTAAATCATAAATCTACTTCCGCTTCCTCCATGCGTAGCAGAGCAGGCCGATCAAACCGGACGCCAACAGCACGATGCTCGAAGGCTCGGGAACTTCATCAAGGTACAACTTTGCAATCGTCCCTGAATCGGACCCAGTCGTAATCTTGATCCTATCGAGGGCACCGCCCGGCAAGGATCCGGTTGAAATATTCGAGACTTTCGTGCCGTCGATAGTGACGTCTATCAAGGTAGTGCCGATAGCGTAATCGATTTCCCATTTCTGCCACACCCCTGCGGTGTAGGTAAGACCTGGGATTGGTGCTGAGGGCCCGCTATCATAACACGCCACCTGACCCTCTGTGAGTCCGAATTGGCTGGTGGACGTAACGAGATGGAACCGCCTAGTGCTGCTGCCATCAAGTCCTATGATTAGAAAGGGGAGGGAGCCAACAATCGGAGTCTTACCAATGTACACCATCTGCTCGAAGTGAATTTTCTCGCCGATCGTGCTTTGGCGCGCAAAATTCATGTAAGCCACCATTTGCGACGCCTCATTATACGCTCGCAGATACTTCGAGCCTTGAAACGCTCCCGGAGTGGCGTAATCGGTCACCTGGATACGGTTCGGGTTCGGTTCCGTGAAGGCCCAGGTTCCTGCGGTTCCGGCGGTCGGGTCGTAATCACCGGAGCCGTCCGGATAAGCAACGGTACTCACGGGTGAATACGCCTCAAAATCGTCGTAGAACAACGTCGTAGGCGTAGTCATGTTGATAATGCCGGCAGTTGCAGGCGCTGACACAGACAACGCGATAACGCCCAAAATCAACAGAGCCAGAAGCAATTTAGAGCTTCTCATAACCAAGTCTCCTGAAAAAAATGTTTCACATACGGAATACACACTCTGCTTCCGGGCGGACCACCCGCCCGAGCACCTCCAACTGCCCCCAACGCTCATCGTCCCATAGCCATCGTAGGGCGCGTGAAACGCGCCACTCTGGCCGTTTGAGGTGTTTCATGGTGCGTTTTACGCACCCTACAACTTGACGACCCGCGCGACGGCCGCTGGCGGCTTCGCCCAGGGCGCAACCATCGGCTGCGGCTTTATGGACCATTCATCGGTTGTCCTCCTTTCCGCCGTCGGGCCGCAGCGTCGGGGCTTTTATCGCTTCCTCCTTGTTGGGCGTTGTCGCCGGCGGTCGCCTCGCCGGCGTGGAACATCTCTTGAACCTCCCGGCCGGAAAGCGGACGCGAGAAAATCGCCGCCTCGTCGATCAAACCGCAAAAGGCGCGATTGGGATACGTGCTGTTGTTGCCTAGCCATACGGGATCGTCGTTGGTTTGCGTTGCCGGCGGCGATTTCGTCTCTCCTTCGAGCCGACCATCCAGATAGAGCCGCTTGTGGCCGGATTTCCCATCGGTTTCAAACACCGCGACCACCAGATGCCAGTGGCCATCGACGATGTCGCGTTGGCTGGCCGCCCTGGTTTTAGTGTGGTTGTCGAAGAACAAGCGTTTCAGCTTGCCAAAACGGTGCAATCGCCACGACGTGTCGCCCTTGGCGATCAGAATCGACCAGCCCGGGATGTCGAAACTGACATCGGCCTTGAACCAGATGGCGACAGAGAAGGAACCGGTAAAGTCGAAACGGCTCTCGTCGGGCAACTCCACGCGGTCGCGCCAGTCGGGGCCGGTGAACCGCAACGCGAACTTGCCGGGAAAACGACCTATGGCCCAACGCGGACCATCGATCCGGCCATCGAGCGCCTCACCCGTCAAAGCCACGTTCGGCAAAATCACCCCCATATCGGTCGCTTCGCGGCCGCGCGTCTCAAACGTGTAGTATGCCACCAACGACGGATCCAGGCGGAGTTTCTGACTGTACGCCTGCCAGCGGCGGAAGGGGGCCTCCCGTTGCTCTTGAATATACTCGGCCAATTTTCCGGGGTGAATTGGGAAGGCCGCGGCATCCGCCTTGCCGAGCGAGACCGTCGCCGCTTGACCGTCTTTCCCTTTCGCCAGCCGCACCGACTCGCCCATGCTGATCCGAATGGTCTGGTTCTCGCGTTGTCCGTCACCGAGCACCTTAAACTCGACCTTACCCTCCAGAACGTGCGTTGCCACGTCACCGTTTTCACTCACTCCCACGCCGAACTCGGTGCCCAGGTCGGTGACGATGGCGGTGGGAGTGCGGACGAAGAATAAGGATGAAGGATGAAGGATGAAGGATGAAGGAGATTTCTGATTTCTGATTTCTGATTTCTGATTTGCCGCTTGCGGTTTAGCACTCTCCCCTCTCCCCTCTCCCCTCTCCCCTATTCGCGCCGTCAGTTTTCCCAGCGCGAGGTAGCCGCCGGCGGTGGATTCGACCTCGTAGGTGCAGGGGCCTTGGAGGATGACCTTGGCCCCGGAGTCCTAGGTGCTTTCCAACAGGCCGGAGTTGAGGATGTATTTGCGGTCCAAGGGAACGTGGGCGAAGTCCGGCGGCGGCAGATAGTGGGGATCGTCGGACCATTTCACATCGACCATG
>JAUWPQ010000195.1 GCA_030611515.1 Planctomycetota bacterium | reverse complement strand
AGGGCAGTCTCCGGCACACCCGGCTTATACACCGTCAGCTTCACCGTCTTATTTTCCAAGTTCACCACATTGCTATCGGAGTCAATAATGTTGAACGTGTACGGGCCAAACCGCGAATACTGGAAAGCGTCAAGCTGATGCGTGGTGACGCCACCCGCTGATACGGTGGTTGCCAGCGGGGTAACGCTGAAGGGATAGGTGTCCGTCTTGACCTTGACAGCCGCCAGGTCCCCGTCGCCGCCTTCCTCGGTGAGCGTGTCCAGCGTTTTCAGCCGCTCGTTTATGCTGTCGGCTGCTGGACTTTCGGGTATCTCGTCGTCCATGACGTTAGCGACGGCTTGTTCTATAATCAAGTTTCCACTGCTATCTTTAATAGTTCCAGTTCCAAGAAGTTCAAGGTCAGCCGTGCTGCCAACCAGCACCAAACCTGGGCCGTTAGCCGTCTGTATTATCATTGCATTAGCAGCACCCAAAACATAAATACCGACGCCTCCACTGCCGTCAGAACGCGACGAAAGGGCCTTACCGCCGGCACCGCTGGTAAAGAGTTCAAGTGCCATGCCGGTAGAATCAGGATTTCGACACGACAATCTTTTGAGAAACAATTCTGGACGGTCGGCATCGTCAGGTGTTCCGTCGGTTTTT
Source organism: Planctomycetota bacterium (assembly GCA_030611515.1). Taxonomy (GTDB): domain Bacteria; phylum Planctomycetota; class Planctomycetia; order Pirellulales; family Thermoguttaceae; genus JAHIKV01. The sequence goes on along the minus strand of JAUWPQ010000195.1, from coordinate 7,644 downwards.
TTGCCGTCGAACGCTTCTACATCCACCTTTGCATATTGATTCAGAATATGAACGTGGTCGCCCACTGTCGGCGTAAACGAATACGCCCGATTCACCGTGACAACTCTACCGTCGGTCCAACTCACAATCCGTCGCGTCTCAACTTCGCGCGTAGCGGCCGACTCGTCGCGTACCTCAAGCAGCATCCCGTTGTATGCGTCGTTGGAAGTCTTGCCCGCCGTCAACGTGAAACTGGTTGTCGAATCTTCCACGGCAATGTCGGTGCCGATCGCGACAGCCCGCTTTACCATGTGCCCTGCAATGAACTCACCCCCGTCTCGACGTATAAGCTCAAGTTTTTGCTCCCATACCGCCTGTGCAATATCAGCAACCGTGAGTTCGCTGATGGCCACGGCGCTGATGAACACCGCGTCGAGATACAGATATCGGGACGTTCCCGTATCGGTGGAAGTGAATCGTATCTTCACTTCGCCGTCGGCGGTTTGCTGGTGGTCACGCAGCAAAATGTACGTGTAATCCACGTCGCCGCTTGTACCGATCCCGGTCACTGAATCCGCAATCTGGTCCCAAGAAGCGGTTGAGTAGTTGTAGGCCCACACAAATACCTTGCCGAGCAAGGTCCGCTTTGCGTTTACCCGCAGCAGGCTGGGACGGAGGGTCGTGCCGAGCGTGAAAGTAAGAATGACGCTCAAGCCGAACCCGTCGCCGTCCACGGCCGCAGCCGCTATTTGCCAATAGCTTCCGTCGTCGGTGTGGGTGGAATCGGCGTCGTTGGCCGTGTTGGTCCCCGTGACCACTTCTCCGCCGTCCGGTTCCGCGTCGGCCGCCACGTTTTGCGGGAATCCTTCAGCTACCGATGATTGCAGTTTGTTGAGTGAATCCGTACCAGCATCGTAATCAGCACCCCCGTTGTCGTCGGCCAGTTTTGTGAGCATACCGGCTATGTTTGCTGAACCACTATCCAACGCAACCGGGGTACCGATTCTTGGGTAGTTGTCGCCGGTCTGCCGCACGCTGTTCGTGACCGCCGAGGAAACGGTGACAGCGGTATCGTTGCTGTTGTTCGATTGCACCGTTATGACAACGGCCTCGCCCGCCGCTGCGAGAATAGGTACAACGATAACCGCCGTCGTTTCGCCGGAATCCTTCGCCGTGGACGCCGTGCCGCCGTTGACCGTCTTGGCCGCCACGGTGGCCTTGATCGTCAACGTCGCCGCGTCCGTGTGTAAGCTGGACAGGACGATCCTGACGTTGTGGTCTCCAACGCCGGGAGTGGCCGAATATGCTGTATATGCAGATGTATAGAGATCAGCCATGCTACACTCCAATCAAGGGTTGCACTGTCCGCTGGATCGTCGGCCGGATTGTCGGTTGGCCCGGCTCGCACTCTTCACTGCCACGGCCGAAGTTATAGATTTTCTGAATTTTCCACACTGGCACCGCTTCGTCGCAGATTCGCACATCGTCGATCGCACCATCAAAGTAATTTCCCAAGTTGTCTGCTCCAATTATCAAGTTCTCGGATGCAGCGCTGAAGCTGGAAAAGATGCAGGCGATGGATTGGCTGGCCCCGTTTATCACGAAGGTCACGTTGTTTGTACCGTCGTAAACCACCGCCACGTGATTCCAGACACCTTGCGCAACAGTAAGCGTTGACCCCCATCGCCTGTACGAACTGCCACCGTCAAATCGGAGAAAATCTATCGCCCCTGTGGCGTCAAAAATACGAAAAATGAAATCACCCGATGTCGAACCCCGTTGATTGAGGAACCGTCTTGTAAGCGCCAGAACGTCCGGCTTGATCCAAGCCATGTAAGTCACGTTGCCGGTCGGAGCGAAACGAGCGCCCGTGTCCACCTTGCTACTCGCTCCGTTGAACGACGCCGCCTGCCCGATCTTGCCCGCGACAAACGACACGTCGGTCGGGGTGCCGTGGTGGCCGTAGCCGCTGACATCCGGCACTAAGCCGCCGTCCAAACCGTTCATCGGGTAGCGGGCAATGGACACTTGTTTTGTCTCCGAGCTATTTTCTCTTCAGTTTCATCCAGCAACTTATCGAGGCTGCCGTCTGCTGCTGACCCAAGCAAATTGAGCATATCGTCGCCGGTCTGTCCGGTTTGCCGAGACAACTGCAACAGTTCTTTTTCGTCCCGCGATTGTTTGTGGTGGGCAAGTTGGGGCATCAATTCAGTCCGTAAAACAGAATGAAACTCTCCCACGGAGAGCGGCCGTTCCAAGCCCACACCCCGCGCGGCAACCGTCCGTAGTGCAACCAATTCATACCGCCTCCCCGCACTTTTCCAAAACCCTCCGCACCCGTTCACCATAAAAACCACTCATCCACTGCGTCCGCTTGTCGGACCACGGATTGCTGCTCGGATAAGGACAAGCGTCATCCACATCCAACCTGCCGGCGGCAAACGCCGACCGGCCTTGGTCGTGGGGCGATTCGCAGTCGGTGTTGAACGTCGGTTTGTGACGCGCGAAGGGGTTCATCATTTTTCGTCCGCCATACAAGGTCGCCGCAGCAGACGGTCGCGCATTTCGTCCACCTTGCCCGCCATACCCTCGGACTGGCGGCAGACGGCCTCGATTGCCCGCGTGTTACCGCCGATTACTTCGTTGCTCTTGTCCATGACCTGCATCAGCCGCTCCGTACTCTTCGATTGCTGCTCGATGCTTTCCTTCCGTTCCGACACCCACAACTTGAGCAGCCAGCCAATCAGCCCGATCAGCGCGATGGCGATTCCACCCAACCCCGCGTTGACCCAGTTGGAACCACTCACAAGCTGCGTCGGGAAATCTACTTGCGCCAGTACGGCGACACTCGACACGGGCATCACCACAATCCAAAACAAAAATCCTGTTATCTGCACGACCGCCGCCTTTCGCGTATCTCATAAACCCCGCCTGTGGCACGGAATTGACCGGGGCGGGGTTCTCGACTGTCTCAGATTAACGACAACGGCGGCAAAAGACGCGGCCAAGCAAACGCCGTGCAGGCCGGCGGTTGAAAACCTTGACGACTTTTACAACTTTGACAACCTTCCTGGCCTTACCCAATACTTTGATCGGGGCTTTGACGACCACCCTCACCTTGGCAACCTTCTTGACCACCTTCCGTACCGGCCGTAGCGCGCAAGTGCCGTCGCTGCAATCAGTCGCGTATTCGGTTTGAACTGCGTCCGCCGGCGTCACCTCAACAGCAACCTCGGCCGGAACGACGATCTTCTCGGGTGGAATGGTAATCTGATCGGCCGTCGTGCTATGCAGCAGGTTGCCCGCCACAACGATAACCAATGCGGAAACAATCACTGACAGAAACTTCATCTCACTCTCCAAAGTTAAGGGTAAAAACACTGAACAACACAAAGCGCGGCTACACCAACAACTGCTGCGAACAAGCCCCAGTAAAATTGCCGACGCAACTCATGTAGAAATTGTTCCCGGCCATAGTCGCCCATCGAACTACCTAAGGTTAGAGTAAAAGCTACATCGCCAAGCGAACCAAAAACTTGAACAGTTGCCATACTCCATAGCCAACGCCACAACAAAAACCTGCAAACGAGCTAATCGCAGTAATTACCAATGTCCAACCAAGCCAATCCGACATCGGATAAAAGAATCTATCCTGATCCAAACACAACCCCAATCGGCAAAATGGGAAGTATATTTTCATACTACAAATCTCCATCGAACGGTTCCATAACTCGCAGCGCCCATGCGCCGTAATTGTAATTGATGCTGCTGAGTTTGATCTTGCCGAACCCGCCGTCGCCCCAATTACCCCATGAATTGAGATACTCAGCGACGGTCGTACTGAGCAGTTCAGTCAAGATGCAACTGTGGCCCCGCCAGCCGAACACGACCGGGAAACCTTTGAGCAACGCGCTGCCAACTTCCGCTTCGTTGCGGATGTCGTAGATCTCTTTGATTCGATACCGCGAGGCGACTAACTTCCAACCGTCCGGCGGCGTCGCCCGCCAGCCCTTGCTTCGCGGCCAATACTCTTCGGGGAGAATCCCCACGTCGCGCGCAAAGGCCAAGTTGGTGTCGATGCTGCTACCCTGGTCGCGGCCGCCAGAAGTGACGCGGTAGATGCTAAGGGGATTTAAGAGCGTGTGGGGCTGTCCGGCTACCGAGCGAATTATCATCGCCCCGGCGGTTGTAGACTCGGTAGCGCATGATCCGACGCCGTTCTGGTCCAACACCACCTTCACAAAAGGTCGTAGGTCAACCTTGCCGATCAGGTCCGGCCACTTGTCGCGGGGAACGACCTTGATTGCCTCCGCGAAGCCCTGGCACATTTCGCCGAACTTCGTAACGCGGGGCAGACAGCCCGTTCTACTGCCCGGCGGCACAACCAGCGGCGTTTCTTGGTATTCGACCATCCTAAAACCCCCCATGTTTCTCGACCAATGCCCGCAGCTTCTCGTCTGTCTCAGGCAGCGGCACGGGACCGACCGATACCCCACCGCCGTGGAACAGAATCACGACCGGCAATTTATGGCCTCCAATCAACGTCAACATATCGACCTCGACGGATTCGGGCATGTTGTCGTCGTCCCATAATCGCCACTTGCCGGCGTCGCGCAGTTCACGCGCCGTCTTGCCGAGAATCACGATGGCTTGTTCCGGCGTCTGGTCGCCGGACTCGCAGACGACTACGACGTGATCCACGGGGCCGGACGGGCCGACTACGGGCACCCAAGCCAAGTAGCCGTTCTGCCACGCCAACAGTACCAGAAGCCCTAGGGCAACGCCCAAGGCGATCTTGCGGGGCGTATTCATTCCTTCCCCTCCTTCCACACCGCCGCCTTCGCCAACAGCGCATCGATCGCCTCCACGCTCTCGGTATCCTCGCGTTCCGCAAACTCCATCTGGGCGATGCGCAACGCCCCCTGCACCTTGAATGACTCGGCCCCGAGTACAAAACCGTCCACGGTGTCAAAGAAACCACCCGTCGCCGGTTTGCCGGTGGCTTTCGTGTACACCAGCTTTGCCCAGGCTATAATCTTCGACCACCAGCCGAAGGCGTACACGACCAAAAAGCTGACCGTCAACAGCACAAGCCAGACTGGAAAATCAATTGATCCGACGCTCATATCATTTCTCCTCTACTTTTTCAGCCACTTGAAATACATCCACACCCAAACGGTCGTAGCAACGGCGAATCCAAAGGCGAATCCGATCACGGCTTACTCCAAGTCGATGGCTTCAAGTACTCGACAATGACGCCGATCACGTCTATGTGCCAACCAATGAAGCCGAACAAAAACGCAACAGACATTCTTCCGATGCCATGACCATTCGACCGTGCGAATTGCGCCCATGCAGCACCGGAAAAAACACAAACTGAAAACCATGCTGCAAAAGCTAAAATCAAAACCGCCAGCCAGTCGTTACTCATGGCCTACCTCCATATTCCCCTCCCGGCTTTCCGCGCCGACTTCTCTGCCTTGCTCCACGGCTTCGGAACATCTCCAACGCTTATCGCCAGTCCGCAACGCAACATTTCCAGTTGCAGGCACAAGCCCGTCTCGCCCCAGGCCTGTGGTGTGGTGAAGTCGCGGCGGGCTTCGGGAGGCTCCATTTTTTCTGCATCGTCTACAACCGCTTGCATCCGGGCCAAAGCCTCTTCGCACATACGCGGTTCTGGATTTTCCTTCGTCGGTAGTTCCGTAGAACAAATTGGGCATTTTTCGTAGTGGTCCTTGAACCACGCCCAGAACTCATCCGGGCTTTCGCTCCGCAACCGACGCCTGGGTAACTCCGCCTTGATCGTACTGCCCGCCAGCTTCTCCAACGCCGTACGCGCCTCTTCCTCAAGCCGAGGCACGCCGATGCCGCCGAGCGTAATCGTTATTGTCCGATCACGTCGCCCTGCCTTGACCGTGATGCTGTTGCCAGTGGGGACGGATACCACGTCGAAGGATTCGACTTTGGCAGGGCGGGGGGGGCGTGGTTTGCGACAGGACCAATTTCTAGCGACCACTGCCAGCGACACGGCAATGACAGCCGCCAATGCGAGTGTAATTCCACCTTTGACCATCAGCGAGGAAAACATATTCCGTCCTCTTAATTCCCCGACCGGCCAGCGCAAACAAAAAACCCAACGCGGAGAGTGCGCCCCGCACTGGGCTACTTGTTTACGCCACTGATTCGTCCGGGTGCCCCCAGCCGGTCAGTTGCCGATCGAGTTGTACTGTACACCCCGGATTCTATTCCTCAACCACTTACTTTGTCAACTGTGCCACTTTCGCGCGCATAGCACGCTGGGCAGGGTGAGAGTTTTACATAAGCATGGCACCCGTCGCAGTAATACTCAGGAACCGACCGGGGAAAAAAGCCTATTCTCTTCTGCCGCTGTTCACGTTCTCTTTTTCGCCAATCAGTTGGATTACATAAAATGAGTCCGATAGTTCCGCGCGAGATACCGAAAAGGCGAGCTAGTTCTCGGTGACTTAGCCCTGTGGACTGTCGCTTTTCGAGAATGGCCGCCACGGTTTCCTGAGTAATCCAGATCATTCCTGCCCTCCGTGTCGGATCAAATCCCGTCCACTGCCCTACTTTTCAGTTGCTTTTCACCCATCGCCCGCAGCAACGGGGAATCGTCGCCGAGTTTTGCAAGTTCGTCCTTGAGGCTCGGCTTGCAACATCGGGAGATACGGTCGATGATGTTTTCCATCATGCAAGCGTCCTCATAATCCTGGCCTACAATTGGTATTTCTTTACCTTTATATTCACTTACCAAATCGGCGACTCTGAATCTTTTTGACCTCCTCATCTCTTCCACAAAAATCTCACGTAATTCTTCTTTAGTCATGTCCGCTTCTCCTGTCTATCCCTCGGCACGCACACCGAGTTCGGGTTACGTTCGATCATCTTCGCGTGCTGTTTGCAGTAGAGGCCGTCGGGGCCGTGACCACGCCGGCGACAGCACTGATGAAAGTCAACACCGTAATCATTATGTACGTTCGCAACACAATCATTCGTGTTTTCGGGGAAGTCCTGGTGGCCATAACGTCTCATTTCCCTCTCCTGTTAAAAACGACTCGCGGCGGGCCGAGCTTGTATGCCCAGCACTTGACCGAGTACAGTCACGTAGTATGATCTGGTTTGTCTTCTATAAAACGTTTGCATCTTTCACAATGCCTCGATTGTGGTTTCGCTCGCAAACGCAAGGGCTGCTGACAATCACAGATACCCTTTTTGAGTGTTGTCGGAAACCTTTCTGGCCGTTGCCAATACTCAGCAGTATCAGGTAATGCCATCATTCACTCCTTTCGCCCGTGGGCTGTTTGTTACGTGCGGTTTTCCCAATACTCATCAGATAATTCTCTTAGCCGCGACTTCTTTGGTATCGGAGGCCCCGGCTCCATTGTCGGACACAAGCGCACCCAGCCGGAGCCGTTGCAGGTCGGACACCGGTATTTGTCTTTGCGGCCGTCGGTGCAATCAGGGCATTTTCGTGGGCTGGTCAGTTGCATTTTTCCGCCTCCGGTGCCGCGAGTACCGCCAGGGCTGTGGCGTGGGCGAAGGAGATTCCAGATTGCCCACCGTAGTCTCGGATATATTCGGTTAGGTTGACAGAATAAATTATGCTGTTATCCCGACTGTCTCTGGAACACCAAACAGTGAAGC
>JAUWPQ010000295.1 GCA_030611515.1 Planctomycetota bacterium | reverse complement strand
GACGCCTTTTGCGCAAGCCAACCCAGCGGTGCGCAAGTACCAGGCAGAACTGGCCGCGATCCACCTGAACCTCGGCCTGCTACATCAAGAGCAGGTGGAACCGGCGGAGGCTCTGCAATCCTTCCAGCAAGCCCGCCGCGTGCTGGAAAGACTCGTCGAGGAAAACGGCGAGGCGGTCCCCTATCGCCGCGATCTGGCCGTATGCCTCCGCAGCATTGCCCTGCTGCAGGCCGACGAGCAATTTGCCCGGGCCAACCTGGAAGCCGCCCGAAGACACTTTCGCACACTGGTGGAACAATACCCGGAAAACGACGAGCTTCAGGCCCAATTGCACGAGACCGACGCCGCGTTGAGCAGACTTCCGGCCGCGCCGTCGTCGAGCAAGCGATAGCCCGGGCCGCGAAAAGGGTTCTGACCCTTTTTCCATCCCCGTCTGATGTGGACTCTGACAGCACTACCGCCTTGTCAAAAGATGCTTTTGGGCCGAGTCTTGGCTATCGTCAGAGTTGCGCCCCTCCAATTACTGCACACTTCTTGCTCGGCCGGCGCGCTGTTGCTCAGTTCGCGTATTTCTGCTTTAACGGATTTGTCGATGGCCTCCTCAATTGCTTCTTTGGTGCGTTTCTGCCCCTTCGTGTCTTCGCCGACGTTAGCAGGTGTCCAACAGCAACGACATTCGTCGTGACGTGGTAGCAGGCCGGTTCTCTTGCCCGCACCCGCAGCACAGCGGGGGGGGCTTGTCTCGCGTGCCGTGAATTTGTAAGCTATAGGCAGTCCCAATGGGTCGCTTCGTATACGCCGATAATTGATGAGCGGGTCGCGAAGGAATAATCGTTCGCCGAGGAAAAATGAAAGGGATCGCCAATGGCTAAAAAAGTAGCGGCTAAGGCGGCTAAGGTTGTCACAAAACGGAGGATTAGAGCACTCAAATTGGGCGGACTCATGTACGAGACCAATGACATTAGGGTCGGAGACCGTGTAACATTTGAAGGCATATGGTGTGGCAAGCAGGTCAGGAATCGAAAATTCAAGATAATCGATATTGATCGAGTCGTTGTAGCCGATTCTGAAGGAAGAACTGCGGTTATGCGTGTGTCAGGCATCAAAAGGATTTCAGATTAGGACAAGATAACCTATCCGATCTGCTTCCCCCGAGACTCTTTAAGCGGTCGATCCATCGAGTCTTGGTTTCGTGTAGCCCAGGAAGGTCATCCACAAACTCTGCTGCCCCTTCGAGAATTTTATTGATGGCTCTTTGATAGGCGGATTCTTTCGCCGTTGGCGTTTTTCGCTTCGCCGCTGTTTCATCCGCTTTGCTCGCCACCTCCTCGCACAGTTCATGGAAGCGCTGAAGGTAGAGATTGGTCAGGAAACGATTGACCAATTCCCAGTCGCTCGACTGTCGCCCATTCTGTAAACCACTGTTGCCTTGCGGACCCCGGTTTGCAATTGACCATCGAGACGCGAGTGTGCTGACTGCTTTTAGCGTCGGAATGCATTTTGAAACCCGCAAGGCGTACAAAAGGTGGATTTCCGGGCTGTGCGGCTGAACCCGTAGTATTTCAAGACTCAGGTCGGCAATCGTTTTTTCGCTCACTCTTGCAAAACGGGACACCACATATCGAGTTATTTCTTCCGGCGTTTGCAAAATGACATCTCTCACAGACTCTTGCACGCTGGTGGATGATTCTTGGATCATCGGTGCGGCTTGTGTGAATGCCGCCTTCGTCGCGGACGGTCTAACTGCGGGTGGATTCACCTCGATGAGAATGCACTTTGGGTTTACGGTAGCCCACTGCTCGTTGATCGCCTCCGTTTGTTTTTCGGTAGCCAGAACCTTTTGATTATCCAACGGCCTTGTGCGAACATGGATGAAGTTGCCACAATGGGGGCACTTCTTCTTGCGGCCCGGCTTCTTTTCCAGCCGATTGCCGCAGTATGGACAGATCGCGTCAATGTTGCCAATGGCTGTACACTGGGACGGTTCTTCGCTTGGGGGCGTGGCGGAGACTATGTATACATCAGACGCCAATGGCTGGCTTGGCTTTTGCGGTAGTGCATCGGCTGGCTGGTCTTGGGATGGCTCGGATGTCACAGTTGGCGTTGAGGGAGATGTTGCATTCGTTGCGGGAAATAGCCCTCGGACACATTTTGCCGAAACCCACTTACCGTCTGGCCCCTTCCGAACGGGTGTGTCGTAGATGACCGTGCCGCGTTGGGCAAGAGCGAGTAATTCCGCGCTCGTGACCGGCCCGCCCTGCTTCCCCGCAATCTCGTAAAACCATTGCGATGCCACGATCATGGCCTCCCACAGAATGCTAGATGTCCGATGGATTGCTCGGTCGTCATTTGCCACGAAACTGTTCTATCGGTGGTGTACCACAGCCAAGAGCGATACACTCAGTTTTTCGAGGTCACTGTTTATCCTGAACCACGCTCTGCGCTCCTCAGGCAGGGCCTTCAGAAACGCCTTGAACGCTCCTTCAAGTTCAGAGGTAATAGCCCGGTAATCCCAATTCTTATCACCGTTCTCTTTGTAACGGAGCCGGTCGTAGGAAAGGTGCGCAAGCGCCCGATTCAGTTGCGTTCTTTTTGTCAGAAGGTAGTCGAATGCGGGACTTATCCATCGGTTTGACTCGTCGAAGAAATCCTCGGCTAAAATGTCCGTTTCTTCATAAGATTTTAGATTTTCACGGCGACGATTGTAAAAATCGCGAAGGGCACGGGCATGGAGCAAAAAGACTTCTTTCATACAATTATCTTCATACTCGTCACGACCCGTTCCGGTATTCCACTCCACTGAACAGCAGAAAGCATAAAGGAACTGCTCCCATTCATAGACGACCAAGCCAGCGGCGTCTTTCATTTCACTCTCGGACTTGTGCATATTATAGCTCCCGTTTTGACTGCCGGCACCAGTGTGTAATGGAACGTTCATATCATGAGCGGTATCGGGCCATAATTGTTCCCAACCGTAATTTGGCCGAACGTGCGTCGTGCTATCTTCACCTGCCAACGTCATTTTTTTCGGAGAGTTTCTCCAATCGCACTATTACTGCCTCGACGTCGTCTCCACCAATTAGTTGTTCTGCCATTTCAACACGCTCGTGCGCAGCTCGCCAGCATTCTTGAAGGGCGTCTCCCGGGCCGGACAACACACCGCCTTTAATCACCAAACCCCAGTAATCCACGGCAACTTTATGCCTCTCTAGCGCTGAAACAAGGAGAAAAGTGAACTCCGGTAGCCTTTTCCCATCTCTCGACTCCGCAAACAGTTTCACATCAGCCCATGTTTCCCCCACAGCCACGCAGTAGTCCCGGCAGTTTACGCCAACCTCCGTCTTTGCTTCGAGCTTTTTCACTGCCTTCAGCACATTGCGCGCGGATCCCGGGGGATCGCGATATAACGCAACTGCTTCCTGAACTCTTTTTTCTAATGCGAGTTTACGAGCATCCTGCTGCGCGATCCGCTCTTTCTCCTCCGCCACACGTCTGGCTTCTTCATCGGTCAATCGCCGCCTCTCGGCCTCCTCGGCTTGAATCTGCTCTTGGACTTTCGGGTACAAAGCCGTCCGCGCCTTTTCCGCGTTGCCGAGTTTCTGGGCGAACTGCTCATCCGTGATTTTATGTTTTTTGGCCTCCTTCAGCACTTCATCGTATGTCTTATAGGCCGTGAGCGGATCGGACTGTTGGAGCCGGTCGGCTTCGTCCAGCTTGGCGGATACGCGAGATGCGTTATCCAGTTCCCAGGTGTCGCGGCTGGCGATAGACCAGACAAGGAAGGCGACTACCAGCACACAGACGCCGCCGCATACACCCAGCATGATTTTCGTTGCCGTGCCCAATCCCGATGATTCCTCTGAGGCAGCGGCATGGGGCGGTGGGACTTGGGCGGTTCCGGTTGTCGCCGCCGGTGGAGGTGCTCCATTGGGCAAGGCAAAGAGTCCGTTTACTCGCCCGGCTGACACCCAAGGGCCGCTCGGTGCGTTGGCGACCGGAGTCTGGGTCGTAACCGTACCGGCTTGGGCAAGGTTTCGCAGTTCCACACTCGAAACCGGCCCGACTTGCTTCCCCATCACCTGATAAAACCATTCTGACGCCATTCCCGAGTCCTCCAAGATGAGAAGAATCTACCGAGGGTCGCCCCGCCCCTGATACCCTCCTGTGCGCCCAACACTGCCAATAATCCTACCCCTTTCGACGTGGGGTAGCAAGCAGACCGGACGATCCGGGGGAGAGAAGGTGTCGGGGATAAAAGAGGGCAGGCACTGACGAATCGTACACCTATGACGCCAACGGCAACCGCACCGAGGCTAACGAAGTGTGGAGTACGGCAAGGCCGGG
>JAUWPQ010000395.1 GCA_030611515.1 Planctomycetota bacterium | reverse complement strand
AAACGGGAAAATCAACATGTACCCAAAGTGGGTGGGTGGCTCTGCGGCCGTGCGAAACCTTTGGAATGGGTTTCGCGGGCCGCTAATCCCTCCATCTAAGAATTCGTAATCCGTGGTCTAGACGAATGGGGCCACCTTAGTTGCCTCAGTAGTCGCCGCCTTGTTGTTCAGGTCGTTTGTCTCCTTCGCGTGTCATCAAGTCATCCATTTTCTGGGAGCGCCGAAATTCCACCATTTTGTGACACTAAAACCGGGGGTGTCAACCGCCAAAAGGTAAAAGGGAAAGATGCGTCGGCCTACGTGCCCGCCGCCAGGTGTTCCTTGAGGAATCCGTGCAGGTCGTCGTGGGCCAAATCTTCCGCCGAGCGGAACTTCAGCCGAATGACGTCGGCGTCCGGTTGCCGACCGTCCACTTCCGGATCGTGCCCCAGGCCGCCCAACCGCCCTAGCGGGAAACGGCCCTTGGGTCCGGTCAGATGCAGATAAACCGCGTCGAGTTTTTTCGTCTGCACCGCTGCCCAAGGCTCGTGCCGCCCGGGCAAGCAGACCGGCACCACTTGCTTGTTGCTCCAGTTGAATTCGGCCTGAGGCGCAGCCTGAGTCAACAGATCGAGCAGTTTTTGCAGCACCTCCGGTTCCCAGCGGATTTTCTTGCCGAGCGGAAACCCCCGACGGGCCAGATGCCACGTCCGGCCGAGTTGCTTCCACGGCTGAAGGATGTTGGGCTTCGCCTGGACCTTCTCGGCGTATGAACCGAAACCGGCCGTCGCCCGATCGACGAAATCCCAAAACTCCGGCCGGTCGATCTCGTTGTAGCCGTGTACCTTCAGTTCGATTTCCTGCCACGGGCCACGGAGGTTTTTGCACCGCACTCGCGGCTCGGTCCCGTAGAGCGGCAGTTCGGGTACGTCGTTCAGTGGCTTCAGATCGAGCCGCTCGATCAGCTCTTCCCGCCGGAAGGTGTTCCTCGTCGTGCGGAACTTCATCTTCAGCAGCCACTCCTCGCCGGTGATGGCGTGGAAGAACCAGCCGTCCGATTTCTTGGCCGCGCGAATTTCGACCACCGTCCGCTCGCTCCAGTCGATCGCCGAAAAGAGATCGGATCGTTGCTCGATGCGATCGACGACCTCGGCCAGAATACGGCCGTCCCAGCGGCAAGGGTTGCCGGTCCGGCCGACCCGGTCCACGGTGTGCCAGTGTCGGCCGTTGGCCTGCCAGGGCATTTTGGCTTCTTGGCCCACTTCGGCGATGTCGCGGTCGGTTTTCCGCTCGGCCGCCTCGGCGGCGAAATCGAACATTTTCCGCTCGACGTGTGGCCCGGCCGCCAACACCGGGGCCAGTGCCTCGGCGGTGTGGGATGCGAAACCGCAAGCGGGAGTCACACTGTTAAAGCCGCTTGCGGTTTCGCATTGTCTGGCAATTTCTTCCGGCGTTCCGGCGACGACGACGTAGCCCCCCTCGTCGCCGGCCTCCGGTCCCAGGTCGATGATCCAGTCGGCCGTTTTGATCACGTCCAGGTTGTGCTCGATCACCACCACTGTGTTGCCCAGATCGACCAGCCGGTTCAACACGTTCAATAGCT
>JAUWPQ010000049.1 GCA_030611515.1 Planctomycetota bacterium | reverse complement strand
GCGGTGAGTTTCTCGCACTATCCACTACCCCCAACCCACTACCCACTCCCCACTCTCCACTAACGCCTACCCACTATCCACTACCCACTAGCCACTACCCACTATCCACTACCCACTATCCACTACCCACTATCCACTACCCACTATCCACTACTTAATCCCCGCCCCCGGTTTGACGGCGTCGCGGACGATGATGCCGGGATGGCGGGCGATCTTGTCGGTAAAAACGCGGGCGTCGGCGATGATCGGCTGCAACTCGCGGCTGACTCGTTCGATGTTCTTCGCCGCTCGGCACAGGCTGTTATACAACTGCCGGTCGTTCAACAGCGCCCCGAGCGATCCTTCTCCCCGCTCGATGCGGGACATGATCGTCCGCATTAGCGTGGTGATCTCGCCGATGTTCTCCATAGCGATGGCAATCTGGTCGATTGGGGCCTCTTCGCCGGGGCCGGCGGGCTGGCTGAACTTGCGCAACGTCCGCTCGGTCATCTCGATGGTATCGACCATCCGCTCGATGGGCGTTCGGCCGTCCGGGCCGGAGCGCTGGGAAAATACCCGCAAACTTTCGTCGGCCGAGCGGAAGGTGCTGTTCATGCTGTCCAGCGTGTCGGGTAGCTTCTGCATGGCCTCGGCGAGTCTCTGTTGCGTCTCCGGATCGCCGAGCACGGTTCGGATGGACTTTAACGACTCGGCGGCGTCTTCAATCACATCGTGAATGCGTTCTCGCTCTTCGTCGAGGATGTTTTCCACCTTTTTTGCGGCTGCTTCGAGCTGAATGCTGGCATTCTCCAACGCCAGTCCGGTCTTGTTCACGGTGTCGATGGGGCCTTGCAGGGCGCGTTTCAGTCCGGTGGGATCGTCGGATACCCTGCCGTCGATGATTTTGCTCGGATCGATCGGTTCCCCGCTCGCTGCCTCGGTGCGTGGAAGGACGAACGACAACGTAGAGTCGCCCAACAGATCACGGGTAATGCGGCACTCCTCGTTCCGATAAATCGTCTTGTCGGCCTGAATCTCCGCCGTCACCAGGACTTTCGAGTCCTTGTCGATCAAACTCACGCCGGTGACGCGGCCGATAAGGACGCCGCTTTTCCGCACTGGCGTGGACTTGGTCACGCCGGCGGCGTAGTCGAAGCGGATCCGAATGGTGTAGTTGCCCATCAGAGTCGGCAACTTGCCGAACATCACCAGCAGGATACCGGTGATGATCAACGTGGCCAGGAACATCACTCCCACCCGGAATTTCATGACGCGTTCGTCCATCGCTCATCTCCCGTTGAGTTGCCGCATTTCCATCAACCGTTCGCGGGCCTCGCCGCGGACGAATTGCGAGACGCGGCTGTCGGCGGCCTGCTCGATCCGGTCGGACGGCCCATCGTAGATTATCTGCGGCTCGTCGGCCCGCAACCGCGGAAGCGGATAAAGCATTACCACTCGGTCGGCCACCTTCTGCGCCGTGCGCATGTCGTGGGTGACCACGATGCTCGTGATCGGATGTTGCCGCCTGGTGCTGAGGATCAATTCGTTGATCACGTCGCTCATGATCGGGTCCAGTCCGGTGGTCGGCTCGTCGTAGAGCATGATTTCCGGCTCCAGGGCCAGCGCCCGGGCCAAACCGACCCGTTTCCTCATGCCGCCGGAAAGCTCCGCCGGCTTTTTGTCCAAGATGTTTTCGGGCAACCCCACCTCGGCCAAGCGGGCCAATACGATATAGCGAATTTCATCGACCCTTTTGTCGGTGTGCTGCCGCAGCGAAAAGCCGATGTTCTGCGCGATCGTCATGCTGTCGAACAGCGCCGCCTGCTGGAAAAGGAAGCCGAAGCGGATACGCTGTCTGGTCAGCTCCCTCTCGCTCAGTTCGGCGAGGTTGCGGCCGTCGAAACGAACCAAGCCGCGCGTCGGTCGAAGCAATCCGATGATCGTTTTCAGCAACACCGTCTTGCCGCACCCGCTCTCGCCGATCACCGCCAACGTCTTTCCGCGGGAAATCGTCAGATCGATGTCGCGGAGCACGCGCTGACGGCCGAAATCGATCTCGACCCCCTCCATTTGAATCAAGGGGCCACTGGAATCGGAGATGTGGGTTGCGGTAGCGACCATAGTACATGCAACTCCCCTCTCCCTTTGGGAGAGGGGACCGTGTTTTCTAAAACAGTTTCGGCGCCTCCGGCCAGAGAGCGAAATATATCCCGTCCATGGCAATCCCCAACAACAAGTCCAACAGCAATATTGCTACGAACGAATAGACGAAGGCGGTGGTGGCGGCGCGGCCGACTCCCTCCGCGCCCGGATTGCAATTGAACCCGCGATAACAAGCGATAATCGCGATGGCGGCGCCGAAGAACAGGCTCTTGAACACGCCCACGAACAGGTCGAAATTTCCCACGAAATGGCGTGAGTTTTCCAGATAATGATGCGAGTCGATGCCCAACAGATACACGGCGTAGAAGAAGGCCCCGGCCACGCCCATGAAGTCGGCCATGATCGTCAGCGCCGGGATCAGCATCAGGCAGCCGAGGAACCGCGGCACGACGAGGTAGTGGATCGGATTTGCGCCCATTGTGACCAGTGCGTCGATCTGTTCGGTAACGCGCATAGTGCCGAGTTCCGCGGCCATGGCGCTACCCACCCGGCCGGCCAGCATCGTGGCGGCCAGCACCGGTCCAAGCTCGCGAACCAACGACATGTTGATGACCGCGCCGAGCTTCGCCTCCAAGTGCATGCTGCGGAATTGCACGTAGCTCTGCACGACCAGCACCATTCCGATGAAGGTACCCGTCAGCGCCACCACCGGCAGACTCAACACGCCGATCTGGTAGAAGTTTGGAATAATGGTCTCTTTGCGAGGCAGACGGCCCAACAACCATCCAAAGGTGCGTAAGGAGAACATTGCGATGTCACCCAAGCCAATGAGCCAATCGATCAACACCCCGCCGAAGTCGGTGATCCAATCGACCGCCGCGCCCAGCGGCCCGCCGGACGCGGATATCGGATCTCGGATGTCGGATGTCGGATTGGTTTCCATCGGTCAATTCCGCTCTGGCGAACCGCCGAGCTTAATCGGAAAGCCCACGCTGGCCTGCATTTCTCACCATAGTGTGCCACTGCTTGGAACAAGCAGTGCTGGGGCAATGGGTTATGCTCGGTACTGCTTCTGCGAAGCAGTGGCACACGGTTGTCAATTCTCTTCGTGTAGTGAGAAATGCGGAGTACAAGTTTTCTGACAAGGCTAATTCCTTGGGATATGTCCATACCGCCCGCGCAGTTTGGGACATCCCTTCTCCTCATAACTTCGTCGTGGTGGCACTGCGGCTTGAAGGAAGTTTGTCGTTTGGCCGGTTTTTGCCGATTGGGCAAGATGGGAGGCGTGGAGCAAGGCCTCTTGCGGCCCATTGGGAGTGCGTGTGATTGTAGGCGGCGAATCGGGTACGCAGAGCGGGGGTTGCGCCTACGGTCCGATCATTCTGATTGTACCGAATGTTGCCCGCCGAATTGAGGGAATAAGGCGGGAGACACAAGGGTGCCCGCAAGGAATGGTCCCGCCGGTCCCTAAATATGTGGGAATTTTTGTCGGCCGGGCACACTTCTCTCCCAAAGAAGAGCTAGCCTTTACAGTTAGGGTACGAGACGTTTGTATTGCCGGCGGGGCACGGCATCAGCACCTTTGGCTGTTCCATGATGCCAGCCGACTATAAGGTCTTGTTGGTCGACGACGACCCCGCCTTGCTGCGCCTCCTTTCCCGGTGGTTGGCCGGCGCCGGATACTCGGTCCGCACCGTCACCGATGGCCGGAAGGCGTTGGACGCCATCGAATTGGAGTGCCCCGACTTTCTCATCACCGACTGGATGATGCCGCACGTCGACGGCATGGAATTGTGCGAAAAGGTGCGGAAAATGCCGCTGCCGCACTACGTCTACATCGTCTTCCTGACCGTGAAGACCGGGGCGGCCGAAATGATCGCCGGGTTGGAAAACGGGGCCGACGACTTCCTCACCAAGCCGGTCTCGAAAGACGAATTGCTGGCCCGCCTGAAGTCCAGATCGAGGGTTCTCGAATTGGAACGGCGATTGAGCCTGATGGCGAGCACCGACTCGCTGACGGGACTGCTCACGCAGCATAGTTTTTACGAATTGCTGGAAAAGGAGTGGCGCCGCTGCCGACGGTCTCGCGTCCCGCTGAGCTGCGTGATGATGGACTTGGATTTTTTCAAACAGGTCAACGACGTTCACGGACACCCGGCCGGCGACTCGGCGTTGAAGTTAGTGGCGGAATTGCTCATGGATAACTGCCGTGTCAGCGACTCGGTCTGCCGCTACGGCGGCGAGGAATTCTGCATCATGCTGCCGGACACCACCGAGAACGGCGCCGCCGTCTGGGCCGAACGCGCCCGATCGTGGCTGGCTGCGCTGCGCATCCCCGTTGGAAGCAATTATCTGAACGTCACGGGCAGCTTCGGCGTGGCCCAGTACCGCGACGACACCCAAACCTCGGAAAAACTCGTCGATCAGGCCGATCAGGCACTGCTCTGCGCGAAGCGCATGGGCCGCGACCGCGTCGTCTGCTACACCTCGCTGGCCGACGCCGCGGAATCACAACTGTCTTGCTCCGCCCGGCACGGCGTGATCTTCGCCGACAAGCTTGCCCGCGACGTAATGGTCCCCTTGACGGTTTGCCTGCGGGAAGACGACACCGTTGAGGAAGCCGCCGGTTTCTTTCTCCGGTTCGGCATCCCGGCCACGCCCGTGCTGGACGCCGACGGTGCATTGGCCGGCATCATTTCCGAGAAGGACATCATGGCGACGATGGTCTCGTCGGAGTGTCGGCAACGGCCGCTTTCGAGCACGATGTGCTCGAAAGTCATCTGCTACGAGGAAGTCACACCCATCCACGTGATCCACGAGTTCCTTTGCCGGGTCTCGGTCCGCGGCGTGGTGATAACCAACCAGGGACGTCCCACTGGAATGATCACCCACGGCTCGCTGCTGCGGTGGTTCCACGACTGGATCGTGCGTAATGATTCTGACTCGCCGCCTTCTTTGACTTCATCCTTATGCGAATGTAACACAACAGGCACGGCATCTGCACCAAGCCCCCACAACCGGAACAACGCATCGGTACGCCCATCGGCAGGGTAAAGTCGTTGTCCTCCCGTCGTCGGCGCGAGGAGTAGTCGGGACGCTTCCCTTGAGCGACGGCGTTGACCGTTCCGCGGCTAACGCTCAGTCGCACGGCAATTTTTCTTTGCGAGAGGCGGCCTTCGCGCAACATCCGACGGATTTCGTCAACCACCGTTGTCGCAATCATCGTCCAATTCCCCCCAAAAGTCACCTGGTTCGGGTTCAGGGTCCACGATTTCGTCGTCCAACTCGAAGGCGTCCCACGGGTCGTCGGCGGGATTTTCAGGCAATTTCGACACGTTGCCCCCCTTTAGTGAAGTCTCTGAAGTGACTCAGCGAGGGGTAGGCTAGCACAAAAGGTGCATATTTACAACCATTTTTTTGGACATAATACGTCTCTTCTCGGTAAGGTGTGCTGGTGGTAATTTCGGGTAATTCTCGATGAGTCCGATAGACGACCCGCCCTGTTTCGCATATAATAACGGTCATGACACTGCGAACTTACGACCCATCCAAGCTCGATAAATTCTCTCTCCGCCTGCTCGATTTGGCGTCTATTGTGCGTCAAATGTCCAACCTGAGCCGGGAACAGGGTATCGAGGAGTTGCCGTTGCACGACAAGAAAGCCCTCGAATGGTGCGCCAAGTTGGAGCAATGGGCGCACAAGACCCGGGCGGACTTGGAGGTGAAAATCCTCCAGGACAAGGCGGAAAGGCGGGGGCGCTCGGCAGCGAAATAACGCCCGAAAAAAGACCGCTCACACGGACTCTATCGGTTGCCGAAGCGGGACCGTTTATGACCGCCGCAAAGGCCACGGCCAACCGGCTTCAGCCGCCGCGGTCGGCCGGACGATGGAAATACCGTCCCCCAGCGCATTGCGAGGCCACTTATGCCCATAGAACTCCTGCCCACGCTGATCGGATTGGCGTTCCTGGCGGTTTGCACCGCGGCGGCGGGCATACTCGTGTTCGTGCGACGAGAGGGGCACTAGTGGTCCACCAAGTGGAAACTGATAGGTTGGCTCGTTGGGTGCCACTGGCTTTGCCAGTGTTGCATCGAAGCAAGCACTGGCAGAGCCTGTGGCACCCAACCTGTCAAACCCAGCTTGGCGGGGCACTAGCAGCCCGTTGGAAAAGGGTGCCACTGCTGGCTTGTCCAGCAGTGCAGGGGGAAACTCCCGGAAAAACACTGCTGGACAAGCCAGCAGTGGCACCCAAACTCCCGGAATCCGACTTTTTCAACGGGCTGCTAGCCGGCTATTCGGTCTCCGCTCACGCCGCCTCGCTGGCGGCCTGCATCTCAGACCAATTCTGTTTGTTCTGCAAGGTGTCAAGCAATTCCGCGATGCTGAGCGTCTGATTGTCAAATTCCAGTGGGATTTCCGTGCCCGGATCGCATACCAGATCGACCGTGCCGTCTTCGCCGATCAACTGGTCGAAATCGCGCAGCAATCCGTCTTGAACGGCCTGCCGTACCAAGTGGCCTCGGGTCGCCGAGACCTCGGGAGACCGGTCGCCGAGACTATCGGCGGCGCGCTTGGCCAACGCCGGCAAGTACTCACTGGGGATTTCAATCAGCTTTGGGACGTATACCTTGATCTGCATGTTGCCTGACTCCTGGAAAGAAGGCGAGCCGACCACCCCACGCACCCCACCCAAGCGTGGGTCGGCCGAGGGCGCACTACTACTTACATGTATCATGTATCGGCAGAGTGATGGTAGGGATTGCACCGTTTTTGCCGGATTCGGGCTACACAATCAGCATTGCGTCGCCGTAGCTGAAGAAACGGTACTGCTCGCGGACCGCCTCTTCGTAGGCCCGACGAATCAACTCGTCGCCGCCGAACGTGCGGACCAGCACCAACAGCGTCGTGCGCGGGAGGTGGAAATTGGTCAACAGGGCATCGATCACGCGGAACCTGTACGGCGGGCGGATGAACAAGTCGGTGTGGCCGGAAAACGGCATTGGCTCGCCGCCGGCCGAGGCGGTCTCCAGCAGCCGGACCGAAGTGGTCCCCACGGCTACCACTCGCCCCCCGCGACGGCGACATTCGGCGATCAGATCGACGGTCTGCTGTCCGACGCATCCCCACTCGGAGTGCATTTGGTGTCCGGCCAGCGTTTCGGAGGTGATGGGCCGAAAGGTTCCGGGCCCGACGTGGAGTGTCAAGGTGCAGATTTCCACGCCCTGCCGGGCCAGCCGGTCGAGCAGAGCCGCAGTGAAGTGCAGTCCCGCCGTCGGCGCCGCCACCGCGCCGGGTACTTGGGCATACACCGTCTGATAGTGTTCCCGATCACTTTCGATCATCCGACCCTTGCGTATGTACGGAGGCAACGGTACTCGACCCACGCGGTCCAACAGCGTCAGGGCGTCTTCCTCCGCCATGGGCCGAGCGATCCAGGTCCCGTCGCTCTGCCGCGCCGCCAATTGGAGTTGCACGTCATCGTTCCCAACGGCACTGAGCAGCGTGACTGAATCGCCCGGCTCCAGCTTGCCGCGGGTTTTGCACATAACTCGCCACAAGCCGTCGGGTCTGGCCTCCAGAAAAAGCCCCTCCCAATGACCGCCGGTGTTATGGCGGTGCCCCACCAGTCGGGCGGGTACGACACGCGTGTCGTTTATCACCAGGCAATCACCGTCGTGGAGATACTCGGGCAGATCGCGGATGTACCTGTGTTCCAACAAGTTACGGCCTCGATCGACCACCAGCAGCCGGGCGTCGGTCCGGCATGCCACCGGCGACTGGGCAATCAAACCCTTCGGCAAATCGTAGTTGTAATTATCTATGTCCAGTTCCGACATTGTGAGCTTTACCCTCCCAAGGGAAACAAGTATAAGCCCCTTGCGCGATTAATTGCAGGGGGACGTGTAGCACAGCCGCCCTCGGCTGTGCAGGGTGGAATCACACAGCCGAGGGCGGCTGTGCCACAAGAATCATGTCGCGGATCAAGATCGCCCTATGCATCACCGAACTTGACGCCGGTGGGGCCGAACGGTGCCTAACCGAACTGGCCGTTCGGATCGACCGATGCCGTTTTGACCCGGTTGTATACTGCCTCTCTCCGCGGCCGGCGAAGGAAGAAGCCTCCTGTCTGCCGAAACTGCGGGCGGCCGGCGTCGAGGTTCATTTCCTTGACGGGCGAAGTGTGTGGCAATTTCCCGTCGTCGCTCGTCGGTTGCGTCGGCTTTTTGTAGCCCATAAACCCCAAGTTACCCAAACGTTTCTGTTTCATGCAAACATCGTCGGCCGAATTGCCGCCAAACGCGCCGGCGTAGGGGCCGTGGTCGCCGGCATCCGGGTGGCGGAACACGGAGTACGCTGGCACCTTTGGCTCGATCGGATGACGCAAAGCCTGGTGGACCGGTATGTCTGTGTCGGCCGATCGGTTGCCGATTTTTCGGCCGCTAGGGCCGGTCTGCCGCCCGAGAAACTTGTGGTCATCCCGAATGGTATCGACCTGGAAAAATACCCGGCCCGGCAACCGGCCGATCTGCGAGAGTTTGGCATCGCGGCCGGTCGCCGCGCAGTCGTGTTCGTCGGTCGATTGGAGACGCAAAAGGGGGTGAAGTGGCTGATCGAGACGGCCCCGTCGTGGCTGGACCGCCTGCCCGATTGCGAGTTGCTGTTGGTCGGAGACGGACCGCTGCGGACGGCGCTGGAGACCTCTGCCAAGGCTACTGGAATAGCCGACCGGATCCATTTCGCGGGCTGGCAACCCGACGTGCCGGCAATTCTTGCCTCCGCCGAACTACTGGTCCTCCCCTCGGCGTGGGAGGGGATGCCCAATGTCGTGCTGGAGGCAATGGCCAGCCGCAAACCGGTGGTCGCCACGGACGTCGAGGGCGTCGGCGAGTTGCTAGACTCCGGCGCAGAGGAGCAGACGGTCCGATACGGCGATTCGCAAGTCCTTGCTGAGAAGATATTTAGGCTGATGAACGACCCGCAACTCGCAACCGAAGTGGGGTTGGAAAACCGTCGGCGCGTCGAGGAGAATTTTGGGGTTTTCCGCATGGTGAGGGCATACGAGAATCTTTGGGAAACGTTAGTGTATGGTGTGTAGCGGGCGGGCTTGCCCGCCGTTCGTGACGCAAGATTCACGGTGGGCAAGCCCACCCGCTACACAAAATGAGTTGCACGGAAACAACGCGGCACATTCACCGAAAAAACCCAAATAACCACTTGCGTCGCGGTGCGTCGCTGGAAGTTGTTTCCACGTTGGGAGCTACGGAAACTGGGCCCATCGGAGTCACGAATTCAGGCGAAAAACCCGTATTGTGTCCGTTTTGGCGAATCGGTATCTTTGGGCTTTCTTGGGGGCTGGGACCAACTGGCGGCAGCGACAAATCGTGAGTTTAGCGGCCGACGGTACGTCGGCCACGGAGGCTGTTGATTCGCCATGCGTGAGAACCGCGGCGTCGGTCCGAGGCCACCTGGTCGGCACCGGGACTTCACCTTCAGCCGGGGTGAAGTTGGTTCTCGCGGATGGGGAGCTAAGGAAAGCTTTCCGTTGCGATTGGGCGAGAGACTTGGCCGTTGAAAACGAGTCGATCGCCGGCACTCGACCTCGCATGGGCGCAAGGACGCGCTCGAGGTGGGGTGCTTTTATTGAATTTATTGAATGAATACTTGTCGGCGGCGCCCCGTGCCGCGAAAAATGACCGAGCCATCATCGGTTCACGTACCCGTGCTGTTGGACCAAGTGGTCCGATGGCTGCGTCCCCGGCCGGGCGCGGTGTTGGTCGACGGCACCCTCGGCGGAGGAGGCCACGCGCGGGCGCTGGCCGAAGCCGTGGGCGGCGACGGACTGGTGATTGGCATTGACCGCGACCCGGACGCCGTGGACGCCGCCGTGCAGCGGCTAAGCGGGCTGCCGGTAAAGTTGGTGCAAGCGAACTATTGCGAATTGCCGGCGGTACTCGATCAATTGGAAATCGAACCGGTCGACGGAGTGGTGCTGGACCTGGGACTGTCGAGCGATCAGTTGGCCGACGCCGGCCGAGGATTCAGCTTTTCGGCCGGCGGACCGTTGGACCTGAGGTACGATACCCTTTCCGGCGAGCCGGCGCGGAAATTGGTCGGCCGGCTAAGCGAGGAGCACTTAACCCAACTTATTTCAAACTACGGAGAGGAACGATACAGCCGGCGGATAGCGAGGGCAATTGTCCGCCGACGGCGCGAGCGGCAGATCGAGACGGCGGAAGACCTGGCCGAAGTGATTCGCCGCAGCGTACCGAGAAACCCGCGAGGCGAGAAGATCGACCCGGCCACGCGGACCTTTCAGGCCCTACGGATCGTGGTCAACGACGAACTTAAATCACTGGAAATCGCCTTGCAGCGGATACCCGATTGCTTGAAAATCGGAGCGCGGATAGTCGTTATCAGTTTTCATTCATTGGAGGACCGGCGAGTGAAGACGGCGTTTCGGGCGGACGAGCGGCTGAAAGTGCTGACGCCCAAGCCCTTGCGCCCCGACGAAGATGAATTGGCCGCCAACCCACGATCGCGCAGCGCGAAGCTGCGGGTCGCGGAACGGATAGCGTAACACCTCGTTCCCACGCTCCGCGTGGGAACAAGAGTGGAATGTGGACATGGTACGTTTAGCCCCGGCACAAGTGCCGGGCGGTTTTTGGCACGGAGGCCATAATATGAACGATAATGAAAAAACTGGTGAATCGGTGCGCATGGGCAAGGAAGCCAAGGTCGGCGTGACCGTGATTCTGGCGCTGTTGCTGGTTTTTGCCGCCGTGGTGGCCGTGCGGCTCACCGGATCAAGCTCTGACGACGGGCTTGCCGCCGCCGCCGACCAGAATCCAGGCAAGACCAAACGACCGGACGAGGACCGGGACGAAAAGCATTTCTCCAAGGCCTCCAAGCCTAAATCCAACGGCGGCAATCCGCCCACGGTCGTGCTGGCCAAGGCCGCTTCAAACCGTCCGCCTAAGCCGATCGACAAAGATTTCGACAAGTGGAAGCTGGCCTCGGACAAAGGCAAGTCAAAGTCGGTCGAGGAGAACGGTCCGGCGTTGATTTCGCCCCCGCCGTTGCCGCCCAAACCGCTGCCGGGCAACAGGCATGAGCGGAATCCGTCCGATCCCACGTTGGACTGGGAGTTCAACGCCCCGGCGCGTGACAAAGAGCTTGCCGACGCGAGCCGGACCATACCTGACCAGAATCCGCGGCGTCGGCCGGGTCGCGGGGAAACTCCTTCCGACCGCGCCGAGACGAGCGGCTATACTTCGGTCGGCGTCCCGTCGCCGCTGCCCCCTTACAGGGAACGAAACCGTTACGACAATTCCAGACCTTTGCCGGCGCCGTCGCACCCGGACCGCTCGTATGCGGGCGCGACGGACCAGCCCACGCAGGCCGCGCCGATCTCGCGGAATGGGGCCTCGGAATATCCCCGTCGCTCGCCGCGATCGATGTACGACAACAATGGCCCGCGCCACCGCGGCGGTTCCCGATCGTTTGGCGCTCCGCCGCCTCTGCGCGCCGACGGCAAATACAAGGTCCAGCCGTTGGACAGCTTTTGGACGATTTCCGGGAGGCTGTACGGGACGGGCGCGTACTTCAAGGCCCTGGCGGAACACAATCGCGACAAGATGGACGACGAAGGGCGGCTCCAACCCGGCGATCTGGTCTTGACGCCGACCGTCGAGCAACTCGAAAAGTCTTACCCCGACCTCTGCCCCAAGCCGAGCCGGCGAGAAACCTTGCGAAATCGCGCGTCGAACGTCGGCACGCGCCGCCAGTACCGCTCGGGCCGGACCTACACCGTCGCCGAAGGCGACACGCTGTTCGACATCGCCCGCTACGAGTTGGGCAAGGCCTCCCGGTGGGTCGAAGTTTACGAACTGAACCGCGACGTGCTGGGTAAGGATTTCAATTACATCACACCCGGCACGAAATTGGTGTTGCCCGACAGCAGACGCCCCGACGTGCTGGCCGAGCCGCCAAGTAGCGGGTATCGGAGGTAAGCGGAGAACTTTATTTAGCCCACCGTGAATACACGGCGGGGCCGGATTGAATGAGGAAAACTGCTTGCCCCGGGTGTATTCACCCGGGGGCTAAATACGGATATTTCGATATCAAAACACGTTCTAGATGTCGAAGTACAGACAGAACTCGTAGGGATGCGGGCGCAACTGCATGGCCTGGACCTCGTGGACCGTCTTGTACCAAATCCAGGTGTCGATCACGTCGGGGGTGAAGACGTCGCCGCGCAGTAGGAACTCGTGGTCCGCCCGCAAAGCCTTCAAGGCTTCGTCCAGCGAGCCGGGCGTCTGCGGCACGTCCTTCAACTCCTCGGGATCGAGGTCGTAAATGTCCTTGTCCAGCGGCTCGCCCGGATCGATCTTGTTCTGAATGCCGTCGATCGCCGCCATAAGAATGGCGGAAAAAGCGAGATAAGGGTTGCAACTCGGATCGGGGCAGCGGAACTCGAGCCGTTTGGCCTTGGGGTTCTGGCTGTACATGGGTATGCGGACGGCGGCCGAGCGGTTCTGTTGCGAGTAGGCCAGGTTGACCGGCGCCTCGAAGCCCGGCACCAGCCGCTTGTAGCTGTTGGTGGTCGGGTTGCAGATGCCGCACAGTGCCGGGGCGTGTTTGAGTATGCCGCCGATGGCATGGATGCCATGGTCGCTCAGTCCGGCATAGCCGCTGCCGGCGAACAACGGTTCGCTCCCCTTCCAGATCGAGATGTGCGTATGCATACCCGAGCCGTTGTCGCCGTAAAGCGGCTTGGGCATGAAAGTGACCGTCTTGCCGTGCTTCCGAGCCACGTTCTTAATGATGTACTTGAACATCATCATCTTGTCGGCAATAGTCACCAGATCGTCGAACCGCAGGTCGATCTCCGACTGCCCGGCGGTGGCCACTTCGTGATGTTGAGTCTCGACGTTCATCCCGCACTCGATCATCGTCTGCATCATCTCGTTGCGGATGTCCATCATCTGGTCGGCCGGCGGGACGGGAAAGTATCCTTCCTTGTAGCGTAGTTTGTAGCCCAGGTTCGGCTTCTCCTCGCGGCCGCGGTTCCATTGGCCCTCGATACTGTCGAGAAAATAGTAACCGCTGTTGGCCGTCTGATCGTAGCGGACGTCGTCGAAAATGAAGAACTCGGCCTCGGGGCCGATGTAGCAGGTGTCGCCGATGCCGGTGTTCTTCAGGTAATTGACCGCCTTGCGGGCAACATTCCGCGGATCGCGGCTATAATCCTCGCGGGTGATCGGATCCTGGATGTTGCAGATCATCGACAGGGTCGGCAAAGCGGAGAACGGATCGAGCACGGCCGTCTCCGGTTGCGGGACCACGAGCATGTCGCTTTCGTTGATCGCCCGCCAGCCACGGATGCTCGAACCGTCGAACCCCAATCCGTCCTCGAAAATGTCTTCGGTCAGTTTATCGACGGGAATCGTGAAGTGCTGCCACAGTCCCGGAAAATCCATAAACCGCAGATCGACGGCCTTAACATTCTTCTCGCGGCATAGCGCCAGCACTTCTTTGGGGGTCATTACGCATTCCTTTCCGTGTACCGTTTGCTTGCTTTTCGTCGATGGTTAGCCGGCGAAATTTACCTTTTTGCCGGTTAAATGCAAAGCGGGTGCCATCCAAGACGGAAGCAAGGAGTGCTGAGCCTGTAAGTTGTTTTGCTTGTTCACTTTACGGCCATTGAAGTATCTTCCACCGGCGGCTGACGGCCCGATAATTGCACATTTCTTGTGCGAGCCGTGTTTAGTAACTGTGCAATCCGCGATGCAAACGGGGGCCTCTTCCGTAAGTCACGATAGGATAACGTTTTGCGACAAACACACACCGGTTTTCGCGGATTTCGAGGTAGGTTCGGCCGCTTGGGAACATTATCTAAGAGGCGACAGGGAGATGCACCCGCGACAATTTTCCCAAAGGTTTTCGCCCCGAGGTTACAGTAATGCTTAGGGGGGGAGAGAGTAAGCAACCCCGCTGGGAACCGCTGGCATGATCGATTCTTGCGATGCACGTAGCGAAGAGTTCACCGAACTGCTGACGCAGTGCGAGCGGCAGTTGTTCGCCTACATCCTCGCCATGGTTTGGAAAGCCCAAGATGCGGAAGACCTGTATCAGCAGACCGCGATGTTGCTGTGGGAGAAATTCGACGAGTTCGAGCGGGGGACGAACTTCAAGTGCTGGGCCTTCAGCTTCGCGCGGCACGTCGTCTTGAACTTCCAGCGCTCGCAACAGCGCCGCAAGACGTTTCTGACTGCCAAGTTGGCCTCGACGCTTGCCGACCGGCAGGCAGCCAGACCCGCCGACGAGTTGGATTCCTTCGCCGACGCGCTGGGCGATTGCATGGATCAACTTAGCAACACGGATCGGCGCCTGATCCATCTTTGCTACGGCGACGAGCAGACCATTAAACAGATCGCCGAGAAACTGGGGCGTCCGGCGCAAAGCACCTACAACTCGCTCTGCCGTATCCGGCGGAGGCTTTTCGATTGCGTTAAACGGGCGGTTTCACGGGGAAGCGACGCATGAGCGAGCAGTTCACACCCGAATCCGAAATCTGGGCGCTGTTCGACGCCGCGTGCGGCGATGCGCTCGATACGGATCAGGTGGAGCGATTGGAAGCCGCGTTGCGCGCCGACGAGCGGCTCTGCGACCTTTACCTCGACTACTTTCGCCTGCACGCCGAGCTTTCGCGGTCGGTGCAACTGGAACGTGCCCGGGAGAAGATCATCGGGGCGATACGTCAACCCGAGTCGGCTCCCTCGGTCCAGCCGATCGTCCTCGATCTTTCCTCCACTAGCAACTATCCAACACCCGCTACTCCTTTCGTCGGCAGTTGGGCGTTCTCCTGCATGGTCTCCGCGGTAATCATGGGCATGATGCGGCTGGGGTTCTGGGCGATCAAAGTTACCCACCACCAACATATCGCCGAGGCGCCGGCGAAGTCGGTTCCGTCGGACGCCAGGCCGGAGATGGTGTTCGTCGGCCGGATCACCGGCATGGTCGATGTGAAGTGGTCCGACGACCCGCGCTTCCTGCCGCCGCTGAGTTCACGGGCCTATGTCCCCTTAGGCAGAAAATACATCCTTTCTTCCGGGCTGTTGGAAATCACCTACGACTCAGGCGCGAAGGTCATCCTCGAAGGCCCCTGCACCTACGAGGTCGAATCCACCGCCGGCGGCTATCTCGCGCTAGGCAAACTAACCGCGAGAGTGGAGAGTGGAGAGTGGAGAGTGGAGAATAAAGGAAGAGTCGCAAATCAGAAATCTCCTTCATCCTTCATCCTTCATCCTTCATCCTTATTCTCTGTCCGCACTCCCACCGCCATCGTCACTGACCTGGGCACGGAGTTCGGCGTGGAAGTGAGTGAGGAGGGGGCCACCGAGTCGCGCGTCTTTCGTGGTTCGGTGAAGGTACAAGCAGTCTCGGACGAAGGTCGTGGGCGTGAGGTGGTTTTGCGGGCAAACGAATCGGCGCGGGTGGAGAGGGCCGAGGACCGACTGGTTATTGTCCGCGGCGCAGCGTCGGAGAAAACCGCCCGTTTCGTCCGGGCGATGCCGCGGCCCAAGCCCGCCGTCCCCGTCCGGATCGTTGAGACATTCGATGGCGCAAAGCTCAGCGCCGCTTTCGAGCAGATGCCGCCGGGCCGATACGTTTTCAAACGCGGGGCGGCCGAGCACCCGCGCCAAGAGCCGTTTACGCTCGGGGGCCGGCAGTCGCGGGGCTACATCCGCACCGTGATGGCCGACTTCCGCGACCGCGATTTCGTGTTCGAGGCGACGTTCCACGTCCGCCTGGACGGCCCGGCCCACGAGGCCGGTCCCCACCACATTTGCTTCGGCCTCGGCGACGGCGTGCCCAACGCCAATTTCTACGACGCCGTGACCTGCGGACTGGTTTTGGACTTCTGCGTCGACAACGGAGATGCTTTGGTTGTACGCCGCGACCCCGAGTCGGATTTGAATCGGGCGGTTTTCGGCAACCTCGGCGGAGTCGTGACGGAAGTGGTCCCGTCGGGCGGCCTGGGGCCGGGCCGACACCGGTTCCGGCTGACCAAGACCGGCAGATGCGTCAAGTTCGCGGTGGACGCGGACTTCAAGGGAGAATTCCAACAGGATTTCATCAGCCGGCCGATCGACTTGCCGACCGCCGTGCCGTTGTTGGACGCGACCAACAGCCGTTTGCTAGTCGGCACCGGCAACTGCGACATCATGACGGTCCGATTCGAGGAGTTGTCGGTCACGTATTTGAAGACTCCGAAAGAGGAATAAGGTGAATAAGAACTCCCCTCTCCCTTTAGGAGAGGGACCGGGGATGAGGGCGGTTTCCTCGTTCCAACGCTGAGCGTGGGAACGAGGGGCGTAACGAGGTGGAAGGGAGGTGATGTCGGGATAAAACGATAGCCGGCGGCCGGCGGCCGCCGGGAGCAACCGAGTCGAGGCCGCGTTCCCGCGAGGACGCGGCCGGCAATGCCGCTCGATGGGTGGCACGGGCATCTTGCCCGTGTTCGGGCGGGCACTGGCGAGACGCCAGTGCCACCCAACGCCGTTCTCAGGGTTTATGTTCTCGGAATGTTTCCGAGTGCCCGGAGAAGGTAATGCGTTTTACGTACAGGAGCTTTTCCGATGAGAGCGAAGCATTTCATTCAACTGGCGGTCGTGATTATGGTTGTCGTCGGTCTCGGGCTTGGCACCGCCCACGCAGCCACCATCAGTTGGCTTAATGACTGGCCGGGTTACCTCGACCCGTACCCGTCGAGCAGCGATCTGATCAACGCCGGGCAGAGTACCTTGTCGAGCACTGTGCTCACGACGGGTACGGCGGTATTCGGCAGCCTCGATAAACTCAATGACGGGGATTACTGGGGAGGGCTCGATCCCTATACCCCTGCGTCATGGGAAACTTACAGTAATGGTTTTGCGCCGAGCGACGGGGCCATAGTGACGGTTGCCTTGAACACTACCGTCAGCCCGCTCGGCTACGACATCGATTCGATTGTTACGGTCTCGGCATCAAGTGGACCCAGACTAGGCCAGAAGTTTGATCTGTGGTACTCCCTGGTGGCCAATCCGGACGCCTTCGTGCTCGTGACCGGTGACAACGGGGCAACCGTAAACCGTGCCGGCGGCCCCTGCGCAGCAGACGTGTCGACGATCACCGGGGATTCGCCCATCGCGACCGGCGTGGCGAAACTTCAGTTCCAGTTCTACAGTTACGACGGTGCCAATGAGAACGTGTATCGGGAGATCGACGTGTTCGGCGCGGCGGTTCCCGAGCCGGGGACGCTGGCTCTGCTGGCCACCGGCCTGATCGGGCTGCTCTGCTACGCATGGAGAAGGCGGAAGTGAATGTAATCCGCACACTCCGTGTGCAGAACCGTTGGGGTGGCAGTTCAACTGTCACCCCAACAAGGATAGAAAAACTCCCCTCTCCCTTCGGGAGAGGGGCCGGGGGTGAGGGCGGTTGGCGGCGTGGATAAACGTGCCGAACGCCGCCCTCACCCTAGCCCTCTCCCGCGAGGAGAGGGAATAAATGGATTCGTTGGGGTGGCAGTTTAACTGCCACCCCAACATGGAATGGCGGATGGTGGCCGTGGCGACAAGTCGCGCCACTATTCGCTGACGTGTCCGCGTTGTGTGCGCGGGACGCCCGTGTGCCACTGGCTTTGCCAGTGCTTCGACATAGGGCACTGGCAAAGCCAGTGGCACGCCGCGCGGCGTTTGCGCCTAATCATCCTTTACGGAGAAACCGTAATGAGTGGCGATTCGTTGTTGCGACGGAACATCCAACAATCGGCGCATTCGCGCCGGCAATTCCTCGGCGGTGCTCTGACTGCGGCGGCCGTGCCGCTGCTGGGAACGCCGGTCGGTCTGGCCGCCGATGCCACAGCCGCGCCCCGGCGCAAGATCAAGCTCGGACTGGTCGGTTGCGGCAAACGCGGAAGCTGGATCGCCAATTTCTTCAAAGAACACGGCGGCTACGAGTTCCATGCCGTGGCCGACTACTTTCAGGACAGGGCCGATGCATGCGGCAACGCTCAGGATGTCGACAAGAGCCGGCGTTTCTCCGGGCTGTCGGGCTACAAGAAAGTGATCGATAGCGGCGTGGAGGCCGTTGTCTTGAAGACGCCGCCCTGCTTTTTTCCCGAACACGCCCGCGCCGCCGCCGAGGCCGGCTTGCACGTCTACGTGGCCAAGCCCGTAGCGGTCGACGTGCCCGGTTGCCTGGCCATCGAAGCGGCGGGCAAAACGGCCACGCGGAAACAACGGGTGTTCCTGGTCGATTACCAGATGCCCACCGCCCCGGCCAATATCCAGGTGGCCGAACGAATCCGCAAGGGTGAGATCGGCAAACCGGCCAAGGTGGTCACCAGCAACATTGGCGGCTATCACGCCGATCCGCCCAGGACGGCCACGATCGAGCCACAGTTGCGCGGCGGCACGTGGGGCAACTACGTCGCGCTCGGCGGCGGCAGTATCTGCTACTTCGACATCCACGCGATCGACGCCACGCTGTGGGTCTTGGGCCAACGGCCCGTGGCCGCCATCGGCGAGTCGCGCATCTGCCGGCGCGATCCGCACGGCGATGACTCCGACGTTCACGCGATGATCTTCGATTATGCCGACGGGCCGCTGCACTCTCACGATGGCCTGGCGCTGCCCACCGGCGCGACGGGGGAAATTAGTACGACGATCTATGGCCAAATCGGTTACGCGGTTCTCGAATACTTCAGGAAAGCGAGTCTGCACGTTCGCGGCCAAAAGCCCTTCGTCGCCCAAGTGGTGGACCTATATCCCAACGGGGCGAAGCGGAACATCGCCGCGTTCCACGCCGACATCCTCGCCGGGCGGTTCGAGAACCCGACCGTGCGGCGGGCGGTGGACGGCTGCCTGACGTGCATCCTCGGCCGCGAGGCCGCGCTGCGCAACGGCCGGCTTACAATGGAGGAATTACTCAAGGAGAACAGACGGCTCGAACTGGACCTCACCGGATTGAAGGTCTAGGTCGCGGCTGTCGCACCACTTTTTTCCAGAATGCCTTTTCCGCTCGACCAGGAGACGCACGATGTGCCGAAAAAATCAGAAATCAGAAATCAGAAAATCAGAGCTTGCCGCGCGGCGTGCGAGCTTGCCGGCTGAACGTCGCCCCCCGGACCGCAGTCCGGGGGCGTTTTCTCTCCCCTCTTCCCTCTTCCCTCGCGCCTTTACGCTCGTAGAGCTTTTGGTGGTGATCACGATCATCGGGATTTTGATCGCGTTGTTGTTGCCGGCGGTGCAGGCGGCGCGCGAGGCGGCAAGGCGCTTGCAGTGCATGAACAACCTCAAACAGGTCGGTCTGGCCGTGCTGAGCTACGAGGAGACCCACGGCGTTCTCCCGCCAAGTTCGACGTGGGACAGGGCCGCGGGCGTGGACATCCGTCAGGGCAACAATAACCGGCTCGGTCCGAATTGGGTCATCCTCACACTGCCGCATTTGGAGCAACAGGCCGTTTACGACGCCTTTAGGTTGCCCCGCTACATCACCGATCCGGCCAACGCCGCCCCTCGCGGAACAGTCCTCTCGGTAATGCTCTGCCCGAGCGATCCGAACAATCGCACGCCCTTTAACGGCTCGGCCAACAGCGGGACCAGCCAACTGGGCGACGGCTGGGCCAGGGGCAACTACGCCGCCAACGCCGCGCTGGGGCAGATGAACCACACCTTCTGCGTCGATTACGGCAACGGCGTACTGAATTGTGCCGCCTACGCCACTTCCTACGGTTGGAAGAGCGATCGGCTGCGGGGCGTGATGGGTGCCAACACCGCCTTGCGGATGCCCGAAATCCGCGATGGGACGAGCAACACCATCCTGCTCGGGGAAATTCGCGCCGGACTGTATACCGGCGACCAGCGCGGCACGTGGGCCATGAGCGGCGGGGCCAGCGCGCTGTGGGGGCACGGCTCCCACGCGGGCGACGACAACGGCCCAAACTCACCCGGCATCGGCGGCGACAACATCACCGCTTGCACCGCCGTCACCGCGGCCGTCGGCTACAACACGATGGTTTCCGAAAGGATGACCTGCTATGATATTGGCTGGAACAACCAACAGTCTCCCCGCAGCATGCACGAGAACGGCGTGCATGTCTGCTTGTGCGACGGCAGCGTCCAATGGATCAGCGATTTCATCGATATAGTCGGCAACGTCACCTCCGATCCGCCGGTATTTTCCGTCTGGGACCGCCTGAACGTGTCGGCCGACGGCGCGCCGGCCAGCGCCAGCGCCTTTTGACAAAGGCGGAAGGCGGAATACTCCAGGTAGATGATAAAGCACGAATTACGCACGGGAAAGTAAACATGACCACCACCCACTATCCACTACCCACTATCCACTACTTTCTGACCGCCGCGCTGGGCCTGGCGCTGCTGGCCGGTTGCGGCTCCGGCGACCCGTTCAAGTATGTACAAGTCTCGGGCAAGGTGACCTACGAAGACGGCTCGTTGATCCCGATTGACGGGATGGCGTTGACGTTTTATCCGCAGGGCGGCGCGTTGGACGCAAAGACTCATCCCCGACCAGGCATGACTACGGTGGACCGGGCGACGGGCGAGTTCCACTCGGTCACAAGTCACATGCCCGGCGACGGCTTGGTTCCAGGCAAGTACAAGGCGACGTTGCTGGAGGGCAATCGCATGCCGCTGCCGGCCGA
>JAUWPQ010000083.1 GCA_030611515.1 Planctomycetota bacterium | reverse complement strand
GCCGAGCAGACGGCGACGTCTGACTCGGAAAATTGTGGAGACGGTCCTTCAACCGAAGAACGCTCGATGACTCCGGTCGTCGGGTGAACTGATTGAGGTAGTCACGCCAAATCAAAGACAAACCACGGCCCGGTAGGGAGCTTTTCCCCGCCGGGCCGTTCTTTTTCTTGCCCCCTCGTTTAACCCGGAGCCAACGGCGATGGCGTTTGCTTTCGTCTACTGTGCCGTCGCCGTTGGCTCCGGGTTAAACGAAGTTTTGATCTACTGCCGCGGGGCGGTCATCCGACGGGGATCGAGGGCCTCGGCGAGTTGCTCCTCCGGCAACACGTTCTTCTCGCGGCAAAGTTGGCGGATCGTCTTGCCGGAGGCGAAAGCCTCCTTGGCCAGCGTCGCCGCTTGCTCGTAGCCGATCAAGGGAGTCAGTGCGGTCGCCATCGAAAGGCTTTTCTCGACCGCCGCTTCACATGTCTCGACGTTCGCCTCCAGATGGCTCAGGCAAAAGTCGGTGAAGGCGTTTGCGGCGTTGGCCAGCAATCGTACGCTTTCCAACACGGCGTCGGCCATCACCGGCATCATCACGTTCAGTTGGAACTGTCCTCCGGCGGCGCCGCAGAAGGCCACCGTTTGATCGTTGCCCAGCACGCGGGCGGCGGCCTGCATCGCGCTCTCGCAGAGGACCGGATTGACCTTGCCCGGCATGATCGAGCTGCCCGGCTGGCGTTCGGGTAGCTTGATCTCGGAAAATCCGCATCGCGGGCCGGAGGCCAGCCAGCGGATGTTGTTGGCCACGGCGAACAACGCGACGGCAACCGTTCGCAACTGGCCGTGGCATTCGACCAGCCCGTCCCGCTGCGAGTTGGCCTCGAAGTGGTCGGCCGCCTCGACGAACGGGATGCCGGTCTCGCGGGCCAGCAGTTCGCACACGCGACGGCCGAACTCGGGGTGGGTGTTGATGCCGGTACCGACCGCCGTTCCGCCGATGGGCAATTCGAGCAGCGCGTCGACGGCCGCGGCGGCCCGGCCTACGGAGCGATCCATCTGCCGCGCCATCCCGCCGATCTCCTGCCCGAGCGTGATCGGCGTGGCGTCGGCCAGATGGGTCCGCCCGATCTTCAAAACGTCTTGCCACTCGGCGGCCTTCCGGGAAAGTATCTTGTCGCAACATTGCAAAGCAGGAATCAACCGCTCTCGAATCGCCCTGGCAGCAGCCAGATGGATAGCCGTTGGAAAGACGTCGTTGCTGCTCTGGCCCAGGTTGACGTGGTCGTTCGGGTGAATCGACCCCTTTTCCCCCGCGGCCAGTTCGATTGCCCGGTTGGCGATCACCTCGTTGGCATTCATGTTGCTGGAGGTGCCCGACCCGGTCTGAAACACATCGACGGGGAACTGATCGTCGAGTTTCCCGTCGGCCACTTCGCGGCAGGCGGCCAGGAGGGCGTCGATTTGTAGATCGTTCAACCGTCCCAGGTCGTGGTTGACCCCGGCGGCGGCCCATTTCACCAATCCCAGCGCGTGGATCAACTCCGGCGGCAGCGTTCGGCCGGAGATGGGGAAGTTTTCCACGGCGCGCTGCGTTTGCGGGCCGAAGTACGCACTGGCGGGCAGACGCACTTCGCCCATCGAATCGCGCTCGGTGCGGAAATTGGCCATAACGGTTTTTCCGGGGGAGATGAGTTTTAGAAAAATATGTAACACTTTGGCCGTTTGAAGCTGGTATCTTCCGCGTTCCCACGGTCCTCCGTGGGAACGCACCGTCCACGACGCTCTGCGTCGCCCCCCGCCACCGACGCAGAGCGTCGGAACGAGTGGGTTCCCACGCAGAGCGTGGGAACCAGGAGAACCAAAGTTTTTCCCCCTCTTCGCTCCTCTCTCTTCTCTTCTCTCTCCTCTTCCTTCAATCCCCTGCCACTCTTCTGGGGATGGTGAACGAGTAGAGGCACATCACCGCACCCGAGGAGAGCAGGCTCCAGGGCGCCCAGGGGGGCGGAACGATCTGCTTCTGCGGGCCGGTCTTCATTTCCGTGTCGAACGGCGAGATCGGCGCGGGCGGATCGTCGCGCATTTTCAGGGTTACCCGTTCCACGCCCAGGCATTGCACGCCCAGGATCATCAGGAAGAATCCAATGGCCAGGAAAAAGGCTCGCCACATGCTTTCGGCCTCCCAAAAAGTCCATCTATCGTAGCAGGCATACAGAGTGCGCCTCCTACATTCAGGAAATCGACGTTCGATCCGGTTCGGCTTCAGCGTGCGGCCTCTTCGGCGGCGGCAACGACGATTCCACGCGCCTATCTTAGCGGTCGTGCGGAATGGACGATTGCCCGCACGCGGATAACCCGCGGGGGGACTGGCATGATCCGGCACGGCGTACGGCATTGTGCGTCGCCGGCGTTCGTTACGGATCTGGCTTTCGTGCGGGCATTGCGGAATGCAGGAGATTTCCCGAAAACACGCGTATTGTGTCCGGCGTAAACGGCGGTGAATAAAACGGCCGCGACGGACCGATCAAAAACATGGGGTATATTGCCCAAAATACTGTTGTTCGACAAAACGACCTCTCATATAATGAAGGATGAGGGGGCGTCGGACATCGGAGCACAGGCAGGGGCGGCTCGGACATCACGGGTGTTGGAGCAGCGTTGGTTGACGACAAAACCTAGAATTCTCCTGGTTTGCGATTCCCGCGAGGACGCGGCACGGCTGTTGGCGCGCGCCGCCGAAAGCCGCGATGCCGTGGTGGCGTCCAATCCGTTGCGGGCCTTGGCCCACCTGACCCGCGAGCGGTTCGCCGGCGTCTACGTCTCCTCCGAGTATCTGCAGGAGGCCCTGCAACTCGGGACGCTGCTGCAGAACGAGCAGATTCTCGAGGGCATGCCCGACGGCGTCGTGTTGCTGGACAGCGACAACACGATCATCTGGTGCAACCGGCAGCTTTGCGAGTGGTCCAACTGCGAGACTGTCGTCGGCGCCAATTTTTACACGGTTTTGGGCAGTCCCGAGATACTCGGCCCCGACTTCTGCCCCTTCCACACGGCGTTGGCCACCGGCCAGGCCACCGGCTCCACGCTCCGCAGCGACGAGAACCGCTACTTCCACGTCCATGCCGCTCCGGTCCGCGAGGCGGGCGGCGCGCCGCGGCACCTGATCGTCTCCATCCGCGACGTTACCGGCGAAGTCCACCAGCAGCAGAAGATGGCGGCGATCCATCAGGCGGGCATGGAATTGGCCGATCTGGCCCCCGCCGAACTCACCCACATGGCGGTCCAAGACCGCATCGAACTGTTGAAATCGAACATTCTCCACTTCACCCGCGACCTGCTGCACTTCGACGTGGTGGAGATTCGACTGTTGGATCAGAAGACGGGGCGGCTCGAGTCGTTGCTGACCACCGGCATGGACGCCGAGGGGGCTACCCGTCCGCTCTATGCCCGACCGCAAAACAACGGCGTGACCGGTTTCGTGGCCGCCACCGGCAAGAGCTATCTCTGCGAAGACACGACCGAAGACCCGCTCTATCTACCCGGCGCCGTGGGGGCGAAAAGCTCGTTGACCGTACCCTTGATGTTGCACGACGAGGTGATCGGAACCTTCAACGTGGAGAGTCCCGAGCCGCGGGCGTTTACCGAGAGCGACCTGCAATTTTTGGAAATCTTCTGCCGCGACGTGGCCGCCGCACTCAACACGCTCGAATTGCTGGTGGCCGAAAAGGCATCGACCGCCGCCGAGAGCGTCGAAGCGATCCACAGCGCCGTGGCACTGCCGGTCGATATCATCCTCAACGACGCGGTCAGCGTGATGGAGCGCTACATCGGCCACGAACCGGAGGTGGTCGAGCGGATACATCGCATATTGCGAAACGCCCGGGACATCAAACAGGTGATCCAGAAGGTGGGTCGGAAGATGGCCCCCGCCGAGGCGTTGCCGCCGACGATGCAGGTCGAGGAGCGGCCGGCGCTTCGCGGGCGACGGATTCTGGTGGTCGATGCCGACGAGAACGTCCGCGTGGCGGCCCACAACCTGTTGGAGCGATACGGTTGCGTGGTGGAGACCGCCCACGACGGCGCGGAGGCCATGTACATGGTCCGTGCCCCAGCGGAGAGCGAGTACGACGTGTTGATCTCCGACGTCCGTTTGCCCGACATGACCGGCTACGAGTTTTTCTTGAAGCTCCAGGAATTGAGGGACTCTCCGCCGCTGGTGCTGATGACCGGTTTCGGCTGGGATCCCGGCCACTCGATCGTCAAGGCCCGACAGGCTGGATTGCAAACGGTGCTCTACAAACCGTTCCGGCTAGATCAGTTGCTGCTGGCCGTCGAGCAGGTCGTCAATTCTCCGCGGTCCGTGGCGCAAGGGTAGTGGGTAGTGGGTAGTGGGTAGTGGGTAGTGGGTAGTGGATAGTGGGTAGTGGGTAGAATCGTTGGGGTGGCAGTTGAACTGCCACCCCAGCATTTGGGACCACTACCGCTCATGGAACACCAGCCGCACGTCCTTTGTCGGCCAGGGCTTCCAAACGACGGCAAGTAGGTTATGCTTTAGCATGACATCGGGTTGCTTTCCGGTTTGTTGTGCTGAAGCATAACCTACGGAACCGTGCGATTCACGCCGCGTGGACGCGGCGGCTAAACTGTGCAGTCCCGAACCCCCTCTTCCCATGTTCCCCACCACCAGACTTCGACGGCTTCGATACCACCCTGCGGTGCGCGAGCTTGCCCGCGAGACGCGGCTTTCGGCGGCCAACTTCATTCTGCCGCTGTTTGTCCGGCCCGGCGAAGGGGTACGAGAACCGATCGCGTCGATGCCCGGCCACGCGCAGATTTCGCCCGACGTGCTTGCCGACGAGGTCCGCGAGGCGGCCGCGCTCGGCATCGGCGGCGTGATCCTGTTCGGCATCCCCGCCGAAAAGGACGCCCAAGGAAGCGACGCGATGAGCGACGAGGGCATAATCGCACGAGCCGTCCGAGCGGCGAAACAGGCGGCACCGGATTTCCTGGTCGTCACCGACGTCTGCTGCTGCGAGTATACCGATCACGGCCACTGCGGCGAGATCGGCCGCTCGACCGGCCGGATGGACGTGGAGAACGATCCCACGTTGGAGCTGTTGACCCGACAGGCGCTGGTCCACGCCCGGGCCGGCGCCGACATGGTCGCCCCGAGTGGGATGATCGACGGCATGGTCGGGGCCATCCGCCGGGCGCTCGACGCGGCCGATTTCTCGCACCTGCCGATCCTCAGCTACGCGGCGAAGTACGCCAGTGCTTTTTACGGGCCGTTCCGCGAGGCGGCCGAGAGCGCCCCGCAATTCGGCAACCGTCGCGGCTATCAGATGGACCCCGCCGCCGCCGCAGGCCAGGCGATGCGCGAGATCGAACTGGACCTGGCCGAAGGGGCCGACATCGTGATGGTCAAGCCGGCGCTACCCTATCTGGACATTATCCGCCTGGCCTGGGAGCGGTTCCCCGGCGTGCCGCTGGCCGCGTACAACGTCTCGGGCGAGTACAGCATGGTGAAGGCGGCGGCCGAGCGCGGCTGGATAGACGAGAAACGGGTCGCCTTGGAATCGCTGACGGCCATCCGCCGCGCGGGGGCCGGCATCATTCTCACCTACTGGGCGAAAGACGCGGCGCGGTGGCTGGAGAAGGAGTGAAGAAATGGTGGGACCGCGCCGCACTTGTCCCACCCTACTTTCAGCCACCCCAACAAATGATTGCTTACTTCTTTTTCTTTCCGGCTTGTTTCTTGGTTTCTTTCTTGGTTTCTTTCTTGGCCGTGTCGGCTGGTGCGGCGGCAGCGGCATCGGCGCCCTCGGCCCCTTCCTCTTCCTTTTCCTTCTTCTTTTTCTTCTTGACGGCCAGTTTATAGACCCGCACCTTGGCCAGCCCGAAAGGACTGTCGCCCTCTCGCCAGCGGTCGGTGGTCTTTAGCCGCTGAATTCGCTCGGCACGGTTCAACACGCTCCGCGAGCGCGCCAGACCCGCGCGGGACTTCAAACTCTTGTCCATCGTCATGGGTATCACTCTCCTCGTAATCTCCAACGCAGCGGCGTGGTGGTGTTTTGGGCTGTCTTTAACCGGGAAACGCATCATTATAGGGCTGTTTGGGCAATGCCGCAAGTGTCTTATGGCCTCAGTTCGAGATCACGATGCGTCCTTGGAATAGCCCCCGGCTATTGCCCTCAATTCTGACACGCCCAGCATGGGGGGGTGTTATATGGCGGCCGATTCGGAGCCAAGTTATAAAGGGGTAAATTGCCCGCAGTCGATCTGTTGCCTGAACTGGAGACAAAAATGAAACAAAATGTCACGCGTGGAACCTGGGGCGTCCGTCAGTTGATTCGTTTCTGCACGGTGGTCTTCGGCGTCCTCTTCTTCTGGTTGCTCGGGTTCGTTGTCCTGGACATCAAGTCGATTCCCGGTCCCGACTACTCCGCAATCGAGCAGAAGCACGTCGCCTCTGACTTGGTGGACAAGAAGGAGCAGGTCGAAGCGGAAATCGTCGATCTCGAACGGAACATCGAAAGCAAGCAAAAGCAGCAGCATTTGGCGGGCGACAGCTCGCGGAACCTGCAGCGCACGATCGGCCAACTCCTCGAAATGCAAAAACTCAGCATTGAGAAGGAGGTCTCCCTGTCGGAGTCCGAGAAGAAAAACTTGTCGACCAGCCTGAACCATTTCCTTGCGAGCCAGACGGATTATCAGCAATTGAACCAGGACATTGCCGACATGACTTCCAGCAAGCTGCTGTTGGGTGATAAGCTGCGGCAGATCGAGCGGCAGCTATCCGAACAGCGGAAGCCCGCCAATAAGGAATACGAAACACTGAGCGAATCGCACCGGCTCCGCCTGGCGTTTTACCAGTTGGCGATCTTGCTGCCGTTGCTTCTGGTCGCGGGGTATCTGTTGGTCGCTCGGCGGGGCAGCGTTTATTATCCGCTGCTACTGGCCGTCGGCGGGGCAACGCTGCTGAAAGTGACGCTGGTCGTCCACGAATACTTCCCCTCGCGCTATTTTAAGTACATGCTGATCGCCGCGCTGTTGGCCGTAGTGGCGGGGCTGCTGGTTTACCTGATCCGGACGGTCGCCTTCCCTAAGCGGGAGTGGCTGGCGCGGCAATATCGGGAGGCGTACGAACGGTTCCTGTGCCCGATCTGCGAGTATCCGATCCGCACCGGCCCGCGCAAGTTTTTGTACTGGTCCCGCCGAACGGTCCACAAGGTTCTTCCGCGCGGAGACGGCGCCGGCGCGGAGGAGGCGTACACCTGTCCCTCTTGCGGCACGACCGTTTTCGAGGCGTGCCCCGCCTGTGGCAAGGTCCGCCACTCGCTGCTGTCCAACTGCGAACACTGTGGGGCGAAGAAAGAGACGGAGCAATCCTGATCCACTCGTGCTACCCCGCAAGCGGACGGCAACTAGTGGTCCACCAAGCTGGGTTTGACAGGTTGGGTGCCACTGGCTCTGCCAGTGCTTGCTTCGATGCAACACTGGCAAAGCCAGTGGCACCCAACGAGCCAACCTATCAGTTTCCACTTGGTGGACCACTAGATGAACTTGTGTGATTCCGGGGCTAAACTACCAATATCGTGCATGTCGATTTAGTACGTCAACGTTTAGCCGGCGCGCGAAGACAGCGATTAATCTTCCGACACCTTCCGAATCATCCGCAGGAAATCCCTTATCGACGGACAACGCTTGTTTACCTCCGGATCGATGCAGGCATGGATCGCCTTGGCCAAGCGCGGATTGATGTCGGGGCGGTATTGATGGATGTCGATAGGCGGCTGGTCGTGGGTCATGGCGGCCATACCCGTCGTGCCGCGCGGCCACGGCAACTCGAACGTGCAGAACTCGTAGGCCGTTACGCCGAATGAGAACACGTCGAGCCGCTGGTCAGTGGACCGGCGGCGGACCAACTCCGGGGCCATGTAGTTGGGCGTGCCGGTCCGATTCCCCGGCTGCATGAACCAGTGGGTGGCGGGTACCGAGAGACCGAAGTCGATCATCTTCAGGTCTTCCCGCTTGTTGCAGAGGAGAAAATTCCGCGGACAAACGTCGCGGTGAATGAATTCGGCCTCGTGGACCGCGGCGAGCGCCTCGGCGGCCTGACGGATGAAACGCACGCGGCGGCCTTCCAGGCAGGGATCGCGGGCCGCCAACACCATGTTCAGGTTGGGTCCGTCGAGATACTCCATCACCAAGTATTGCGCCCCTTCCGTCGTCAAACCGTACTCGAGGGTCTCGACGATGTAGGGATGTTTCATTTGGGCGGCGATCTCGCCCTCGCAAGGCTTTACCAGACCCTTGAAACGAGACTCGAAAGCCGCGGTCTTCTTCGGATCGAGTATTTTCAATCCCACCACGGCTCCCGTGTTCAGGTCGCGGGCCATGTAGAAGTTCGACATCGTACCCGAGATGGCCTCGTGCAGCAGCGCGAACCGTTTGGACACGTTCAACTGTCCGCCGGCGAGGATCGTCTTGAGATGGTCGAACAGAGGCATGGGGTAGTGGATAGTGGATAGTGGGTAGTGGATAGTGGATAGTGGGTAGTGGATAGTGGGTAGTGGAGAGTGGATCGGAGTCATTCGTCCGGGAAGTTATGAACGAGCCGACGAACCGCTTGCGGTTTCGCACTCACTACCCACTACCCACTATCCACTACCCACTACTTCCCGCAGTAATCAATGGTTCTCGCCAATTCGCTTTGTAAATCTTGGCGGCGGACGATGCGGTCGATGAAACCGTGCTCCAGGAGGAATTCGCTGGTCTGAAACCCCTTTGGCAACTCGATGCGGATGGTGGCCATAATGGTCCGCGGCCCGGCGAAGCCCACCAGCGCGCGAGGTTCGGCGAAGACCACGTCGCCCAGCGAGGCGAAACTCGCGGCCACGCCGCCCATCGTCGGATTGGTCAGCACTGAGATGAACAGTCCGCCGGCGTCGTCGAAGCGGGCCAACGCCGCCGAGACCTTGGCCATCTGCATCAAAGAGAGGATACCCTCGTGCATCCGCGCCCCGCCGCCGGAGCCGGAGACGATAATCAGCGGCAATTGTTGCCGCATGGCGCGTTCGACGGCGCGGGTCAGCTTCTCGCCGACCACCGAGCCCATGCTTCCCATGATGAAGGCGGAATCGGTCACTCCAAAGGCCACCCGCCGGCCGCGGATCGTGCCGGTTCCCACGACTGCCGCCTCGCGCAACCCGGTGCGTTTTTGCTCCTCTTGAAGCCGTTGTGTGTAAGGGATTTTATCGACGAACTCCAGCGGATCGGCCGGCTCCAGATCGGCGTCCCACTCTTCGAACGTCCCTTCGTCGAGCACCTGCTCGATCCGCTGTCTGGCCGGCACGTACCAGTGGTAGTCGCACTCGGGGCAAACCCCCAACCGCTTCTCCGCTTCCTTGCGGAAGATCGTGGCCTGACAACCGGGGCAACGTCTCCAAAGCCCCTCCGGCACGCCCCGCTTGGGACGCTTGAGAAGATTTTTCCAACTGTTCTGATCGGCGGGTTGCGTAGGCATGTAGCTTTCTCCCTCTCGCTACACGCCGGCAGCGAGAAACTCCTCGACGTCCACCTCGAGCGTCTCGAACCACTCCTGCCCGTTGGGCGCCTTCCACAAATCTCCCAGCTCACAATGTGAGATGAAGCGGCGGGCAAGACTGAAGAGCGGCTCGGGCAGAACCAGCCCGACCGTCCCTGCCTTGCGACGTTTCATGATTTTCGCCACGGCCGTGCGGACCCGCTCGTCGGCCTCG
The DNA here is from genome assembly GCA_030611515.1 of Planctomycetota bacterium. Lineage (GTDB taxonomy): Bacteria > Planctomycetota > Planctomycetia > Pirellulales > Thermoguttaceae > JAHIKV01. The sequence goes on along the minus strand of JAUWPQ010000083.1, from coordinate 6,708 downwards.
CCGAGCATTTCGCCCTCGGGCGGGCAAATGTTTTCCGGCTGTTCTTGCCAGCGGCGATAGACCTTCGGTTGCTTGCGGCGGACGTCCTTAATCAGCATCCCCTGCCACAGCCCCTGGTTGAGATTATGCAGCCGATCGAGTTTCTTCCGCTTGATATCCAGAATCTCGGCGATGATTTCCGCCGTTTCCAGGGACGGCTGCGAAGCGGGCGCGTAGACCACCTCCAGCCCCTCGTTGCGGAGTTGCTCGGCAACCTGCGCCGCCTCCGCGGCGCCTTGCTCGTTCAACGGAATGTCCAGACTTCCTTGTATCCGCTGCTGTACGTCGTAGTCGGTCGAGCCGGGACGAATCAACACGATGTTAAGCATCGCTAAACCCGAATTACCTTTCTTGATTTTGCCAAAGCGGTCACCTCTTTAATGAAGCGGCCATAATCATTTTCGGAAAACAGTGCCGAGCCGGTCACCAACATGTCGGCGCCGGCCTCGACGCAAATGCCAGCCGTGTCGCGGTTGACTCCTCCGTCTACCGACAGGAGCACGTCCGGTCCGACCAACTCCCGCAGGCGGCGAAGTTTGTCCGGCGCCGCTGGATCGAACTCCTGGCCGCCGAAGCCGGGCATCACGCTCATCACCAGCACCAGATCGCAGAGATCGAGGCAGCCTTCGAGCGAATCGACGGGGGTGGGCGGATTCAGCGAAATACCCGCCCCCGCGCCCAACGAGCGGATTTCCTCCAACAGCGGCCGGGGATCGCCAGCCGCCTCGACGTGGATCGTTAGCAGATCGGCCCCCGCCTCGCGGAAGCGCCGGATGTAGCGACCCGGCTCGGAAATCATCAGATGCACGTCCAGCGGCAGATCGGTCGAGCGGCGGACCGCCTCGACCACCGGGATGCCGATACTCAGATTCGGCACGAAGTGGCCGTCCATGATGTCCAGATGCAGAATCCTCGCGCCGCCGGCCTCGACGCGGCGGATCTCCTCGCGCAGCTCCGCGAAATCGCACGCCAACAACGATGGCGCGATCAACGGAGCAACGGCAAGCAAATTGGCGGCAACCCGCGAATCGGACATACACAAAGAGTCTTGAACCCCAGGGAAACCTAACCCAAGACAATCAGAACTGCTGACATGCTGTGCGAGCCGAATCCGGCGGGCATCTCCCGTCTGTTCCAATTCAGCGCCTTCACTATTCTAGCAGCCACTGGCCAATTCGTCTGCGCTTATTCCGGGAGAAGTTGCAAGTGCTTTTGTGAAAGGAACTTGCGCCGCCGTGTTGAGACCATCGGCCCGGACGCTACACCAATACCCGGCCCAGCTTTTGTTTAGCAGCCGCCGGTACGGCACGGCTTGCGGCAGAACACGGATCGCCTCCGAGAGTCAATAGGAGCACGCCGTGACGATCCGGCTATTCTCGTTCGCCTTGGCGATGTTTTTCGGGGGTATACGTTGACAGTGCGTCTCGTCGTAGCGGATAATCATCGAGGTTCGAGAAGAGGCGACGGTTGTCGCTCCCATTTTTCCGGCTCCCCTAACCAATTTTCACTGAGGAGTATTCCATGACTCGACGATTTGCTCCAGTTGCATTGTTGATGGGGTGTGTGTTGTTGGCGGCGTCGTTCGCGCCGGCCGCGGAAAACTATCTCAAGCTGGTGCCCGACTCGGCGTTGGGAATCTTGGTTGTCAATGATCCGGCCGTTTTGGATGCCAAGCTCCAGTCGTTCGGCCGTCAGATGCAGCTTCCCGTGCCGAGTATGCTGGCGATGCTCGATCGTTTTGGCGTCCGGAAAGGTTTTGATGAAAAAAGGGCGGTCGTTATTATTGCACTGCCGTCGGAAAATGCAACCATACCGCTGACGCCGGTCATTTTGGTGCCGGTCGCCGATTTCGACAAGCTCCTTGAGCCGTTCGAAATAGAGAAGATAACCGACGAGCCGGTGTATAAGGTGAAAGGTCATAATATTACGAATTCTCACGTCCGCAATATCGGCGGTTACGCCGCGATCGCCGACGCCGACCCGATGCATCGAGAAATCCTTTTCAAGAAAAACCTGAAAATCTCCGAGGAAGTTCCGGCCAATCTGGCCCAATGGCGGCAGTGGCTGGCGAGTCACGACGCCGCGGGAGTCGTCCTACAGCCGGGGATCAAACTCATCTCGTCCAATGTGCAAAAGGGACTTCAGTCGATGCGGTCCTCGTTCGGCGGCAACGAGCAGATGCAATCGATGGCCGGCATATTTGATCTCTACGGAGAGTTATTTCAGGCCGCCGAGCGGGAAGTCGCCGGTTGGGGATTCGGATTGAAGTTGAACGAGCAAAACACCGTTACCATTACCGACCGTCTGCTGCTGGTTCCCGGCGGAAAGTGGGCCGGATTCGTTGGAAAAGTGCGTCCCATTCGGATGAACCTGCTGGCCGACCTGCCCGACGGACCTTTTGTGGCCGCCGGCGGCGGCGCGCTCTCCGACGCAATGATGGATGCAATGATGAGGTTCTCCATGGACTTCATGAAAAACATGCGCGAACTGTACGGCCTCAGTGAGGAGCAAGTCGACAAGATGTTGGAGCTTTCGCAGGATATGATGAAGGGCTTCCGCGGCATGTCGATGTTCATGCAAGTTGGACAGGTCGACGAAGCGCTCTACTCGAAGTGTATCTTCGTGATGCGGGTAGACGACTCCCAACAGTTCATGTCGCGTTATGAGGAACAGCTCAAGCGATACAGTGAGTTTATGAAGGGTCTCGACAATCCGATGTTTCAGCCGATCGAATTCGAGAAAACCGAAGTCGGCGGCGCCGCCGCGCTGCAACTTACGATGAAGGCCCCGCAGCTTCCGGGGAACATGCAATCGCCACAACAAGAACAAATGATTAAATTCCTCTTTGGCCCCGAGGGAAAACTCAACGCCTGGATCGTGCCCGCCGACAAGCACACCGTGGTGGTGGGCTACGTGAACAAGGAGCTTTTGCAGCGGACGATCGAAGCCGTCAAGCAAGGCAAGCCGGGTCTGGCCGGTCGGTCCGAAGTGAAGAAGACCGCCGCCTTGCTCCCCTCCGACGCCGTGGCGGTCGGCTACCTAAGCCCATCGGGGCTAATCGACTTTCTCAAGCAGGTTGTCCCCTCCTTCGCTCCTCCGGGCGCGAACCTAACGTTCCCCGAGTTCCCCCAAACGCCGCCGATCGGGTTCGCCGTAACGACGGCCCCCAATGAAGTGCAATCCCGCATGGTCATTCCGGGCGAGGTGATTCAAGCCAGCATTGCAGGATGGCTGAAATTCATGAGACACCAATCCTCAACGCAGGACCAGTTCGCACCTTAACACTGGCTGTCCGGGAAGAATTCCATTTTCCCCGCCGTGAATACACGGCGGGCAGCGGTGATAGGACGCACCGGACCGTGCCCCGGGTGTATTCACCCGGGGCTAATTAGACCCTGCGGCCTACTGGTTTCCGAACGTCGCCGTCGGTATGCTGGAGCCATGTCCCGACCGGAATTAGCACACCTGGAACTGTTGGCCGAAGTGGACGCCCTGGTCGGCCGGCTCAACCGCTGGGCCGACGACGCGCCCGACTGGCGGCCGGCCGAGAAATGCCGGGCCTTGGTCCGCCGGCTGGTGGATCGGGCCAACTCGTTGCGGGTGCGAATCGAGGCCCCGCTGGTCGTGGCAACTCTCGGCGGCACGGGCGTGGGCAAGAGCGCGCTGCTGAACGCCCTGTTGGGGGCCGAGGTGCTTCGGACCGGCCGTTCTCGACCCACCACCACCCGCCCCACCTTGGTCTGCCGCCCGGACATTACGCTAGAGATGCTCGGCATCGATCCGGCGGCGGTGGAATTGATCCACCGCGATCTGCCGGCATTGCGAGATCTCGTGCTGGTCGATTGCCCCGATCCGGACACGACGGAAGAAGAAAATCTCCCCTCTCCCTTTGGGAGAGGGGCCGGGGGTGAGGGCGGCAACAGCAATCTGGCCAGGCTGCGCGAGATATTGCCCCACTGCGACGTGCTGCTGGTCGTCGCCACGCAGCAGAAGTACCGCAGCGCCCGGGTGGCCGACGAATTGACCGCCGCCGCGCGGGGCGCTCGCGTGGTATTCGTTCAGACCCATGCCGATCTGGACGCCGACGTCCGCGACGATTGGCGGCAGGCACTCGGGAAAAAAGGGGACCACGTCTTCTTCGTCGATTCGCTTAGCGCGCTCGACGACGCACGATCCGATAGGCAACCGCGGGGCGAATTCGCCAATCTGCTCGATCTGCTCACGCGCCGGATGGCAGGCGCGGCGGCAAACCGCATCCGCCGGACAAACTTCCTCGACCTGATGGCCGACACGCTCGACTCCTGCCGCCGACGGATCGAGGAGGCGCTGCCGAGCGTGAAAAAAACGCAAGAGGCAGTCGAAGAACGGCGCGGGCTGATGGCCCGGCGGATCGCCGCCCGGATGCAGACCGAACTGTTGACCAACCGGCGGCAATGGGAGAACCGCCTGTTGGGCCAGGCTGCTTCGCGCTGGGGACTAAGTCCGTTCTCGCTGGTGCTGCGAATCTATCAGGGGTTGGGCGGTTTGCTTTCCGGCGGATTGCTCTACCGCACCCGCACTCCCGCGCAGATGGCGCTCTGGGGCGCGATGGAAGGGACGCGCACCTGGCGCAGGTGGCGACGCAACCGGCACGCCGAGCGGGGCGCGAATCGAGCCGCCGCCGAGGCCTGGGACCACGCCGAGCTGCGCAAGGCCGCGATCGTCGTAGACGGCTACGTCGCCGAGGCCGGATTGGACCGCCGCACAAGTCGATCGGACGCGATCGCCGCCGAGGCCGAGACGGCCGCCGAGGGTTTCGTGGCCCGGGCGTCGGCCGATCTCGAATCGTTGGTTGCCCGGCTTGCCCGACGCCACACAGGTTGGTTTACCCGCTGGCGGTACGAACTCATGTTGGCGGCGATGCTCGGTTTGATCTTGTTCCGGCTGGGGAAGAACTTTTTCTACGATTCCTGGCTGGTGACGCCCCCAGCGCCCGTCTTCGGGCTGGATTTTTATCTCTCGGCCGGCTTCTGGCTCGTGTTGTGGTGTCTGTTTCTTCTCTGGGCGTTTTGCAGCCGGTTGCGGCGCGGGCTGCGCGGCGCGGTCGCCGAGCTGGCCGTCGATTGGCAAGACCCATCCTCGGCCGACGGACTCTTCGCCGGCGTCGAGCAGGAGTGCCGCCGCGTCGAGCGGTTCCACCGGGAGCTTGAGGCGATCCGTAGCGACGTGGATCGGCTCCGCCGTCAAGTGGAGAAGGGCGAAGGGTGAAGAGAAAGGTGCGAAGAAAACGCCTGAGTGGCACTGTTGAAGTGTGCCACTTCCCTGAAAGAGTCTTTGTTGTCGGGGCCTCTTGGCGGGTTTTTTGCGCACGGAGTCGAAACGGGGACGCAGCCAACCCCGGCGAGGTCGTCACTCCGCTTTCGGGAGGTGCTGCTGCCGTACGCTTCGTGCGCGGTCCAGATAAGCGTCGCGGGTGTCGATCTTGAACTCACGCATCATCTCGCCGATCGACTTGTCGGGATGGAGAGAGGTGAGGAAGTAGACGGCCTCCGGGCTGGCGGTCTCCACCTTTACCAACGGCCCGTACTTTTCCTTCAGCCGCCGCACCCGATCAATGTTGAAGTCGATATGCACGATCTGGCTGTCGAGGTTGATCCGCGAGAAGATTATCCTGCCGTAACGGCTGCTTTCGGCCAGGGTGCGTCCCAGGGGATCGACGATCACCCCGCCTTCCTCCGGCACTGCGCTGGCGAAGAAGCATTGATTCTTCATTGCCAGCGCCGGGACCATTTTCCCACCGCGGAAGGCGGAGAGGAAGCACAGTAGTTCCACTCCTTGCTCCTTGTATTCCGCCGCCAGTTCGGGGAAGTTCAGGTCGAAGCAGATCATCGCTCCGATCCGTCCGAAATCGGTGTCGAAGACCACGGCCTGCCGGCCGGGGATTACTCCCTCTTCCATCTCCCCGATCGTCGGGAAGACTTTGTCGTAGTAGCCGACAAGCTTCCCCTGACGGTCGATGAGCACGGCGCTGTTGTATCGTCCGCGGCCTTGGGGATCCTTGCGCCAGTAGCTGGCGATGATATAGGTGCGATGTTGTTTGGCCTTGCGGGCCAGGAACCGGGTGATCGGCCCCGGCGTGGGGAGCGGCTCGGAGCGGGCATTCTTCTCCTCGCGCTTGGCCGACCGCGGAGTGTTTTGCATACAGCCTTCGGTCAGCAAGATAATATCCGGCTTATCCAGCGCCGCGGTGTCGATCAGTTTCTCCATTTTCTTCCGGCTCGTGTATTGCGGGTAGCAGACGCAGGAAACGCCCACCAGCCGCGAGCCGGGTTTTTCGTGTTTCTTTATCTGCTCGTTGCCGTTTTGCTCCCCGCCACGGCCGATTAGAACGCATAACAAGACCAGCGCCACAATGGCGGGGATTTGAATACAGGTCGTTTTTAATAGGGTAGCCATTGTCATTCTCCTCGTTGTTTATGCTAAAGCATAACCTACGTTTGCTCCTCTCCCTTCAATCTAGCTCGAATCGCCGCCAGCCGCTCGGCCAGTTCGCGCTCGAAGCCGCGATCCACCGGCCGATAGTATTCTCGCTCGACGCCGAGATAATCCTGTTCGGCAATGGCGTCGGGAGAATTGTGGGCGTATTGGTAGCCTTCGCCGTGGCCGAGACGTTTCGCGCCGGCGTAGCTT
>JAUWPQ010000290.1 GCA_030611515.1 Planctomycetota bacterium | reverse complement strand
GTGACCAGTTACGACGCGGCAACCGGCGGTTACTCCGTCAACGACGTCAAGTTTACGTACGACGACTTCGGCCTGCTGAAAACCGACCAACAGGAACATTTGGGCGATGTCAGCATTTCTACTTGGCAGGTCCAATACGCTCGCGCCAACGGCGCCGACAACCACGCGCGGCTCAACACCGTCACCTATCCGAACGGTCGTGTGCTGCATCACGAATACTCCAGCGGCAACGACAGCGACCTGGGCCGCGTGAGCTACTTGTCCGAAACCGACGCAAACGGCACTCAATATGCCGCTTACACTTATCTTGGGGTTGGTCAGATCGTGAAGGTCGATTACCCGCAGCCCGACCTGCGCTACAATCTCGCCCACGGCGCCGGCAACGATCCCTACGACGGCATGGACCGTTTCGGCCGCGTTGTTGACTTGCTCTGGCGCGACTACGGCTCTTCCTCCGACGCCGTCCGCATCAAGCACGGCTACGACCGGGCGGGCAACCGCTTGTATCGTGAAGACACGGTATCGAAGTCGCAAGGCACGCCGGTCTATCTTGATGAACTATACGCGTACGACGGCATGTATCAATTGACCTCGCTGCGGCGCGGACAACTAAACTCCACCGAGGATGATCTTGTTGCCGACTCCAAAAAGTTTGCCGAGCAATGGACGCTCGATCCGTTGGGCAACTGGACGAATTTTAAGCAAGACACGGACGCGGATAGCGTCTGGGAACTCGACCAGAACCGTACGCACAACAAGGCGAACGAGATCGCCACGATCACCGGCGAGGGCGTTGAGGTTGCCCACGACGCGGCGGGCAACATGACCGTCGCACCGAAGCCCGAGGATTGGGCGTCGCACTACCACTTCATCTACGATCCGTGGAACCGGCTGGTGGAGGTTCAGACGGCCGACCAGTCGAAGATGGTGCGTGCCTACGAATACGACGGCCTTGATCGCATGATAGGAAAGTGGAGCTACGACGAGGACGCATGGTCGTTGTCCGAGTGGCGACATTACTATTACAGCGACAAGTGGCAGTTTTTGGAGGAGCGTGTTGCCGACAGCTACGCCGGTTCGTACAGTGGCAGCGGCATCCCCGGTTTCAGCGGTTGGGGCATTTACGGTTCCGGCGTCGCCGGCAATTTCCGTCTCGATCGTCAATTCGTGTGGGGCCTGCGGTACGTCAACGATTTGATATTGCGCGACCGCGATACCGATGAGGACGGCGAGTTTGAAGAGACCATGTACGCCCTTCAAGACCCGAACTGGAACGTGGTGGCGATAGCCAACACCAGCGGCACGATATTGAAGCGATTCTGCTACAGTGCCTACGGTGCGCCGAAGTATTTTACCTCGGACTTCAGCGATTCCACCGCCGGCTACGACTGGGAGACGCTTTACTGCGGCTACCGGTACGATTACCACGCCGATTCCGACGTGAAGTGGCACATTGCCGGCCACCGCATCCTCCTTTCCCATCTCGGCAGATGGAACCGAAGAGATCCGATCGGGTATAAGGCTGGGGATGCAAGCCTCTACCGCTATGTTGAGAACAGTCCGACGAATGCAGTTGATCCAACTGGACATCAGACAAAAGAATGCTGTAAAAAATATGGAAGCCCTATTCAAATCGGCAGTTCGAGCCACGTGGCTTCGGTCCTTGTGGACAAGGACAAGGTGGGAGGGGGCACAGGTGCCCTACTTGCAACACAGGTTAAATGTCTCGCGATACGAAAAATGCGACAATGGTACAGATGTTCTGATGGCTCATTCAAGTCTGTGGATTACATGGAGCGTGAGGTTTATTATGCGAATACGATAGAGACAGGGTTTAATGTGTACGTAGCGAAATTCTGGATCGGTGACATATTTAAACCATGGACTTGGGAGTATATTTATGTTATCTATCCAAAAAGCATGAAGGACGCCAAGGAAGCCTGTAAACTTGGTGAGCCTGGATAACTGTAAGGATTAACAACGGAAAAGTTGGGATATCGGTGCATAGACAAAGACTCTGACACTCGTAGTAGAAAGGCATGGAGACCACAACAGCATGGAAACATATAGCTTCTTTTCGCTTTTCGCAGATCTTTCTGAACTTGGTATTGCAATCCTTATGGGAATCGGTTTGTTGGCAGGGAATGTAATCGGTCTTGTCAACATCTGGGCTGTACAGAGCAGAATGAACTGGATGCTCCGCGCCGGGGTTGTTGTAGGAAGTATCGCAATCCCAGTGCTTATCGCGGGATGGGATCTTGTTTTTCTCTTCCTTATACAATCGGTGGTTTTTCTTACTCTGGCGATTTTACTAGATCGCCCTATGGCAACCAGGGCATCGAAGGCATTTGTAACTGCAAAGCAACAATTTCGCGAGCCAGTAGATTGCAATGCACCATCTTTGATTACTTTCATTGCTTTTCTTGCCTGTGTGGCTGTACCTGTTTTCCTATTGTTTTGTATGCCACTTGAGTTATGGAAAACATGGAGGTATCTAGTGGTGATCGGAGTCGGTTTTGGCTTCGCTACATTTCTTGCGTATTGGGCAGTATTTTTTGCGAAATCCAACATTTCATGTCTCTGGGCCGCAGTACTGCTTCCCGTAGCGGCTCCAATGATTGTTTTTTTGTCAATTCTCAGAGCTGCGCACAACTCTTGCAAGGGTTATCACGAAGCGTGTTCCGAGGAATCTGAAAAGGTGCCCACAGTGAGGCGGTACTGGTTGCGTTTAATGCCAGCGGCAGCAATGATCTTCGCCGTGGCGATTTGTGCCCCTCCCATAATTCTTTTTCTTGTAGTCATGCCAAGAGTGTGGTCGCTCCCCGCCATAACAGTAAATGCGAAGGGATACGGGTTCCTTATTGCGGAGGGTAAGAAGCTACAGGATGTTGTACCAAGCGATAGCTCCGCTGATACAGTGGCATTGAGAGCGTTTGTCTTGAAGCACCGTGGTGTTCTAGACGCTGTGCGTGATAAGCTTTGTGATTTTGAAGAGGCGTCACCGCCGCAACTAATGTATGATGCTGGCATAAAAGTGAATTCCTTAAGACAACTCCAAAAGGCTTTCCTTGCACAGGAAACTGTGGCTGAACGAGAGAAACGCACCGTAGATGCGGCGGAGATCTGCCTAGACATGGTGCGTTTGGGCCAGACGGTCGCTAAAGGGGGCGACGTGTTCGACCTACTGTTGGGCACCACGATCGAGAGTGCGGGCCTCCAACGGTTGTACGGTCTAGCGGACCATCTGAGCGTTGAGGAACGGCGGCGTTTTGCCCGTATGTTTTACGACGTTATCGAGCACCAGGAGCCTCTTGAACGGGTTATAGAAAGAGATTTGGGTTGGGGCACACATCCGTTTGTCTGGCGCGGCTATGCAGTAGATACTATTTTAGGGATGACCCTTTATGAACCTCCGCGACTGCGAAATCTGAGGGATCATTATTATATTTCCAGAGCAAAGCAGCATATGGTAGCCCAGCGACTCTTGACTGGAGGAAAAGCAGGACAGTAGGAAAAGGGGAGTCTTGGGGTCAGAGCGCATTTAGTCATTAGTGGCGTGAAAAAGGTGTCAGAACTATTTTCCGCCGGAGAGAAGAGTTCCCAGGAGTAACGTTTCTCCAATGACCCGTTAAGCGCGTCGCACAACTATAGTTCTAGGGTTCCGGGGACACAATACCTAATTCCGAAGATCGACTATCGACAAAGTGACGTTGCCCGATCCCAACACGTTTAACGTCGATGGCAACGTGTTGCGGATCGCACGCGGCTACGAGGTTCGCGGCATGGTTGAACAAGTGACCAGTTACGACGCGGCAACCGGCGGCAGCGCCGTGGGCGATGTCAAGTTGGCTTACGACGACTTCGGCCTGCTCTCCACCGATCAACAGGAGCATTTGGGCGCGATCGGCGCCGGCTCGCTTTCCGTCCAATACGCCCACGCCAACGGCGCCGACAACCACGCCCGGCTCAACACTGTCACCTATCCCAACGGTCGCGTGTTGCATCACGAGTACAGCGCCGGCAACGACAGCGATCTCAGCCGCGTGAGCTACTTGTCCGAAACCAACGGCAGCGGCACTCGCTATGCCGCGTACACGTATCTCGGGGCCGGCCGGATCGTGCGCGTGGATTGCAACAAGATCAGCGACAACGATCCGACGCACCGCTACAACCTCGCCTTCGGCGCGGGCAACGATCCTTATGACGGCCTGGACCAATTCGGCCGCGTGGCCGATCTCCGTTGGACGAATTACGCCGGCACGACGAACCTAGTGGGCATCAAGCACGGCTACGACCGGGCGAGCAACCGCCTGTGGCGGCAGGACGTGGTTTCGGCCGCGCAGGCCACGCCCGTCTATCTTGATGAACTATACGCGTACGACGGCATGTACCAGTTGACCTCGCTGCGGCGCGGACAGTTGAACTCCACCGAGGACGGCCTTGAAACCGACTCCAAAAAGTTTGCCGAGCAGTGGACGCTCGACCCGCTTGGCAACTGGACGAACTTTAAGCAAGACACGGACGCGGATAGCGACTGGGAACTCGACCAGAACCGCGCGCACAACAAGGCGAACGAGATCGCCACGATCGGCGG
>JAUWPQ010000254.1 GCA_030611515.1 Planctomycetota bacterium | reverse complement strand
GACCGTCGTCATGCTGGCTCGGTTTCGGGATGAACTCGTCGCCGGCACTGGCAAAGCCAGTGGCACGCGGCTCTCGCCGGCAACCGTCAATAAACATCTGCGACACCTCAACCACATCATCGGAAAAGCAGGTCCGCCCGGACCGCGAAATCGTGACGCTCTCGGGATTCTGAACTCAACGCCCTGGGTCAAGTCGCTGAAGGTTTTACGGTGTCGGCCGCATACGGTTGATTTTTCTCTGCTCGGCGAGGCGTATCGGGCGGCAAGATTCGCTCGGCTGCCGAAGGTCGAAGGGTGTGAAGGGTGTGAAGGGCGTGAAGGGTATGAAGGGTATGAAGGGGGTGAAGGGTATCGACAAAATTGGTGGAGGGCGCTTTATGTGACGGCGTACACAACCGCGTTTCGTCGAGGGGCGTTGTTCTCGCTGGTCTGGGATGACGTCGACGTGGCCGCGGCAATCGTCGGATTGCCGGCCGAGTTCGATAAGTGCGGCGTCGAAAGAGTCAAGCCGCTGCATCGAGCGGCTATCGCTCATCTGCTGAAAATCAGGCTGCCTGGTCGGCGGAAATTGTTCGAGTGGCGGCACGGTTGGAAGGCGTTCTACAAAGAGTGGCACACGATTCAGGACATGGCGGGGATCGAAACAAAAGATCATTTCACGTTGCATGATCTTAAGCGGACCGCGGGGACTGAGTTGTCGGACGTCGCATCGCCGTGGGTTGTGCAGCAGATGCTCGATCACGCCAGCATCAACACGTCGAGGCACTACGTGAACGTGGCTCGGAAACTTAGGCCGGCGGTCGATCGGATGTCGATGCCGGAATGCTTTCTTGAAAACTGAAAACGTGGAAGGAGGGTGACGTGGCTGGACTTTCGATTTCTCGAAGGCCGGGGCAGACTGTGGTGATCGAGTCGCCGGGCTTCGCAATGGTGATCAACGTGCAGGAGACTTCGCGGACGAAGGTGCATTTGAACTTCCTCGGGCCGGCCGAGGTCAAAGTCTATCGGGGTGAACTGTTCGGGGCCATCAAGGGTTTTGACGTTTACGATCGGTTGGTCGTCGAGTGTAAGGACGCCGGCGACGCCGGCGACGTCGGCGATGAAAGTGTGAAGGGTGTGAAGGGTGTGAACGGTGATTTGGCCGGTCAACTGAATATGTTCGAGGAGGGCACGGATGCCGTTGAAACTGCTGATCGCTGATCGTAAACTCGGCGCCGCAAGCAAGCTGGCCTTCCTGCAACTGTGGGATCTCGCCGAGCGGCAGCCTGGCCGGATCGTGGTTACCGCCGACTGGCTCGGCGGTGTTTGCGGTCGATCGCCGAAAGCGGCTTGGCTGTGGCTCGAGGAACTTGAGAAGCATGATTTGATTCGGATCGGGCAGCGTAACGAGCGACGTGGATCGGTGTCGATCGACTTGTACAATCCATGCCCTGGCGGCGATCGTGAGGCCACCCCCGATCGTCAGCTGAGGTTGGAGGCCGGAGGCTCGGAGGTTTCGGCGACGAAACCTCCGAGTCCTTTGGTACCAAAGAATTTAGAAGAGAATTTATCTTGCCCAGGTACCAACGTTTCAAAGAATTCAAAGGATCCAATGGATTCAATGAGCGCTCCGGGTCTCGGCACGATCGGCACGGCCGTCGCGGAGGCACTGGCGAAGCCAGTGGCACACGCGGCCGCGGCGACGATCGGCGAGGACGTCCTCGTGGATCCGGCCGCACAGAAAGCGCGGTTGAAGCGGCGGATTCAGGTGGTTTGCGGATCGAGCACGCCGGTGGCGGAGTGGGTGGCGGGAAGCGCGGCAAATCTGGTCGTGTATCATGGCGTGTTGATCGAGGACGTGGATCGGATTCTTGGCGACATCGATGCGATGCGTGAGGTCGGCACTTTGCAGGATGCCGGCAGGTTTTTTCACTTCAAGGTCAGACAGCTTGCCGGTCGGCTCGGCAAGCCGTGGCCGAGAAGCAGGCCGAGGTGAGGAGAAGGTTTAAGGGTATGAAGGGAGTGAAGGGAGTGAAGGGTATGAAGGGTGTGAAGGGAGTGAAGGGTGTGACGAAACTCAAGATTTTTCGTGGTTCGTCTTATCGGTCCGAGGTTCTTCAACGAGTCGAGGAGCTGAGGGTGATTTCCGATCTGGCGGTCGGGGTTCTTTCGCCTGGCCGGCGGGAGACTTGTACTTTGCTGGTGGATGATGCGAAACGGGGACTTTCGAGTATGCTGTTGTTGGCTGATATGGCGGATGAAGTGGAGGGGAACCAGTGCGGCGATCGCGGTGGTGGCACTGGCGAAGCCAGTGGCACAGGCGACGGGAGCAAAAGATGAAGCGGATTTGGCAGTGCGTTGGCGATGGCAAGGCGTGTGCGCTTTGTCTGTCGTTGGACGGGAGAATCGAGGGCGACGGTTGGAGTGCGGCCAACGGCCGGGAGATCGATCTGTGGGTCCGGAACAAAGACGGCGAGTGGGTGCGGCGGAAATCTTTGCAGCCGAATCTTTACGGCGGTCCGCCGCTGCATCCGAATTGTCGTTGCATGATCGCGGTTGTCGGCGACGACGATCCGGTGGCTTGAAGGAGGTCGACGTGGGTATTCGAGGCAAGCTGCTGACGCCGGATGATCAGCGTGTGATAAGATCTCTTTCGCGGCTGGGACTCAGCAGTCGCAAGATCGCACGTGCCACGGGCTTTGCCCGTGGCACGATCGCCGTTGTCCTGAATGGTCGATTGCAACCGTCGCATTTTCGCGGCTGGGGATTGAAGTCGCGTTTGATGCGGATGCCGGCGGCGGAAATCGCGGCGAGATTCGGCCATTTGTTGGAGGAGGAAGATTGAACGGGAACGGAAACGATCGCGACCCGTCGGGTCGTTTTGTGCGGGGCAATCGCGGCGGGCCTGGCCGGCCGCGGGGCAAGTATCAGGTCGACGTGGCCACGCTTCGGGATCTGGCACAACCGCTTGACGGACCGGAGCTCTATCTGTTGGCTTGTGCGATGAAGGATCGCGGGAGTTGGCTTGCTCGGATCGAGGAGAACTTTCCGCCGGAGATTTCGGTGAAGATCAAGGGAGTTTTGGCGATCGCGGATTACAGCCAGGCGGAGATTATTCGCCGGCTTCGTGAGGCGCCGCTGTGATTTTTCACCAGGTGGATTCGGTCTGGCATTCTTTTTGCCCTCCCATTCCTCAGCAAACCTGACCTTGAGGTTTGCCGTTTTCGGTAGTTTTGCACAAAAAGTGACTGTTTTCGTCGCAAAACGGTGAAACGGCTGGAATGCGGCCTCACAGGATCGCTTGTGCTGCGTTCCGTGCGGTTTTCCGACTCTGGGTACTTTCGCACAAACGGACCGTCAGAATCGACGTGGGCGGCTCTGATGGTGATGCGTCAGGGCCGGCGGTGGGCGGGTGTGGCGACCGGGAAAGTCCTACGCCCAACTTGGGAGGTCGTCACTCCCGGCCTCCGTCCGGCCCGGCCGGGATCGATTCAATTCGACGCTGTTCTGTCGTCGTGAAAACTCGCCGCGGCCGCACGATGCGGCCGCAAGAACCGGGGCACGGAGGCCCTTCGGCGGTGTAGCCGCCGCGGCAGGCGGGAGAACGGACGAAACACCAGGCGATGAAAGTACGGGCATTGATTTGACGCAAGGGCGTCCGGCTGGGAGAACGCTTGCAGTGGGATCGACTTGACAGACGGGCATGATTTGACGCAAGAGCGGCGTTCGACGCCGAAGTCGGTTACGGTTGAAACTGGCCAGAGAACGGAAGTTCGGTTTGATTTTGATGGTAGTAGCGGCGCAGCCGCCCGGGCGCCACGGACGGCGCCCGAAAGAGAACCGCCCCGGGGCATGGATGCCGGCGGCGGAGGGGCATGGATGCCCCGCAGCCGCCCCGGGCTTTGCCCGGCCGGGGCGGACCGGGCGGGTGAGCGCAGGGCAGGAAGCCCGGGAGCGAACTTCCGCCCGGAAAAAACTGCGGGCGTCCACGCCCGACCGCTGTTGTGACGGGGTGGAGGGGCGTGGGCGGTCACGATCGAGCGACGGTTTGAACTGGGGCGGCGGAGGGGCGCAGGGAGTGGGCGATAGCCCCGGCACAAGCCCCGGTCGCCGCGAAGCCCGCATCGGGCAAGGAAGGGCAGGGTTCGGGTTGAACTGGATTGGATATTCGTTCGGGCATGACGTGGCCGCGTTGCGCTTGGGGAAACTCGACTTCACAATCGGGTTTGGACTGGGAGGAACTTGGGCGGGGATTGCTTTCGAGTGTTCGGGACGAAGGCGGGGGAGCCGGCCACACCAGCCGGCGGACCGCCCGAGAATAGCGGGCGTTCGGGACGAAGGCGGGGGAGCCGGCAATTCTAGCCGGCGGACCGCCCGAGAGACGAAGTGCGTAGGGGTAAGAGTTTCATTTCAAAGGGGTGTCGGCTCTTTCACGGCCGCGTTGTTCACCCCCCGCGTTTGACCATCGGACTGAGGGTCCGGTAGTCAGTCTCCCTCCGAAAATCTTTCGGACTGTCGATCCGGTGGTTGCGGGTTCGAGTCCCGTCGCCCTCGCTAGCGTAAGTGTAAGCCTGGTGGTCGGTTGCGACTTCCGGGCTTGCTTCGTTTTCGCCCCCTTGGTGGCCGCTGTTGCCGTGAGTGTTGCCAACCTCCCGGATGTTGCCATATTTGGCCCATAGCTGATCCGCCACGTCGGCGGAGTCAAGGTCAACATAGTAGGTCATCGTGGCAGGTAGCCCGATAGCTCGTCCATCGGCGCCACCCGCGTTGCTCACTGAAACCGCAGCGCGTATAAGTCGGCGTCTTTCAGGACGAAGCGCAAGCGGATCGGTTTGCCGGTCAAGAGGCCGAGGTTCGGCCCTTGCTTCCAGCTTACCGTCCGCGTGATCTGGTCGCCGATTATCTCGGGACAATCTTCCAGCGCGAAGCCGGGGATCGGCTTGCCGGCGGCGTCTTGAATCTCCACGCGGATCGAGCCGGCGGCCGAGGTGGAGTAGTTGATCGCCAGCCGGTCGCCCGAGAAACGGAGCGGCTTTGTCGTCATCTCACCGCCGGTAAACGGCGCGTTGACCGAGGCAAAGCCGTCCGGCCGTAGCGTGTAGCGGCGAACGTGGGCCGTGGGATAGCCGCAATGATGCAGCACGTAGAGCGAAAGCTCCTCGGGACCGGTTTGTATAATGCCGTGCGCGGCGTAGCTGGCACGCGAGGTCCAGTTGTACGGGTCCGGGCCGGGCCGGAGGTAAGCCTCCAGAAATGTCCGCTTCAATTCGTCGCCGCCGCGGGTGGAGATCAGCGTGATGTCGGTGCAGTCCTTGACGTACTGCTTCGGCGTTCCCAGCGCGGCGATCTGTTCGTCGCTGAGTGCCCGGCGCCCTTGCATGAACCGCGTCGGCAGCCCCAGGTAAACGTGCGGCGCCCGCACGTACGGGACGAGTTGGCTCGTGTAGAGATGTTGCCGCGGCTTGCCGTCCAGGGTCAGCACAACGGGCCGGGTCCAGTTCACGAAATCCTTCGACGTGGTCCGGGCAATCCACCGCACGCGGTTTCCATCCTCCCATAAGCGGAAGTAGCACACGTAGCAGCCTTCCCGCTCGGACCAGAACGAAACGTTTTGCGAATCGAAAACGTACCGCTTGTCGGATTTATCCCGGGTAATGACCGGCTCCTTGCGCAACTGCTTCCAGTGAATCCCGTCGGGCGAGACAAAGGCGATCAGCCCTCCGTCGCTCGGA
>JAUWPQ010000170.1 GCA_030611515.1 Planctomycetota bacterium | reverse complement strand
TCCGATCCTCGAGACCGTTTCCTCAAGAGTTACCTTTCTTGTCATCTTCCCCAGCTTCGTATTGAACGGCGGGCAAGCCCGCCCGCTACACGGCAAACGAAAACGCTCGAATTTTCCTTGAGGTCCGCCGTGAACTTCCACTGCTTCCTTGCCGACGTTATCGTGATTGTCCATTTCGCCTACGTCGCGTTCGTCGTCGTCGGGATGGGAGCGATTCTTGCCGGCATCGTCATGCGCTGGCGATGGGTGCGGAACTTCTGGTTCCGTATGGTTCATCTGTTGATGATCGCCGTGGTCGTGGCGGAATCGCTCTGCGGCATTCTCTGTCCGCTGACCGAATGGGAGGACCGGTTGCGCGAGGCGGGCGGACGGCCGAACGAGCCGGGAGGTTTCATCGCCCGCTGGGCGCACGATCTGTTGTTCGTCGATCTGACCTTTTCCGAGATGACGGTTTACTACGTCGCCTTCGGCTTGGCCGTCTTGTTGACGTTTATTCTAGCGCCGCCGCGCCTGCCGTGGGGTAAGTCAACGTAGGACAAGTTGCCAACCCGTCCCACGGACTTGCCTTGCCGGAGTGAAATGGGTAGAATCAATAGTGGTCCTCTACCATGTTCGTGATGTCGATGCGATAATTTGGTGAGCCGATACCTGCCCGTTGGGCGCCGGTATTAAAAATCCCGGCCGCGTGTATAGCCGTCGTCCGACTCGTTCGGCGGCGGATCACACAACCCGGGGTTCGGGTGCCCCCTTGCAATGACGGGCTCTCAAAAAAGCATCGCCACGGCATTTCGGTGGAGGACTTTTTTTTGGCTTCCTGGTTCCCATGCTCTGCATGGGAACGCACTACCCCGACGCTCCGCGTCGGGGTAGTGCGTTAATCGCCAACATCGGTCGTTACCCCGCGTCCGTTCCCACGCGGAGCGTGGGAACCAGAGTTTAACTCAATCCATCATGCTTGAACTTCCCGCCGAACTGATCGCCAAACGCGACCGATTGATTGATCTGTTGCGGAGCTACGGCAGTTGCGCGGTGGCGTTCTCCGGCGGACTGGACAGTACGGTGCTCGCCCAGGCGGCGCATCTGGCGCTCGGAGATCGGGCCGTGGCCGTCACCGGCGTAAGCGCGAGCATGGCCGCCGGCGAATTGGACGAGGCCGAACGACTCGCCCGGCGCATCCGTCTCCGGCACGAAACCGTCCCCACCGGCGAACTCTCCATCCCGGCTTATTGCGAGAACCAGGCCGACCGTTGCTACCACTGCAAGATGGAATTGCTCGCACAAGTTGAGCGAGTCGCACGACGCTTGGGGTTGGCCGTAGTGGCCGACGGCGGCAACCTCGACGACCGGAACGATTACCGGCCGGGGCTGCAAGCCGCCCGTCAACGAAACGTGCAAACCCCAATGGCCGAGTGCGGATTGACAAAGGCGGAGATTCGCCTTCTGGCCGAGGCCTGGGAGCTGCCCGTCTGGGACAAGCCGGCCACGCCCTGTCTGAGCAGCCGCATCGCATACGGCGAGCGAATCGAGCCAGAGCGGCTCGAAATGGTCGATCGGGCCGAGCGCTTCCTGCGGGATCGCGGTTTCCGGCCATTGCGGGTAAGATACCACAAGGGCGACATGGCCCGAATAGAGGTATCCATCGAGCAGTTGCCAAAGTTTCTCGACGATCAATTCCGCCGCGAACTGATCGAGCATTTCCGCTCGTTGGGGTTCAAGTACGTCTCGCTCGATCTGGAGGGATTCCGCAGCGGCAGCATGAACGCGGTGTTGGAGAATCCCGTTTAGCCGCCGCGTCCACGCGGCGTGATAGCACATCGACTTAACGTAAACCAAAATACCTGATGGTTGACGGCCATGAGCAAGAACCAAGATGCCGGCCGAAAGACGCGGAAGATCGTCCGCACACCGGCCACCAAGTGCGCGCATTTGCGCAAACGGATGCAACAACGGAAATTAGACCGCAACAACGCACCGCGTGGACGCGGCGGCTAAACGACAATCCTCCCGAATCCCGATCCCCCAGTCCCGAACCCCGTTCTATGTACCGCAGTCTCCGCCAGTGCGTCGATGATCTGGAAGCGACGGGACAACTGCTGCGTATCGACGCGCCGATCGACGCAAACCTCGAAATGGCGGAGATTCAGCGGCGGGTGTTTCGCGCCGGCGGGCCGGCGCTCTTCTTCTCGAACGTCGTCGGCTGCCGCTTCCCGATGGTTGGAAACCTGTTCGGCACGATCGACCGGGCGCGATACATCTTCCGCGATTCGCTCGACCGGCTGCGGCAACTGATCGCGCTGCAAGTCGATCCGTCGGACCTGATGCGTCGCCCGCGTCTGTATCTGAAGGCCCCCTGGAGCGCGCTTTTGACCCGGCCGCGAAAAGTCCGCCGCGGACCGGTGCTGGACTGCGAAACCACGCTCGACAGGTTGCCGCAGTTGAAGTCATGGCCCGACGACGGCGGTCCGTACGTCACGCTGCCGCAAGTCTACAGCGAAGACCCCGACGCCCCGGGCTTCGCGCGGAGCAATTTGGGGATGTATCGCGTGCAGCTTTCGGGCGGACGGTACGAACCGAACCGCGAGGTCGGTTTGCATTATCAGATACACCGCGGCATCGCGGCCCATCACGCCGCGGCGCTGCGGCGGGGCGTGACGCTGCCGGTCAACGTCTTCGTCGGCGGGCCGCCGGCTATGACGCTCGCCGCCGTCATGCCGTTGCCCGAGGGAATGAGCGAATTGACCATTGCCGGCGTGTTGGGGCGACGACGTGTGCCGATGATCTGCCGTGTTGGGCAATTGCCCATCCACGCCGCGGCCGATTTCTGCATCGCCGGCCGGATCGACCCCGCGCGGTTGAAGCCCGAGGGGCCGTTCGGCGACCACCTGGGCTACTACAGCCTGGCCCACGATTTCCCCGTCATGCAAGTCGAGCACGTCTATCATCGGCGGGACGCGATCTGGCCCTTCACGGTCGTCGGGCGTCCGCCGCAGGAAGACTCCGTGTTGGGGCGGCTTATCCACGAACTGGCCGAGCCGGCGATACCGAAGCAGATTCCCGGCGTTCGAGCGGTCCACGCGGTCGACGCCGCCGGGGTGCATCCGCTGCTGCTGGCCATCGGCAGCGAACGATACGTGCCTTATGACGAACATCGCCGGCCGAGGGAACTGCTCACGCTGGCCAACGCGCTGTTGGGCCACGGGCAGTTGTCGCTGGCCAAGTACCTGTGGATCGCCGCCGTCGAGGACGATCCGGCGCTGGACGTGCGCCGAGTTCCCGACTTTTTCCGCCATATACTGGAGCGCGTCGATTGGCGGCGCGACCTGCACTTTCAGACCTGCACGACGATCGATACGCTTGACTACAGCGGCGGACGGATCAACGAAGGCTCGAAGGTGGCGATCGCGGCGGCCGGACGGCCGATAAGAACGCTGCCGGCGACTTGCGACGGACTGACGCTGCCCGAGGAGTTGGGTTTTCGCAATCCGCGGGTGGTTATGCCCGGCGTTTTGGTAGTGGAAGGACCACGGTATCAAAGCGGCCCGGACCTGGCGGTTGAGCGGTTTTGCGAATGTTTCCGCCGGAAAGACGCGATTTGTGCCTTTCCGCTGGTGGTCGTGGTCGATCGGAGCGAGTTCGCCACGGAGACCCTGGAAAACTTCCTCTGGACTACATTTACGCGGAGCAATCCGGCGGCGGACATTTATGGCATCGAGTCGTTCTGCTCGGAGAAGCATTGGGGGTGTCATGGCTCGGTGGTGATAGATGCCCGCGGCAAGCCGCATCACGCCCCGCCGGTGGTCGAAGACGCGGCTGTCACCCGTCGCGTCGACGAACTGGCGGCTCGCGGCGGCCCGTTGCATGGGGTCATCTGAATGTTTGCGTGTTATTCGCGAACGAGCCAAACTCGCCATTGCCCCCATTTTGCCGGTATTACTGCTTTCTGCCCGGCAAAAGCTGCGAAATCGGTATAGTTTTGCCATTTTCACGGCCGATCCTAAGAATACCATGTGGTGTAAAGACTGCCGCCAGGATGTGCCTGCGCTGTTGTCGGGCGACAAGCAGACGTTCTGCTGTCCCCGTTGCGGTGGGACGCTCTGCGCCGAGAGTGGGACAGGTTGCCAACCTGTCCTACAAGCGGAGAACGATACGGAAACGGGTTATTCGCCGCCCTGTTATGACGACTGGGAGACGGGCGAGGAGTTGAGCGAGATCGGTCGGGCATTGCGAGGCACGAAACACGTCGAACGCCAGGCGAAGGCGATCTATCGGCGCGAGTCGATGCGGTTCGACCAACCCCACGCCGACCTGCCCCTCCGGCACGCGCCCGCAGCCGAGCAGCCCTTCAGGCGGCGCAAGACCACGACCGAAAAGCGCGGCGCCGCCCCATCCGCGTTGACTTGGCTCTCGCTGGCGTTGGGAACCATCGGCTTCGTGTGCGGCGGGGTACTGATGGGCTGGTCGCTTGCGACCGGCCGGCAGGAGTTTTGGTTTTGGACCATCGGGGCGCCGGTGGCGTTGGTCGGCCAGATTGCGCTGCTGGTCGGCATGGTGTTGCAACTCGACCGGATGCGGCGTGACAACCGTCGCGCGGCGGCCAAGCTCGACAACGTGGACGAGCAGCTCCGCGATCTAAAGACCACCACCACCCTGTTGAGCACGAGTCATGGTCCGGCCTCGACGACGTTCTATTCGCACTTCGCCGGCGGCGCCAGTCCGCAACTGCTGCTGACCGATCTGAAGAGTCAACTCGACCTGTTGGCGATAAGGATCGCGCAGGACGAGCGATAATTCCGCTCTCTTGACTTTTCTGGTAAAGTGATTGGAGGGATTAAATTTTCCTTTTTCCCTTCTTATACCGGCCGT
Organism: Planctomycetota bacterium; assembly: GCA_030611515.1. Lineage (GTDB taxonomy): Bacteria > Planctomycetota > Planctomycetia > Pirellulales > Thermoguttaceae > JAHIKV01. The sequence goes on along the minus strand of JAUWPQ010000170.1, from coordinate 4,568 downwards.
TGAATGTCCGAAACACCGCTGCCCGCCGACAACTCGCAGGCCGTCGAGAAGGTGCGATCCTTCCCGCGGAAGCCCGGCGTGTATCTGATGAAAGACGGCGCCGGGCGAGTGATCTACGTGGGCAAGGCGAAAAACCTCCGCGCCCGGGTCGGCAGTTACTTTCTGAAGGCCGCCGCGGAAGCCCCGCGCACCGCCAGGCTCGTGCCGGAAATCCGCGACATCGACTACATCGAGGCCGAGAGCGAAATCGACGCCCTGCTCCTCGAGGCACGGCTGATTAAGGACATCCTGCCCAAGTACAACCGCGACCTGCGCGACGCAAAGACGTTTCCCTACCTGGAGATTTTCACGCACGAGGACTTTCCCCGCGTGCGGTTTACCCGCGAGCCGCATCGGCAGGGGACCAAACTCTACGGGCCGTTCGCCAGTCCGCGCGGACTGCGCGGAGCGATCCAGTTGTTGCAGAAGATTTTCAAGTTCCGCACCTGCGAGTTGGACATCGACGAGACGGACCGGCGCTGGCGTTGGTTCCGCCCCTGTCTGCTGCACTCGATCGAGCAATGCACCGCGCCGTGCAATCTGCGCATCTCGAAGGAGGAGTATCGCCGAGCGATCCGCCGCCTGCAACGGATTCTCGACGGCGGCAAGAAGACGCTGTTGGCCGAGATGCGGGGAGACATGGCGACGGCTGCCCGGGAGCTTAGGTTCGAGGAGGCGGCCCGGCTCCGCGACGAGATCGAAATGCTCGAATCGCTCGACCAGCGCGGCAAGCTGGAAACGCACGTGCAGCCGGAGGTTTTTCCAATCGACCCGAAGCGCGGGCTGGCCGGGTTGCGAAAGGTGTTGCGGCTGGAGCGTCGGCCGCGGGTGATCGAGGGGATCGACATTGCCCACATCGCCGGCACGGACACCGTGGCCTCGGTGGTGCAGTTCATCGACGGGCTACCCTTTCGGCCGGGCTATCGGCGGATGCGGATTCGCGGCCTCTCCGGCCCCGACGACACGGCCGGCATCCACGAGGCCGTCACGCGGCGGTTCCGCCACATCCGCGACGAGGACGAGACGCCGCCCGACATCTTGTTGATCGACGGCGGCCGCGGACAGCTCAACGCGGCGCTGGCCGCATTGGGTGATACCCTACGACGAATGACGGTCATTTCGCTGGCGAAGCGCGAGGAACTTGTTTTCACTCCCGACGCCGACGAACCGCTGCGTCTGAGCCGTCACAGTTTCGCGTTGCGGCTGCTCCAATACATCCGCGACGAAGCCCACCGTTTCGCACAGCACTATCACCATCTGTTGCGAAAGAAGTCGCAGTTAGGTGAGTGAGAGGAGAGAAGAGGGAAAAGTGAAGAGTGAAGAAGGGGACACGCTGCATTTTTTAACTGGATTGTCGATGAAAGCCGCTTGCGGTTTCGCAGTAGCCTACCTTCGATGTATACTGGTAATGAAATCAATCGAAGTTGCATGAGCGAGAAAATGATTTACCAAGAAGTTTCCTGGGAACGAATGGAGCGTGCCGTGGAAAAGATCCGCGAGCGATTGTTGCGGGCGGCATCGGCGTTGGAGCGGGCAGGCGTGCCTTATGCCGTGCTGGGCGGCAACGCGGTGGCGGCGTGGGTCTCCCGCGTGGATGAAGCGGCGGTGCGCAACACGCGAGACGTGGATATTCTGATTCGGCGAGCGGACTTGCCCGCCGCCGTTGACGCCATGTCGAAAGCGGGTTTCATTTATCGCCACGCAGCGGGGGTAGACATGATGTTGGACGGCCCGGAGTCCAAGGCCCGCGACGCCGTGCATCTGGTTTTTGCCGGGGAAAAGGTTCGGCCCGAATACCTCTTGCCCGCCCCCGATGTCGAGGAATGTGAATTGTCCGCGTCGTTCCGGCTCCTCTCGCTGGAATCGCTGGTGCGGATGAAGTTGACGTCGTTCCGCCGGAAAGACCAAATGCATCTGCTTGACCTTTTGGATGTCGGTCTGATCGACGCCGCGTGGCGAGAGCGTTTCCCGCCGGAATTGGCCGCCCGCCTCCAAGAGCTTTTGGATAATCCGGAAGGGTGAAACTTTCATGTTTAGCGGCCGCCGGCACGGCGGTTTGCGTCAGTACAGCGGCCGAGGACGGATTTGGAAATCCGTCCTACAATCCGGCGAACGGGTTGTTCCGCTTCTCCTCGCCGACGGTGGTTTCGGGGCCGTGGCCGGGCAGAAGGATCGTGTCGTCCGGAAGGGTGAAGAGCTTCGAGCGGATGCCGGAGATCAGTTGGTTGTGGTCGCCGTCGGGGAAATCGGTCCGCCCAACGCTGCCGGCGAAGATCGCGTCGCCGACGAACACCACCGCCGGCTCACGGCCTTTCCAAAGAAAGACCACGTGGCCGATTGTGTGGCCGGGTATGGCTTGCACCTGAAACTCGAATCCAGCCGTTTCGTAGACGTCGCCGTCGCCAACTGTCGCGTCTGCCGGCGGGCTGATCAGTGGAATGCCGAATCCCGCCGATAGATTCATTTGAGGATCGGTCAATTTTTCCGCGTCGTCCGCGCCGATGACCAGCGGGCAGTCGGGCCAGCGTTTCTTCAGCGCGGCGTTGCCGCCGATGTGGTCGCCGTGGCCGTGGGTGTTGAGGATCGCCGCCGGCGTCAAACCGTGTTGTTCCAGGTGGCCGATGATCTTCTCCGGTTCCAGGCCGGGATCGATTACCACGCAGTCGGCGTGGTCCCGGCGCCAAGCGATATAGGTGTTTTGCTCGAACGGGAGACAAAGAATAGTGTCAAGCTGGAAATCGGTCGACTTCACGAGATTGGACTCCTCAGGTGGCAAAAAATTAGGTAGAATATAGCGGTTACTATTGGAGATTACACGGAGGGGTATTTCAACGATTGGGTAAAGGGACATTGCGAAACTAAACATTGTAATTCCGACTAGAGGAATTTGCGATAAGGTCGAAGAGGGTTTGCATCGGCAGCGGGGGTTTTGCAGATATTTTGTCGAATTAGCCCACTATTGCCGCCGCATATTATCCAGATTAACATCAAGTATTTGGGGCAATGCAGGTTGGCACGCGCTTTGCCGCCTCTTAGGATCGGATTTCAAGGAAGTAGATACCGGCGCCGCCCGAACCGCCGTCCACGGCTTGCGATGTCGGCAGCATGGCGATGCCCCACAAGGAGGAACATTGATGACCGCTAGGATTATTACACGTTGCACTTCAAGCTGCTCACTGTATATGTTGCGGTGTTGGTTGCCGATCGTGCTGTGCAGCATGGCGTTTGCGTTTTCGACCGCGACGGAGTCGGCGCTTGCCGCTGGCCCCGAAGGGCCTATGCAACGTCAACCAGCGTCGGGAGTAATGCCTGCGACCATTCCGATTGCATCGACGTCGGCCCAGCCCGCGCCGTCTTTGCCTGCTCTTGCGCAGCCACCGGCGCGTCGTCCCGCCTACCATTTGGCCGAACGTTCGGAAGCGGCTCATGCGGCGTCCGCGGCGCCCAAATTGGCCCCCGGCCAGCCCAACGAACACCCGATGATGCCCGCCCTGCGCTGGGCTTACTCCGGCCTGGACAACATAGAGAAAGTTCAGGATTACTCGGCCACCCTGGTCAAACGGGAGCGGATCGGCGGCAAGCTGCTCGACTACGAGTACATGTTTGTCAAACTCCGGCAGAAACCGTTCAGCGTTTACATGTATTTCCTTGCCCCGGCCGAGATCAAGGGCCAGGAGGTGCTTTTTGTCGAGGGTAAGAACAACGGCAACATGTGGGCGCATACGGTCGGTATCAAAAACACCATGTTCGGCACCGTCTCGATAAGGCCCGACGGACCGATCGCCATGCGGAACCAGCGCTATCCGCTGACGGAGTTGGGCATCCTCAATCTTACTCGTCGGCTGGTGGAGGTTGGCGAAAAGGATATTAAGTACGGCGAGTGCGAGGTGAAGTTTTACGAGGGGGCGAAAATCAACGGCCGTGTTTGCACTTGCATCGAAGTGGTCCACCCAGTGCCTCGCCGCAACTTCCTTTTTCACCTGGCGCGGATTTTCGTCGACAAGGAGTTTAACTTGCCGATCCGCTACGAATCCTACGATTGGCCGAAAGAACAGGGCGGAGCGCCCGAGTTGATAGAGGAGTACACCTACCTCAATCTGAAACTGAACAACGGATTCACCGACGCCGATTTCGACATTAAGAATCCGAACTATAAGTTCCGTTGAGGCGATACAACGCCCAATATCCGCCGACCTCGCCCCGCGCCAGCCGCGGCGCGAGGTCGTGGCGTATAGAGGAGAATTGACAACCGTGTGCTACTGCCTGCTTGCAGAAGGTGTCCAGGAATAGTTCCATTTAGCCCGCCGTGAATACACGGCGGGCAGCGGTGGTTGGACGAACCAAACCGTGCCCCGGGTGTATTCACCCGGGGCTAAATAGCTGTTTTTTAGGCGCGAACATGGATTCTCCGCGAAACGCGTCTGCGTTGAATCGGACTTTCTGGAAATGGGCGTGGCGAATCGGCCGAGTGCCATTGGTTTGCTTTCTTGTTGTGGTGGTGATCGCCATGTTTATGGAAAACTCGCTGA
>JAUWPQ010000078.1 GCA_030611515.1 Planctomycetota bacterium | reverse complement strand
GGTAGCGGGGCATTTCGGCTGACAAGCGGCGATGATCGGCCGGCCGGTGTACAGGTTCGGCCCTTTGAGACTGATTCCGGCCAGGCCGCGATACAGGTCTTCGCCGTTGATCAACCGGGGCAATACCCGCTGAACGTCCTCGACGGGAATGGCGAATCCGATTCCCGAATCGTACCACTCCATGCCCGCCATCCGGCCCGTGGCCTTTGGCGAAAGGGGCACGAGCACACCCAGCACGCGGCCATGAATGTCGATCAACGGACCGCCGTAGTTGTTCGGCGAGACGGCGGCGTCGGTCTGGATGGCCTTGCCCCAGACGCGGTCCAGCGCGCTGAGGATTCCGACCGCCATGTTGGGCCGGTCGAGCTGGAAAGTCCGTCCGACGGCGATTGCCCATTGGCCGACGCGCATCTCGCCGCGCGGGGCGATCTCGCCGACCGGCAGCGGCTTATCCACGTCGATTTTCAACAGCACGAGCATCCGCGCATGGTCCGTGGCGACCAGCTTGGCCGGCTTGCGCGTTCCGTCGGGCAACCGCACCAGGATCGAAGCCGGCTGGGCCGCGAAGTTGAATGCGCTGGAGATAATATATCCCTGTGGGCCGACGACCAATCCGGTGGTCGGTCCAGTGCCGAACAGCTTCCCATCGACCTGCTCCAGGCCGCCGAGAGTCTCGATCTGGACGACCGCCGGGGCGACTCGCTCGACTGCGGCCCTAAGCGCCGTCTGCAATTGCGACTCGACGTCGTCGGAAGCGAACGACGGCGCCGCCAGCAGGCAAAACGCCGCCGTCAGAACGCGAAAGAATCGCACGATATTCGTCATGGATACGTCCTCTTCGATGGCTTCGACCCGCCGGCCGACCGCAAGGTGAATTCCAGCAACTCTTGGCCGCGGATGACCGTCAGTCTGATCGGATCCTCGTAATCGACGAACTCCATTTCCTTGGCCAGCGCCTTGCAGGATTGGATTAGGCGGTCGCCGGAGAGAATGATCAAGTCGTCGGGTTTCATACCCGCCCGCGCTGCCGGCGAGCCGGGCAAGACGCGATCGACGTAGGGGGGCGTGCGCTCGAGAACGTCGGGGACCAACACGATCCCCAATGCCGTCGGGTCGAGCGACCGCAGCGGTTTCTTGACCTCCTCGGGATCTCGCCGGGCGACAAACTTGCCCGACCGGATATCCTCGACCGATTGTCGAATTTTATCGATCGGCAAGGCGTAGTTGAGCCAGGTGTTGTTCAGCGAGTTGCGGAGTTCCTTACCCAACATACCGGCCAATTCTCCGCCGCAAGTGACCAGCGCCCCGCCAGCGGCGCCGGGGTTGTTCGTGGTCATGTCGAGCGCGTAGACCGGGCCGCGATAAGGGGTCTCGAACACGCCGCGCCGGGCATCGAGCTGCGTGACCACCGCGACCGTGCCCTTTTGCACGCTGACCGGCTCGCCGCCCAGTGCCACGCCGAAAACATTGCTTAAGGCCAGCACCCTGGCGCCGGCCTCAAGTTTTACCGCCTCCGATAGGTCGAAGCAGGGCAAACCCTCGGCCTCGATCTTGAGCACGGCCACGTCCAGCCTCGGATCGGCGCCCAGCAACTTCGCGTCCAACTCGCGGCCGTCGGAGAGCATCACCGAGATATAGTCGGTGTCGAGCACGTAGCTGAACGCGGTAAGGATGTGCCCCTCGGGCGAAATGAGAATTCCGCTCTGGTAGCTCTCCATTCCGCTGAACCCGCCCGCACCGTAAATCTTGACGATCTTTGGGTGTACACGATCGATCGTATCGACGATCGCGGCGGCGGCGGGCGCGGAAAAGAGCAACAAGATGAAAAGATAAACTTTCCTGGTTCCCACGCTCCGCGTGGGAACCCGCATTTTTCGACGCTCCGCGTCGGTGGCGGCGACGCGGAGCGTCGCGGAAAGTGCGTTCCCACGGAGGACCGTGGGAACGAGAGTGTTTCTTCTGGTTCCCACGCTCCGCGTGGGAACCCGCGAATTTTCAATTTTCAATTTCCAATGTTCAATTTTCAATTTTCAATCCTCCCCCTTCTCTTCCGCTTTGAACCCTTCGATCCTAAGCGTGGCAAACGCCTCGTCGCCGAAGCGGACCACCATTTTTCCCGGCAGCAGCCGGCCGTCCGTTTGACGGTAATCGGAAAAATAGACCTCGCACGGGTCCGATTCCTCGTCGGGAAACATTTCCAAGGCCAACAGGCGGCCATCGGCCGGATCGAAGTAGAAACGACAGTCCACTCCCTTGTGCGAACCGACCAACACGTCGGCCAGCCCTTGATGTCCGGCCAGCGGCGCCGTGCCGTAATAATAAACGTCGCCGAAGCGGTTCAGCCCTTCGACGGCCAGTCTCCGCCAAAGGAACAGTGCGGGCAAAAGCCCACCGCTGTGTTCCGGCAACAGCGAGTTACCCAACTCGGCGCCGGCGGTCCAGTTGATTTCCGTGGAAGGGAGCATTAGCGACGCGGCATCGTTGCTTAGGTGCAGGCTGTACTTACCTCCGCCGCTGAGCGGGCCGGAGATGATCCAATCGCCGCGGGATCCGCCGAGATTCAACCGCGGGTTCCAAGCCTCCCAAACCCGCCGCTGTTCGAGTTCGTTGTAATAGTAGTTGGAGAAACCCCGCTTCTGCTTGTAATGCTCGGCCACGATCTTCGGGATCGGCGGCGCGGCCGGTTTCGCGGGTTTTGCCGGCGGCTTGGCGTCCTTGCCGGGCGCGGGTTTCTTCGGCTTTCCGTCCGGTTTGGGCACCGGATGCGGTCGGGCTCTTTTTCTTCCGCCCGCTTTTTTCAGCAGTTCCTCTCGTCCGTGAACGCCGGCCAACCGGACCAGGACGTCGCGTCGTTCTCCGTCGCGGCGATAGCTCAGGGGCACGCGCCACCCTTTGGGAAAGATTCCCAAGACGTTCTTGAATTCGTTGGGGGCGCCGATGGACCGTCCGCCGAAGCTGACAACCTCGTCGCCTTCCCGCAGTCCACGGCGATAGGCGTCGGAGCCGTCGAGTATGTCTCTGACCACCACGCGGCCGTCCTCGTCGCGGCCCACCCGAGCGCCGAGCGTGGCGTGATCGACGATCCGTCCGCTGCGAAGCGTGCCCATGAAGTGCTTGATCTGGTTGATCGAGATGGCGTAGGCGATGCCGACGTTGACCCGGCCGCGTTTCTCGAACGAACACCGGCCGTTGATGCCGATCAATCTCCCCCGAGCGTCGAACAACGGTCCGCCCGAGTTGCCGGGGTTGACCGAGGCGTCGGTCTGAAGGCAATCGGCGTACTCCAGCAACGTTCCGGCCGGAAACTGATAGCGATGCACCCCGGAGATGATCCCGAAGGTGATGGTCGGCTGAAAGTCGGTTGCCAGCAGGAAGGGGTTGCCGGCGGCGAAGACCCAGTCGCCGACGCGGACCTTGTCGCTGTCGGCCATCTCGGCGCAGGGGAAGTCGTCGCGGCCGAAGAGTTTTATCAGCGCCACGTCGCCGGTCGGGTCGAGGCCGACCAGCACGGCGTCGTAGGCCTTTCCGTCGGCCATGCCGCACTGCATGGCCTTTCCACAGGGACGCACGACGTGATAGTTGGTCAGTGCGTACCCGTCGGGTGAGATGACCACGCCGGAGCCGCCGCCCCGTCCGTTGGCCGGAAAGATGGCCAGCACGGCGTCCTTGGCCTTGTTCATCACGTCGATCCGCTTGGACTCGGCGTCGATGACCGCCGCGGTCGGCGCGCCGAGGGCTTGCGCGGCAACCGCCAGCAGCAGTAGGGTGGGACAAGCGAAGCGTAGCCCCACCCTACTTAGTTGTTGTCTCAAAACCTCTTTTGTGGCACAGCCGCCCTCGGCTGTGCGGAGCGAATTACACAGCCGAGGGCGGCTGTGCCACATTTTGAGATGGATTCTTAGACCCGGGCTGTTCATTTTACGATCCTCGCGTTGCACAACAGAAGTCGGTCGCCGGTACCCAGGTCGTCGCCGAAATCGACCAGGATCGTCAGCCGCCGGACGCCGGCCACGTTAAGCTCGATCGATTGCGGCGAGTCTTTGCCGGAGACGTCGGTTTCCAACAACACCTGGTCGTCGCCGCGGACTATCAGCCGGACTTTTCCTCCCGTGCCCCAGGCGTCGTCGATTCCGACCACGGCGCGGAAGCAGCGGAAGCCGACCGGCAACCGATAGACCAGTTCCGTTCGGGCAAAGAGCGCCAGGCCCTTGCGGTACTCGTTGCCACCCAGTTTCAGCGTTTCCGACTCGAAGCCGCGGTCGAAACGGGGGGCGTAGAACAGCCTGAGCGCCGGCAATAGCCGTACGCCGCCGAAATACGGCGTCCAGACCGTGGAGTCGGGTTTCAAATCGCTGAGATAGACCAGCTTGCCGAGGGAAAAATCCATCCGCAAGACGTTCTCCAGCGGTTGCGATACGCTCAACCCCGTGGACGTTGCCCATTGCAGGTTATCGGCGAGGCTCACGGACCGCGCCGACCAACGCGAGCCGGAGGCGTCGGTGATTCGGCAGATTGCCGGCGGCGGCTCGTCGACGACGCCGTGACGATAGACGAATCCGTAGACCTTCGAGCGCTTCACCGGCAGGATTTCGCCGTCGAGGTCGAAGCCGACGGTGTCTTCCGTCACGTCGTGAACAACGCCCCCGTGCGAGTCGAGCGTTCCGTTTGTGCGGACGATCAGCAGATCGCTGTCGGCCTTCGCGTCGATCAGCCGCGACCATTCGGCGTCGAGCGGGTCGGCGCATTGGAGCCGGACCGACTGGACGACGGACATGGGGGCCTCGACGACTTCGCCGCCGGCGAGGGTGATTCGGGCCTGTCCGCCGCGAGCGACGTACTGCCGACCGTGGATCGTCGATCCGTCGGTCAGTTCGACGATGACGCCGGGCATTTGCGGGAACGGCCTTGCCTCCCGCTTGGCGGTAAGCGTTAGGAGGTTTTTCATTTCCAGCGACACCCGCCCTTGGGACGTCTCTAGGGTCAGACGATCGGCCGTCAATTCGACCAGGGCGCCGGAGATCGTTTGGCCGTCGAGCGTTTGCGCCTCGAACGGTGGTACGGCGGAACTGAGAATCAGCGCCAGGAGTATGCTGCTCATGGTTGTGCTTGTGTTGTTGGTTTGCGAAGCCGCAAGCGGTCGTCACTATCCACTATACTATTCACTTTCCTCGGCAGCGAGCCGGCGGAAGTATTGTTCGATAACGTCGCGGTAGTGGGAAGGGAAGTCGCGTCCGATCTGCTGCATGGCCTCTTCGCGTTTCTTCGGCGGCAGGTTGCCCCATCCGCTCTCCGAGCCGATGTTTTTCCTATCCACCTTGCCCGGTCCCTTGCCGCCGGCGAGCTTGCTGTCGGGCATGGGGTTGCCGCCGGGTTGGGAACAGGCGCATTGCTGCTGTTGCTCTTCGAGTTTCTTAATGAGTTTGTCGAGCGACTCGATTATTCCGTCCTGGCGCTTGCGGACCTTCTTGCCGGCGCGGCCCAGGTCAAGCCGGCGGCGGACGTCGTTCATCCGTCGGGCGATGTGGTCGAGCGTGTCGTCTTGCAGACCCTTGAGGTCTTCCCGCATGAGCCGGGCCAGCACGACGTAGCGTCGCGGACTGGACTCGGCCCCTTGCAACAATTCGCCGATCGACTTCAAGCCGGAATCCTTGTTCAGCAAGGAATGATATACGACGCTCTGGTAGAACAGCAGCGCGGCGGGGGCCGCCACCTCCTCGGGCTCAAGACCAGAAAGTTGCTCCAACGCCTCGTCGTACAACGTCTCGTCGATCAGCCACCGGGCGTAGAGCAGCCGCAGGTTGTTGACCAGCAGCGGCGGCGCGGCGGCGGCGCGGAGCCAGGCCTGCGTTGGAAGCACAAGTCGCCCCCGCGGTTGGGAGCATAGCTCGACCAGCTTCGCCGCGTCCCGGTCGAGCAGCGCGTACGTCATCGCCAGACGGACCAGCAGGTCGTCTTCCGTAGCCGTGGCGGGTAAGTCGCGCCAGATAACCTCCGCGCGGGACCGAACGGCGGCGTCCGCCTTTGGCGCCTCCAGGCAGGCAAGCGCCAGGGCCTTGATCTGTTCCGCCGCGAGCGGTTTCCAGGCGGCGGTTTTATTGGCGAGCGGGTCGGTCGTCTGGCCCGCGGCCGGCTCGGCCAGGAGGACGGCAATCGTAAACAGGGCGATGACCGCTCCGGCTCCCACGTGGAACGTGGGAACCAGGGGGATATTCTGGTTCCCACGCTCCGCGGTTTTTTTCTGGTTCCCACGCTCCGCGTGGGAACCGATGTGTTCGGACGCTCCGCGTCCGTTTGCTCGCATGTTTAGCGAGAAAGCGGGCGACTGGAGAGGTTTTGGGGCGGAGTCCGTCCCCGCCGCCGACGCGGAGCGTCGGGAACAGTCGGCTCCCACGCGGAGCGTGGGAACCAGGATTTTTTTGAGGTTCGGTTTCATTTGTTCTTCCCCAATTGTAGGTCGCGGGTGACGCGATGGATTCGTTTCTCTCGCTCGGCGAGCCGCCGAAGGGCCTCGAACAACTCGGCGCTGTCGGCTTGCTCGCCGTCGATCATTTTCGAGTACCGTTTGGTGCGTTTGTTTACCCGCATTTGCAGGGCACGGATCATTTTTACCTCGGCCAACATATCGATCAACGGCGGATCCCCCGACTGACCGGGCTTGCCTTTCGGCGATTTCTGGTCCTCCAGATCCTGCTGGGCTTTCTTCAATGCCTCGACCATTTCCTTCAGGGCTTCCAGGATATCTTCCTCGATGCCCTGGGTGATTTTGCCCACCTTGGTCCGCGTCAACCGTTGGACGACCTGCTGCATGTCTTCGCGCATCTGTTCGATGGCTTCCGGAAAAGCGATGGCGGTCCCGTCCTCGCGGAGCAGGAGCAACGCCTTGTCGACCTCGACGACGATCAGCGATTCCTTGCCGCTTAGCCGGCTGGCTTCGATTTCGTGATTGTGCGTTCGCTGAGCGGAGGGCACCGCGTCCAGCCGCAGCGTTCCGATATAGACTTCCTGCTGCATTTGCATCATTTTTCGGAATCGGGCCTCGAGCATCGCCAGCAGCCGGGCAATTTGCTCCTCGCGCAGTTGGCGAAGGATTTCTTCCAGTTCCGCCTTGGCTTTTTCCAACTCGCTGATGGCTTCCTCTTGTTTTTCGGCGGCGCCCTCGCGTTGGGCCTCTTTGAGTTTCTTTTCCGCCTCCTTCATTTTTTCTCGGGCGGCTTTGAGTCGTTTTTCGGCGGGATTCTGCTCGGATTCCTGCTGTTGCTGCTGATCGCTCTGCTCTCCTGGCTGCCCTGGCTGCCCTGGCTGACCTTTCTGACCCTTCTGTCCTTTCTGGTCCGAGGATTCTCCCTTCTGATCTCCAGATTCAGATTTTTCCTTTCCGTCCTCCGCGCCCTCCTTTCCATCCTTTCCCTTTCCGTTTTTCCCCTTCTCTTTTCCGCCTTCCGCCTTCCGCCCTCCACCCTGTTGTATGTCCTTGGCCAGTTTGCCGGTTTTTTCGGCGAGTTTTTCTTGCTCATCGGCCAGACGTTTGGTGTTGTCTCCGCCGGTGGTGCGGCCTTGAATGTCCTTTTCCTGCTTGATGATTTTGTTGAGTTGTTTCAAGTATCGGCGGATGCGCTCTTTTTCCTTTTCGAGGCTTTTTGCGCGGTTTTCGCTCATCAGAAGTTCCAACAGGGCGCGCAGATCAAGATCGAGATCGATTTGGTCCTTTATGGCCCGGGAGAGTTGGTCCTTGCCTAAAAGCTCCACGAGTTGATCGAGGCGTACGGCGATCAATTGGTTCTTGCTTTGGGCAACCGCCTTTTTCAGCAAAGCTGCCCTGCGGGGATCGGTGGCCGCGCTGAGTTCGGCCATCCGCAGCAGGACGCTTTCGAGATGTTTGTATTGCTCGGCGATGCGCCGTTCCTGGAGAGCGAGTTTTTCGGCGGGGCCAAGCTCGTTTTCCGTTCCCGCCCGCGCGGCGTCCTCCGGTCCGGTCTGGGCGCGGACCGTGGCGGGAAGAAACAAGACCACTGCCAGGGCCAATCCGAACGCCGCCGGGAGTCGATTGCCGGTGCTCATCGTCTTACTCCTTAAGTAAGTCTCGGATTTTCTGTTTGTGCCGCCGTTGGGTTTCCTCTTTGAGTTCTTTATGCATTTCGACGATCTTCCGCAGCAATTCGACCGCTTCGTTGAAGCTTTCCAGTTCGAGCATGCGGTCGCGGACTTTTTGCATGGCCAGGAGTATTTCATCGGCCTGCGCTTGGGCGCGGTTGCGGAGCGCGGGGCCTTGCTTGGGGGATTCCAGATCGGCCTGCAAGGTCTCGATGCGCCGCTCCAATTCGGGAAACATCTCGCCGGCAATCTCGTGGAGCGGCCGCGCTATGCCTTCTTGTATCCGCTTTTTCAATTCCTCGGTGTCGATGCGGTTGTTGACCAGTTGTTTGCGAATGTCGTCGAACGCCTCGGCCACGCCCAACACCTCCTGGGCGTTCTTCCGGCAGTTGCTCAGCGCGCTTTGCACGCGGAGCAATCGCAGTGCGGCCCGCCGCTCGGGCGTATCGACCGAATCGATATTGTCCGGCATATCGCCCGGTTCGCTGCCGGCCGGCGCCGCGGCTGGATTGGCCGATTCATCCGATTCAAAATCGAGCCGGGCCAGCAGATCCCGCGTCTCGGCCACCTCTTGCAGCATCCGCTCGAACCGCTGCCGCAAGACCAACTCCCGCGCTTCGAGCATTGCCCGCAATTGGTCCGGCGTGACGATCTCCAACAGCCATCGCTCGCTGCCGGCCAGGTTGGGACCTTGGCCGAGGTCGCAGAGATCGACGGCGCGGACGGTGATCAGCAGTTTTTGGCCCGGTTTGACTCCCAAGGGGCGGACTTCCAACGCCGCGTCGTCCAGGTTGAAGGCGGCAGGGGCGCGCGGGAGTTCGGCTATCGGCTGACCGGCCGGCTCGCGATCGTCGATCGCGTACTCGAACCAGACCCGGCCGATGCCGTAGTCGTCGGCGATCCGGCCGACGACCGGCACGCTGGCTTGCGGGGTGATTGCCGCGCCGATGCCGTCCAATTGCACGGCCATTTGCGGCGGCTGGTCGGGCGCCGCGACGAGCACCAGCCGGACCGGCTCGCGGCCCGTGATGCCGTCCACGTCGGTCAACGTGAACAGCAAGGTGGTGTTGTCGTCCAACCGTTCCAGGGTGTGGGAGAAGCCGCGGTGGTCCGCGTTCAACTTATCCGTCTCCAGCACTTCGGTCGTCTCCGATCGGTCGGCGACGACTTTGTCGACCCGCACGCGGACGAGTTCCTTGTTGGCCTCTTCGGCGTGGACGGTCACGCGGCTGCCCATGGGGATTTGCATCACTCCGGTAACCGGCAGCGGGGGCTGGCGGCGGCGGATGTAGGCGGGCAACTCGCAATCGAGCGTCATCCGCGAGATCATGGGGCTATCGACGGCCTGAATTCGCAAGTTGCTTACGCGATCGTCGCCGCCGATCACGTCGAAGTCGATGTCGGAAAGCACGCCGCGGAAGGTGTGAGAGAACTCCTGGTAATAGTCCTCTTCGCCACGCGAGATGCCGTGGCGGTCCATCGTCACCCGGCCGCGTCCGCCACCTTCGGTCCGATAGCGGATTTCGACTTTTTCCGGCACTCGCGGCATTCGGGTGTCGGCCTTCGCCACTATCTCCACGTCCGAACCGCGGGCAACCTTGCGCAAGCCGTCGGTAAAACCGTCGACCGATATATCCGAGTACCGAGGCCATAGATCGCCGGACAGCGCCAACACGCGGTTGGCCCAAACGCCAAACGCTCCGGAAAACAGTACGGCGAACATCGCCACGCTGATCGTAAGCAGAGTCGCGGCGCCGCAATGCAGCCACAACGGACGCGGATTGAATACCTTTCTAAGTTCGACCTCTTCGACGCGGGCCGATGCCTCGCGGCAAGTTATCGCCAGCATCTCCTCGCTTAGATTGTCGTCCACCGGCCGGTTGCCGAGTTCAACGACCGTCAGCAGGCTGTCGTTAAGTTGTGGAAACCGGCGTTCGAGCACGGTGGCCGCGTTGCTGTCCGTGATGGGGACGAACGCCCGACGGCCGATCATGCGAAAGAGGATCAGCACCACCACCGCGGCGACCGCGGCAAGCATGACCGCGCGGACCGGCGGGGACGGCTCGAAGAACCAATCGGCCGCAAGGGTTGCCCAAAACGCCGTGCCCAACCATGCCACGGCGGCGGCGGAACCTTCCAGCCAAACGTATTGGCGGATGCGGCGACGCAGCGCGCCTAGCAAGGTTCGTGCCGGGGGGGCAAGTGTCGGTCGGTCGTCGTGGTCTAGCGTTGCCATGGCATGTTTGCGTTGTTTCAAACTAGCCGGGGGCTAACAGCCCCCGGAGGATCGCCATTAAACTATTTTCCTCGTTCCCACGGTCCTCCGTGGGAACGCACTGCCCGTGACGCTCCGCGTCGCCTCCGCCACCGACGCAGAGCGTCGGAACGAGTGGGTTCCCACGCGGAGCGTGGGAACCAGGAAACTCAGGTTTCCGGGGGTGAATTTCACCCCCTTTCATTCTACACCAATTTGTATTTACGCCAGTCGGAGCAACCGCCGCACCAACCACTCAAAACAAAGAAAACCGCACAAAGCGATCATGATCCACCGAAGCCAAGCCTCCTTCTCTCGGGGGTCTGGGGTAATTGGGAGGACAACGGTGCTCGTGCGGTCTTTCAACTGCATCGTAAGGGGGGGAACCCCATGCATCGCCACGGCCGATTCCATGCCGATGTAGTACCGGCCGCCCGTGTTTTTTGCGATGGCGCTCAATAGGACATCGTTCCGTCGCGGGTTTTCGCGCTCCAGATCGGGGGCCTTCACCTGTATGCGGCGGCTTAGCCGCTCGTTGTCGCTTTCGGGCACGGGCAGTTCGAGGCGGTACGTTCCTTCCAGCAGCGCGGGGAACTGCCCCAGGAAGGCGCCTACCCGCGTCGGGTCGGGCCGCAACGTAATCGTCTGCGTTGCGCCGTCCGGGGCGAACACTTGTAATTTGACGTTTGGCGCTTCGAGAGGTTCCAGCCGGAGGTCGGTCAATTGCACCCGGACCTCGACTGTGTTGCCCAGCAGGTATCGGTCCTGTCCGACCAGCAGTACGCCGCGGCTGGAGCCGCGCAAGAGCCGGCCTTGCGAGACGTGACGGATCAGTTTCGTGTAAAACTTATCGAAGTACGTATCGTCGACGGCGCGGAGCCGCCACATTTCGCCGCTGCCCAAGTAAAAAACGCTGCCGGAGCCGTAAAACTGTCCGGCGAAATAAACCGGTTGATCTCCGCCTTGGACGGCGCGGGGATCGGAGAACCACGCATAGACGGTGGCGCCCGGCTTCGGACTCCGCACCAGACAGCAACTATACACGCCGGGAAAATCGTTCCAAGCCATACGGTTGGCGGTCGCCGTGTCGGCCAGCCAGAGGAAGTCGGCTTCCTGTCCTTCGCGGGTGAAGTCCAAGGGCCAGGCCTCCTTGCCGGCGAAAACGCCGCCGTCGACGGTCGCCAAACGGTCGTAAAACTCGACAGGGTACAAGTTGCGCACGGTGGACATGGCCGAGTCGTGGACCCATCCGCGAATGTTTTGGCCGACGTGTACCGGCCCGGCGACGACGATCAAACCTCCCCCCTGGTCGGCAACCCATTTTTCCAGCAGTTCAATCTGCTGGATACTAAGCGCTTTCCAATTGGGATCGAAGGCCACCACGCAGTCGTATTCGTACATCTCCCGGCGGATCACGGGGAAATCGTCGAGGATCGCATCGGCGTCCTGCGACATCCCCTCCCTGCCGCTTTGCAGCAGCACGTCGACGCTGGTGTAGCGGTCGCGGTAGAGTTGGTTGCGGAGAAACTGGTATTCCCGCATCGGTCCGTCGGCGAACAGCAGGACGCGGCTCTTGCGGTCGATGATTTCAATGTCTGCCTCGCGGGCGTTGTCGGCCGGATTGCGGTCGCCTTCGGGGGCCTGGACCCGTAGCCGCAAAGTGCGGCGGCCGGCGGCCTCTGGAAGCAACTCGAACTTGACCGGGAGCACCTCGCCGTCGCCGCCGAGCGTGACCTCCCGACTTTCGAGCAGTTCGCCTTCGCCGACCTCGGCCCCATTGCCCGCCGGACGCGAAAAAACTCGCACCACTACCGTCTTGCCCGGCATCCCTTGGGCTTGCAGGTAGCCGGTCATGGTGTACCGATCGCCTGGATAGGCGCGGGCCGGCACGACCAGGTCGGAAACAGCGACGTTGGTCGGCTGTTTGTCCGAACCCAGTCCGACGGTGAAGATGGGTATTTTCGCTTCCCGGGCCAACTCGACGGCCGACTCGGGTGAGATGCCGGCGTTTTGCCCACCGTCGCTAAAGACGATGATCCCCGAGACCGGCGTGCCCCGCTCCTGTTGAATCAGTTGCATCAGGGCCTGGCCGAGCCGGGTTTCGGTTCCGCTGGGCGCGAGCAGTTTTTTCCAATCGGGGGCGGTGTCGGGGCCAGCATCGCGGCCGGGCGGTTCATTTCCGTCGTCAACGCCCCCCCGTTGCAACGGCGGGGGTGTTTCCGCCGATTTCTCATCCTCCGGCGACACTTTCTTCAGATTCGCCACGCTGGCTGGTTTCAGGGCATCGTCGAACTGGAACACGGCCACGTCGTGCGTCTTGCGGAGCCGCTCGATGAAGTCGGATTTTTCGAGCGCATCGGCGACGTTCTGCGACCGATTCCGCGTTCCGCCGACGGCGGACGGATCGGCGTCCGACAGCCCCATACTCAGGCTGGTGTCGAACAGCAGCAGCGCGCGGGAATTCCGCACCTCCTCGCGTTCCGACCGCCAAGAGGGCTGCAAGTAGAGGATCAGCAGTCCGAGAAAGACCGCGGTCCGCAGCGCGGTCAGCAGCCACTTCCACCACGGCCTGAGTTCCTCGGCGTCGCGGCGGTACATGTAACGGACGAACAGCAGGATGACGATCAGGACGAGGATCGGCCGGATCCAATCGGAGTTCGACTGGATTCGTGCCCACTCGAACGTGGTTCGGGTCACGCTTTCGGCCAACAGCGGCGGGAGAACGAATGTCATGCGGCGTTTCCTTTGACCAGCGGGTGTCGCTTCGCCGGATGGTAGCTGGCCGACCAGGCCAGGATTTGCTCGCCCACCAACAGCAGGATCAACGCATAGAGCAGTATCTCGCCGAGGTCGTACCCGGCAAGCTCGATGGCCGTGGATTGGAAGTCCGCGGCCTGTTGATAACGATATTTTACGCCTTCCAGGCGCGAGGCGAGTTTCTCGCCGTCGAGCGCCGTCAGGTCGCCCTCGGCCGGATCGACGTTCACCGCGTATCGGCGCGTCTCGGCCGTGCCGTCGGCGCGGGTCAGCCGCACCTCGTAGAAACCGCTGACGTTGGTATCGAGCAACGACGCGGTCAACATCCCGTTCCCGTCTGCCGACTTCGTCGCGTTGACCGTCACGGACGGCTTGCCCGACTGTTCGGGATAATCGAAACGCACTTCCGGGTTGGACTGATAGAGGGCCGGATTCAGATTCAACTCCAAAGGCGATCCGACCGTCCGCGATTGGGTTTTGGCGGGCCGCCGAGCCAGATACGCTTGCAGGTCTTGCATGGCCACCACAAAGCTGGGGTTCCGCGCCCAGTTGTTCCAAACGGGGGCCGCGCCGGTGAGAAACGCCACCACGCGACCCTTGCCGAACTCACGCTCGACCACCAGCGGCGCGCCGTTGCGCAACCGGGCCACGACGCGCGTGGTCGAGTCGGCCGGCGGCTGCCAGCCGGGCGGCAACGCGAAATATCGCTGGACGATTACCGTATGCAAATACGGATTCTGCTCGGTGGCGAACACACGGAATATGAAGTGCCGCTCCACTTGCACGTCGGGAGCAGGCTCCAGCCGGTCGACCAAAAGCTCTTCTTCGCGTGCCAAGGGGACCGGAAAAAGCCCCTTCCCGTCGCGATAGAGAACGTCGTTGTAAAACTTCAACTCCGTGCGGTCGCCGAGAAACAGCGCCAGGCCCCCGCCCGCTGAAACGTACTTTTCCAACGCGGTGACGGCCGATGAATCCAACCGGCCGACGTTCGCCAGATTGATGGCGTGGAAATCGGCGAGCGGCTTGAGGCTCAAAAATCGCGGCGTTTCGATTTGCGGCTGCACTCCGGTGCGGACAGACTCGCCGGGGGCCAGGGCAAAACTCAAGTATCGGGCGTCGCGGGCCCGAAAGCCGCCGTCGACCAGCAACACGGGAACGTCCGGCGGCAGATCGACCGTCGAGCAGCGGTGGTTGTCGGCTTCGACCGCGTCGCCGGGGAGTCGGGCGGTGACGTCGTGCGGGCCAGCGTCGGGGAAATGGACCAGGAACCGTTCAGTGGCCGTTTTGCCGGGCGGGATTTCCGCCAATACGACCGACGGCCGGCCGTGCCCGTCCTCGCCCAAAGTGACCGCTACCTCGCGGACCGGCGTGGGACCGTAGTTCCGCACGGAGAGGTCCATGAACCAGGGTACGCCCGCCGCGCGGATCCCCTCGGCGGGCGAAAGCGAAACGATCGCCAGATTGGGACGCGTGCGGTCGACGCAGTCGATCAGGCGGACATCGACCCCCGACTCGCCCAAGCGCAGCAACTCCTTGCGCAGCTCGGTCGGCTCGTTCCACTGCCGGGCGCGAAAGTCGGAAATCAGATATACGATGCGCTGCTCCTCGGCGCCGTCGCCGAGCAGTTCTCCGATCGCTTGCAGCGCGGGCATGGGACCGGCGGCGGTCTGCGAGACATCGAGCTTGCCGAGCAGCGATTCCAGTTCGTCCGAGAAATCCTTGCCGACCGGCTGCTTCAACATATCCGGTTTTCCGGCGCTTTCCGGCAACGCCGCCCGCGAGAAACGCAACAGCGAGAAGGACTGCGGGTGGTCCTCGCGGGAAGCGTTTATGCCGATTTGCTCGACGACTTTTCTGGCTTCCGTGAAAGCGGCGGTGTCGGCCCAACGGTCGGACATCGAGTAGCTGTCGTCCAACAGCACGATGTGATGCGTGTGAACGCCTCCGAGCAGATTTCCCCACTGGCTTCGCAGTCTCGGCTGGGCAACCAGGAAGACGACGGCAGCCACCGCGAGCATCCGCAGCAACAGCAGCAGGAGTTGCTTGAAGATGATCCAAGTGCGGTGTTTCTTCTGGCTCAGCAGCAGGAACTCCATCGCCGCCCACTCGATCCGCCGGTGGCGCATCATGTTGATCAGGTGGATCAACACCGGTATCGCAACCACGCCGAGGGTCGGCAGGCCCAAGGTCCAAAACAGTGCTGGGTTGACGAAAGAGGGCATGGATTAGTGGATAGTGGGTAGTGGATAGTGGGTAGTGGATAGTGGGAAACGCCCCGCGACTGCGGTCGCGGGGGGATTACCGCTTGCGGCTTCGCAAGTTCTCTCGTTTCATTTTTATCGTCGGGTTCCCAATCGGTTGCTCAAGAACGCGGCCAAGGCGGCGTCCAACGGCTGGCTGGTGCGGAGCAAGACGTAATCCACGTCGTGCCGGGAGCAGCCGCGGCGGACTTCCTCCAGGTACTCGCCCAGCGAGTTCAGGTATCCTTCTCTCAGCGCGCGGGGATTGCAGCGGAGTTGCTCGGCCAGTTCCAGGCCCTCGAAGCGGGTAGGCCCGCTGAACGGGAAATCCAACTCATCGTCGTCCAGCACGTGGAAGACCATCACGTCGTGCCCTCGGCTCCGCAGCAGCCGCAGTCCGCGAAAAAGCCCTTCGCGCTCGACGAACAGGTCGGAGACCAAGATCATCATCCCCCGCCGCGGATAGCTCTCGGTCGCGTTGCGAAGTATTTGGTAAAGGTCGGTTTTCTCTCTAGGGTCGCTAAGCTCCAGCGCCTTGATGATCGAATTCAGGTGATTCCGTTTGGTCCGCTGGGGAACGATCATCCGGGCGGATTCGTCGAAGGCCACGCAGCCGACGGCGTCCTGCTGTCGCAACAGCAAGTAGGCCAGAGAGGCCGCGATGGTGCATGCGTATTCGTACTTATTGAAGTCGCCGCGGCCGTAGCGCATGCTGGCCGAGACGTCGCACAGCAACGTGCAGCGGAGGTTTGTGTCCTCCTCGAATTGTTTGACGTAGTAGCGGTCCTGTTTGGCCCAGACCTTCCAGTCCACGTAGCGCAGGTCGTCGCCGTGGGTATATTCGCGGTGCTGCCGGAACTCGATCGACTGACCGAAGTACGGACTGCGATGCAAGCCGGAGAGAAATCCCTCGACAATGTGGCGCGCGCGCAGGCCGAGGCGGCTGATCCGCTTGATCGCCTCAGGACGCAAAAATTTCCTGGAATCGTGCATCGCGGGTCAACTCGTCTTCGCGGGTGGGGGTAATGTCCACGATACGCTCGATCAAGTCGTCGGGCGTAACGCCCTCGCTCTCGGCCGTGAAGTTCAACACCAGGCGGTGCCGCAACACGGGCTTTGCCAACGTTTGCACGTCCTCGCAGGCGACGTGGGAGCGGCCTTCCAACAGTGCCCGAGCCTTGCCCCCGAGAATCAGAAACTGGACCGCGCGCGGACCGGCGCCCCAACTGAGTTGGTCCCGGACGAAGTCGGGAACTCCGGCCTCGCGGACCCGGGTTTGACGCACCAGCGCCAGCGCGTAGCGGATAACGTGGTCGGCCACCGGCACCTGGCGGACGATCGCCTGCAATTCGAGGATTTCCTCGGCCGTCAGCACCGGGGTAATCGAATCGGTCATGGTCGTGGTCGTGCGCCGGACCACCTCGAATTCCTCGTTGAAGTTCGGGTAGTCGACGAAGACCTTGAACATGAACCGGTCTTGTTGGGCCTCGGGGAGCGGATAAGTCCCTTCCTGCTCAACCGGGTTTTGCGTCGCCATGACAATAAAAGGATCGTCGAGTAGATGCGTTTCACCACCGATTGTAACCTGTCTCTCTTGCATCGCTTCCAAGAGCGCACTCTGTACTTTGGCAGGTGCACGATTGATTTCGTCTGCCAGAATCAGGTTTGAAAATATCGGGCCTTTTTGGACAACAAAGTCTTGATCCTGCGGTCGATAGATCAACGTTCCAATCAAGTCGGCTGGGAGGAGATCTGGGGTGAACTGCAATCGCTGGAATCCTGTATTGATACCCTTCGCGAGACAGGAGACTGCCGTTGTCTTGGCCAACCCGGGAACACCTTCGATCAGCAGGTGACCATTGCCCAGCAAGGCTACGAGCATCCGATGCATGAGCTGCTCTTGACCCACGATCACACGACCAACTTCGCCTAGTAACCGACGAAAAGGCTCGCTGTGCGTTTTAATCTGCTCGCTGATCTGATTGATTTGTTCATGCGTTACATTGTTATTTACAGTTGCTTGCAACATCTCACTTGCCTTTCGAATCATTTGTCTTGTGTCTGGTTCAAATAATCTGCATCAAAGCTTTCAAACAGCAGGAACGTTTGGTCTCTGCCGAAACACTCTTCGCCCGA